>NZ_JBJHAO010000021.1:0-63412 GCF_054051075.1 Blastococcus sp. SYSU DS0617
TTTTTTTTTTTTTTTTTTTTTTTTTTTTTTTTTTTTTTTTTTTTTTTTTTTTTTTTTTTTTTTTTTTTTTTTTTTTTTTTTTTTTTTTTGCGGGAGCAGGTGCGGCTCCCGGCGCGCCGAGCGCATGAAATCCAGCGGGCCACGGACGGCGTTGTGCCGTCCGTGGCCCGTTCCGTCCTCCGCCTCCTCGTCCTCGGCGACTCGATCGCCTTCGGCACCGGCGCGCTCCGCGCCGAGCACGCCCTCGGGCCGCGGCTGGCCGCCGCACTGACCGGGGACGGGCACGACGTCGACCTGCACGTGCTCGCGGTGCCGGGCGCGGTCTCGGCGGACCTCCCGCGGCAGGTCCGCGCGGCCGCGCCGCTGGCAGCCGATCTCGCGCTGGTGGTGGTCGGGGCGAACGACCTCGTCCGCCTCGTCCCACCCGAGCAGGCAGCGGCCTCCCTGGACGCGGCGCTCCGTACGCTGCGGGCCGGCGGTACCGACGTCGTCCTGGTGCCGGCACCGGACATGTCCAGCGTGCCGTTCGTGCCGCCGGCGTTCCGCCCGCTCGTCCAGGGGGCGTGCGCCCAGCTGCAGCAGCGGCAGACCGCCGTGGCACGGGGGAACGGCGCGACCGTCGCGGCCGTCGCCGACGTCAACCGGGCGTTCGGTGCCGATCCGGCGCTGTTCGCCGCCGACCGCTTCCACCCGTCGTCCGCGGGATACGCCCGCATCGCCGCCGCGCTGACCCCCGCCGTCCTCGCCGCAGCCCGCACGCGCCGGGAGACCGCGGCCTGAGCTCAGGCGGGGAGCGGCTCCGGACGGCGCAGCGCCGCCGGCTCGGCGAAGCGGGTGAGGACCGGACCGGCCACGGCGAGGATCAGCACGTAGGCCGTGGCGATCGGGCCGACCTCGGCCAGCCCGGCGGTGACCGCGAGCCCGGCGATCACGATGGAGAACTCGCCGCGCGCGACCAGGGCCGTGCCCGCACGCAGCCGCCCGGGCGCCGCGATCCCGTCCCGCTTCGCCGCGAACCAGCCGGTGCCGATCTTGGTCGCCGTCGAGACGGCCGCCAGCGCCAGGGCCGCGGGCAGGAGGGGCAGGATCGCGCCCGGGTCGGTGGCGAACCCGAACGCGACGAAGAACAGCGCGGCGAACAGGTCCCGCAGCGGGCCGAGGATGGCCCGGGCTCGCTCGGCGAAGGACGCCGGGAGCGCCAGCCCGACCAGGAACGCGCCGACCGCCGCCGAGGCCCCCATCGCCTGCGCCGCACCGGCGACCAGCAGGGTCAGCCCGACCAGGCGCAGCATCACCTGCTCGTCGTCGTCGTGGCTGAGCAACCGGCCTAGCCGGTGCCCGTGCCGCTGCGCCGCCAGCAGGACGACCGCCACCGCGCCGACCGCCAGCGCGATGCCGGCGACGGCCGCCGTCGGCCCCTCCCCGGCGAGGGCCACCACGAGCAGCGGCAGGAAAAGGGCCATCGCCAGGTCCTCCAGCACGAGGACGGCGAGCACGGCGGGGGTCTCGCGGTTGGCCAGCCGGCCCAGGTCACCGAGCAGCCGGGCGATGATGCCCGACGACGAGATGTAGGTGACGCCGGCCAGCGCCAGCGCGCCCTGCCACGGCAGCCCGAGCAGCAGCCCGGCGACGAAGCCCGGTGGCGCGTTCAGCAGCAGGTCGACCAGGCCGGAGGGTGCGTGCCGCCGGAAGGAGCTGAACAGCTCGGTGGCGGAGAACTCCAGACCCAGGGTGAGCAGCAGGAGCACCACCCCGATCTCCGCGGCGGCGGTCAGGAAGGGCTCGGCGGTGTCCAGCGGGACCAGGCCGCCGTTGCCCACGGCCAGCGCCGCGATGAGGATGAACGGGATGGGGGAGAGCCCCAGCCGGCGGGCCAGGATCCCCAGCAGGGACAGCCCGAGGAAGAGCAGGCCGAGCTCGACCAGCAGCGTGGCGACGTGGTCCACCCCGGGATCAGCCCTCGCCGGCGAGGCGGCGCTCGAGCTGCATCAGCCCGGCGTCCGAGCCGATCGCCACCAGCACGTCACCTCCGGCGAGCACGTGCTCGGGGCCGGGGGAGGGGATCACGTCGGCGCCGCGGACGACGGCCACGATCGAGCAGCCGGTGAGGGTCCGCGCGCGGGTGTCGCCCAGCGGCCGGCCGTCGTACGGCGAGCCGGGTGCGACGGTGAGCCGCCCGGACTCCAGCCCTGGCACCTCCTTGGAGAGATCCGCGAAGCGCTGGGTCAGCCGCGGCGCGCCGAGCACCTCGGCGACCGCGTCGGCCTCGTCGGGGCTGAGCCGGAACATGCCCTGGGCGCGGTCGGGGTCACGCCGGTCGTAGACGGCGATCTCGGCCCCGCCCTCCCGCTGGACGACGATGCCCAGCAGCTGTCCCGAGCTGCACTGCAGCTCGTAGCGCACGCCGACACCGGGCAGCAGGGTCTCCTCGAGGTCCACGCCGCGATCGTCGCAGACGCCGCGCCGGCCGGTCGCCCGGCCGGGCCGGTCAGCCCGGGCGCCCCGCGAGCAACTGCGCCAGGTGCAGGCCGCGGCGCCCGGCCAGCTGGTCCAGCTGGGTGCGGCAGGAGAACCCGTCGGCGAGCACGACGGCGTCCTCGGGGAGGTCCTCGACCGCGGGCAGGAGCTGCTGCCCGGCGATCGCCACCGACACGTCGTGGTGTCCCTTCTCGACGCCCCAGTTGCCCGCCAGCCCGCAGCAGCCGCCGAGCCGGGTCACCTCCGCGCCCGCCCGCCGCAGCAGCTCGGCGTCGGCCGACCAGCCGAGCACCGAGGCGTGGTGGCAGTGCGGCTGCGCGACCACCTGCCGGCCCGCCAGGGACGGCGGCTCCCAGCCGGGCGTGGCCGCGAGCTGCTCGGCCAGGGTGCGCGTGCCGGCGGCGACGGCCTCGGCGTCCGGACCGCCCACCACCTCCAGCGCCTCGCCGCGCAGCACCGCGGTGCACGAGGGCTCGACGCCGACGACCGGGATGCCGGCGGCCACGACCGGCGCCAGCTCGGCGACGGTGTGCCCGAGGATCCGGCGGGCCGCGTCCAGCTGCCCGGTGGTGATCCAGGTCAGCCCGCAGCAGGTGTCGGAACCGGGCACCTGCACCCGGTAGCCGGCCGCCTCCAGGACCTCCGCGGCGGCCAGGGCGGCGTCGGGGTCGAAGTGGTCGGTGAAGGAGTCGACCCAGAGGGCCACCGGCGGGCCGTCCCCAGCGGCCGCCGGCCGGTCCTGCCACTGCTGCCGGAAGGTCCGGACGGCGAAGGCGGGGACGTCGCGGCGCTGGTCCATGCCGGCACTCCACTTGGCCAGCCGGCCACCCAGCCGCGAGCCCAGGAACCCGTTGACCAGCCGCGGGGCCCGGGCCGCGAGGTCGGCCCACCGCGGCAGCCGGCCCAGCGTGTAGTGCGGGAGAGGACGCAGCCGGCGCCGGTAGGACTGGTGCAGCACCTCTGACTTGTAGGCGGCCATGTCGACCCCGGTCGGGCAGTCCGAGGAGCAGCCCTTGCAGGACAGGCACAGGTCCAGCGCGTCGTGCACCTCCGGCGAGCGCCAGCCGGTCACCGGCCCGCCGGGGGCGAGCATCTCCTGCAGCACGCGCGCCCGCCCGCGGGTGGTGTCCTTCTCGTTGCGCGTGGCCGGCCACGAGGGGCACATGACCCCGCCGCTGGACTGCAGGTCCGCGCGGCACTTCCCGACGCCCGTGCAGCGGTGCACGGCGGCGGAGAAGTCGCCGCCGTCGTGCCGGTAGGCCAGGGCGAGGCCGTCGGTCCGGCGCGGGGCGGCCGCGATCCGCACGTCGTCCTCGACCGGCACCGGGCGCACCAGCACCCCGGGGTTGAGCAGGTCGTCGGGGTCGAAGACGCCCTTGACCCGCTCGAACAGGGAGAGGGCAGCGGAGGAGTACATGAGCGGCAGCAGCGCGCTGCGCGCCCGGCCGTCGCCGTGCTCGCCGGAGAGCGATCCGCCGTAGCCGGCGACCAGCCGGGCGGCGTCCTCCACGAACGCCCGGTACCGCGCCCGCCCCCGGTCCGGCCCGCCGTCGGCACCGAACGGGAAGTCGATGCGCACGTGCAGGCAGCCGTCGCCGAAGTGCCCGTAGGGGACGCCCTGCAGCCCGTGGCCGTCCAGCAACGCCTCGAATCCGCGCAGGTAGTCGCCGAGCTGCTCCACCGGAACGGCGGCGTCCTCCCACCCGGCGTGCGCCGGCCGTCCGTCCGACGTGCGGTTGGCCAGGCCGGCGCCGTCCTCGCGGATGCGCCAGATCGCCGCCGCGTGCGCGAGGTCGGTGACCACCAGCGAGTCGACCGCGCCCGCGTCGGCGAGCACGCCGCGCGCCTTGTCCTCGACCTCGGCGACGCTGTCGCCGGTCAGCTCGACGATCAGCCAGCCGGCGCCGCGGGGCAGGTCGGGGACCACGGCGGCCGGCACGTCACGCAGCCGCTGCACGATCCGCTCGTCGAGGCCCTCGACCGCCGTGGGCTCGTGGGGGAGCAGGCCGGGGGTGGCGTCGGCGGCGTCGGCCATCGAGGGGTAGCCGAGCACGACCAGCCCGCGGACCGGGGCATCGGTGACCAGCCGCACCGTCGCGCCCAGGACCACGGCGAGGGTCCCCTCGCTGCCCACGAGCGCACGGGCGACGTCGAAGCCGCGCTCGGGCAGCAGGTGTTCCAGCGAGTAGCCCGACACCTGGCGGCCGAAGCGGCCGAACTCGGTGCGGATCGTCGCCAGCTCGCCGGCGACCAGGCCGTGCAGGTCGGCGAGGACGCCGGTGCGCGGCGTGGTGCCGGGGCCGACCGTCAGGCGCTCACCGGTGCCGGTGACCACGTCGAGGGCCACGACGTTGTCCGAGGTGCGGCCGTAGCCCAGCGCCCGGGACCCGCAGGCGTTGTTGCCGATCATGCCGCCGACCGTGCAGCGGTTGTGGGTGCTCGGATCGGGGCCGAAACGCAGGCCGTGCGGGCGGGCCGCCGTCTGCAGGGCGGCCTGGACGACGCCCGGCTGCACCGTCGCGGTCCGCGCCCCGGGGTCGAGCGAGAGCACGCGGTTCATGTGCCGGCTGGTGTCGAGCACGACGCCCGTCCCGACGGCGTTGCCGGCGATCGAGGTGCCCGCCCCGCGGGCGGTCAGGGGCACGCCCAGCTCGCGGCAGACGGCGAGCGTGGCGAGGACCTCGTCGGTGTCGCGGGGGCGGACGACGGCGCGCGGGAGCACCCGGTAGATCGAGGCGTCGGAGGAGTACAGCGCTCGGGCCAGCCCGGAGTCGTCGACGTCGGTCAGTCCGGCCGCCCGCAGTGCTGCGGCGAGGTCGACCGCGGTGGTACGGCTCATGGCCGTCATGCAACCAGGGGGCGACGTGCCTCGCGCACCCGGCCACCGACTGGTTAGCGTCCCGGAGGTGGCGATCTCCACGCACCCGACGTCCGATGCCGTCCCCGCCCCCGGCCCGCTGGGCCCCGACGAGCTCGCCGCCCTCGACGCGTGGTGGCGGGCCGCCAACTACCTCTCGGTGGGCCAGATCTACCTGATGGGGAACCCGCTGCTGCGCGAGCCGCTGCGACCGGAGCACGTGAAGCCGCGGCTGCTGGGCCACTGGGGGACCACCCCCGGCCTGAACTTCGTCTACGCGCACCTGAACCGGGCGATCCGGGACCGGGACCAGTCGATGATGTACGTCATCGGCCCCGGGCACGGCGGCCCCGGCCTGGTCGCCTCCGCCTGGCTGGAGGGCACCTACAGCGAGGTCTACCCCGACGTCTCGCAGGACGAGGCCGGGATGGGGCGGCTGTTCACCCAGTTCTCCTTCCCGGGCGGCATCCCCAGCCACGTGGCGCCCGAGACCCCGGGGTCCATCCACGAGGGCGGCGAGCTGGGATACGCGCTGTCGCACGCCTACGGGGCGGCCTTCGACAACCCCGACCTGGTGGTGGCCGCCGTCGTCGGCGACGGCGAGGCCGAGACCGGGCCCCTGGCCACGAGCTGGCACTCCACCAAGTTCCTCGACCCCGCCCGGGACGGCGCCGTCCTGCCGATCCTGCACCTCAACGGCTACAAGATCGCCAACCCGACCGTGCTGGCGCGGATCGGCGACGACGAGCTCGCGGAACTGCTGCGCGGGTACGGCCACGAGCCCCACCTGGTGAGCGGCAGCGACCCGGCCGACATGCACCAGCGGTTCGCCGCCGCGCTGGACACCTGCCTGGACGCCATCCGGGAGATCCAGCGGCGGGCCCGCGAGGACGGCGTCCGGGACCGCCCCCGCTGGCCGATGATCGTGCTGCGCTCGCCCAAAGGCTGGACCGGGCCGGCGGAGGTCGACGGCGTGCCCGTCGAGGGCTCCTGGCGCTCCCACCAGGTGCCGTTCGCCGACGCGCGCGGGGACGAGGGGCACCGCCGCGTGCTCGAGGAGTGGCTGCGCAGCTACCGGCCCGAGGAGCTGTTCGACGCCGACGGTGCGCCGGTGCCCGCGGTCCGCGACCTGCACCCGGCCGGGGACCGGCGGATGAGCGCCACCCCGCACGCCAACGGCGGGCTGCTGATGCAGCCGCTGCGGCTGCCCGACTTCCGCGACTCCGGCGTCCCGGTGACCGAGCCGGGCACGGGGGCGGTGGAGGCCACCCGGGTGCTGGGCACGTTCCTGCGCGAGGTCATGCGGCAGAACATGGCGACCTTCCGGGTCTTCTCACCCGACGAGAACAACTCCAACCGGCTCGGGGCGGTGCTCGAGGTCACCGAGCGGGCCTGGATGGCGCAGCGGTACCCCGAGGACGACTCGCTGGCCCCGGACGGCCGCGTCATGGAGATGCTGTCCGAGCACACCTGCCAGGGCTGGCTGGAGGGCTACCTGCTCACCGGCCGGCACGGCTTCTTCTCCTGCTACGAGGCGTTCGTCCACATCGTCGACTCGATGGTCAACCAGCACGCCAAGTGGCTCAAGACGACCAACGGCATCCCGTGGCGGCGGCCGATCGCCTCGCTGAACTACCTGCTGACCTCGCACGTGTGGCGCCAGGACCACAACGGCTTCTCCCACCAGGACCCCGGCTTCATCGACCACGTGGTGAACAAGCGCGCCGAGGTCGTGCGGGTGTACCTCCCGCCGGACGCCAACACGCTCCTGTCCGTGGCCGACCACTGCCTGCGCAGCCGCCAGTACGTCAACGTGATCGTGGCCGGGAAGCAGCCGGCGCTGCAGTACCTGGACATGGACGCCGCCGTCGAGCACTGCACCAAGGGGCTCGGCATCTGGGAGTGGGCCAGCAGCGACGCCGGCGCCGAGCCCGACGTGGTCATGGCCTGCGCCGGCGACGTCCCGACCATGGAGACCCTGGCGGCCGTCGAGATCCTCCGCGGGTTCTTCCCGGACCTGCGGATCCGCGTGGTCAACGTGGTGGACCTGATGCGCCTGCAGGACGACCGGGAGCACCCGCACGGGCTCTCCGACCGGGAGTTCGACTCCTACTTCACGACGGACAAGCCGGTGATCTTCGCCTACCACGGCTATCCGTGGCTGATCCACCGGCTGACCTACCGGCGCACCAACCACGCGAACCTGCACGTGCGCGGATACGTGGAGGAGGGGACGACGACGACCCCGTTCGACATGTGCGTGCTCAACCGGCTGGACCGCTTCGACCTGGCGATCGACGTGATCGACCGGGTGCCGCGGCTGCGCACGGTCGGTGCGCACGCCCGCGACCGGCTCCGCGACGCCCTCATCGCGCACCGGCGGTACGTCCGCACCCACGGCGAGGACCTCCCCGAGGTGCGCGACTGGCAGTGGGGCGCCGGCGGCGGCCCGGTCACCACGGCCGGGCACCCGCTGCGGGAGCCGGAGGGATGAGGCTCCTGGTCGTCAACGCCGGCTCCAGCAGCCTGAAGCTCTCGGTCCTGGACCCGGACGGGTCCGTCGGCGCGGCCACCACGGTGCAGGCGTGGGAGGGCGAGGGGCACCTGGGCCCGCTCGCGGAGTTCCTCGACGGCTGCGGGCCGGTCGACGCCGTCGGGCATCGGGTCGTGCACGGGGGGCCGCGGCACACCGGGCCGGTGCTGGTCGACGAGCTGGTGGTGGCCTACCTGTGGTCGGTCAGCCACCTGGCGCCGTTGCACAACCCGCGTGCGCTGGCCGGCATCGCCGCCGCCGGCGGGCTGCTGCCCGCGGTACCGGCGGTCGCCTGCTTCGACACCACGTTCCACGCCACGCTGCCGCCCGAGGCCTCGACCTACGCCGTCCCCCGGGAGTGGAACGCCCGATGGGGGCTGCGCCGGTACGGGTTCCACGGGCTCTCGCACGCCTGGGCGGCACGGCGGGGCGCGGAGCTGGTGGGCCGGTCGCCGGCTGAGCTCCGGATCGTCACGTGCCACCTGGGGGCCGGCGCCTCGCTGGCCGCCGTCCGGAACGGCCGCTCGGTCGACACCACGATGGGCTTCACCCCGCTGGCCGGCCTGGTCATGAACACCCGACCGGGCACGCTCGACCCCGGCCTGCTGCTCTGGCTGCTGGAGCACGGGCACATCCCGGTCGCCGAGCTGGGCGACGTGCTCGAGCACTCCGCCGGCCTGAAGGGGCTGTCGGGGACCTCGGGCGACCTCCGTGAGGTGCTGGCCGGGCGGGACGACGGCGACGCGGACTGCGGTCTGGCCGCCGCCGTGTACCTGCACCGGCTCACGCGGGAGATCGCGGCCATGACCGCGGCCACCGGGGGACTGGACCTGCTCGTGATGACGGGGGGCGTGGGGGAGCACTCGCCGTGGCTGCGCGAGGAGGCGGGGCGCGCCCTGGGCTTCCTCGGCGTGGCGGTGGACGCCGACCGCAACGCGTCGGTCACCGGCGACGTCGACATCAGCGCCGACGGCGCCGCGGCCCGCACGGTGGTCGTCACCTCGCGCGAGGACCTGGAGATCCGGCGGCAGGTCCGCGAGCTGCTGACCGCCTGACCGGCCCTTGTGCGACGGGGGCGTACCGGGGGAGCCTCGGGCATCCCATCGACGAGCGGCAGGAGTGGTCGTGGCGGACAGCGGACAGGGCAGGGCGGAGCGGACCGTCGTCGGGGTGGACGGCTCACCCGGGGCGCGCGAGGCGCTGGCGTGGGCGCTGGGGGACGCCGCCCGGCGGAGGGCGTCGCTCGAGGTCGTCAGCAGCTTCCCCACCCAGCTGAGCCTGTCCGACCCCTTCATGCTCGACGAGGAGTTCCTGGAGTCGGTCCGGGACGACACGCTGGAGCGGGCGCGCGCCCAGGTGCAGGAGGTGCGCGCCGAGACCGGGCGGACGGGTGTCCCGGTCGACGTCCTCGCCGTGGCCGGCCCGCCGGCGCCGATGCTGCTCGCCGCCTCGGAGGACGCCGGCCGCCTGGTCGTGGGCAGCCGGGGGCGCGGCGCCGTGCGCAGCCTCGTGCTCGGCTCGGTCGCGCTCAGCTGCGTCACCCACGCCCGCGTGCCGGTCGTCGTCGTCCACACGGGCGCCGAGGAGGGGCCCGACGACGGCCCGCCGCGCGTCGTCGTCGGCCTGGACGGCTCCGAGGCATCGGGGATCGCCCTGGAGCGGGCGGGCCGCGAGGCGGAGCTGCTCGGCGCCGAGCTGGTGGCCGTGGCGGCCTACTCGGCGACGGGGTACTGGAGCGACGCCTACGCCGTCGCCCTCCCGCCGCCGGAGCAGCTGGCCCGCGAGGTCCGGGCCGCGGCGGAGCGGCAGGTCGCCGACGCGCGGTTGCCGGAGGGGGTGCCCGTGCGCGTCGAGTGCCTGGAGGGGCCGGCCGGCGACGTGCTCGTCCAGGCCGCCCAGGGCGCCCGGCTGCTCGTCGTCGGCGGGCACGGGCAGGGCGCGGTGCGCGGACTGCTGATGGGGTCGGTGGCGCTGCACTGCGTGCTCGCCGGCCGGTGCCCGGTGATGGTCGTCCCCGAGGCGGGGGGAAGCGACCGGCACGCCGAGGCCGGCTGAGCCACCCGGACGCGCCGGAGGGCCGCCGTCACGGGGAACGGCGGCCCTCCGGGCGGGAGTGCTCAGTCCGACGTCGGCGGCTCGTCCTTGCCGGCCTCCTCGAGCTCGTCGGCCTCCTCCTTGGTCTTGTGCACCGCGCCGTCGGCGTGCTCCGGCGGGCCGTAGACGGTGTAGAGGATGAGGGGGTTCTCGCCGGTGTTGACGAAGTTGTGCTTCGTGCCGGCGGGGACGACGACGAGGTCGCCCTGGGCGACGTTCTTCTCCGAGCCGGAGATGATCGCCTTCCCGGTGCCGCTGACGAAGGTGAGGATCTGGTCGATGTCCTCGTGCGTCTCCTCGCCGATCTCGCCACCCTTGGGGATGGTCATGATCACGAGCTGGGTGTTCTTGCCGGTCCACAGGACCCGGCGGAAGTCGGGGCTCTTCTCGGCCTCGGTCGCGATCGTGTAGTGGATGACGGACGCCATGGAGGGCGCTCCTCTCGTCTCGGCTCGTCTGCTGGCGGCCCACCGGGAGCGACCCGACGGGCGACTGTGCAGGTCCTGCCCGCGGAGCCGGGGGAGTAGTCCTCCGTTCGCCCGGTTTGCTGATCTTGCCGAGAGGGCGGAACAGCCGGTGGCGTCGTCCCGGGCGGCGGACGTCGGCCGGCGGTGGACCCCTCAGCCGGCGGCGGACCGCGAGCGGCCGAAGAGGGGCAGGCCGTGGGAGTGCCACAGCCGGAGCAGCCCGGTGCCGACCAGCAGCACGCTGGCCGCGACGGCGATACCCACCACCGTCAGCACGGTCAGCCCGTCCCGGGCGGCCAGCACCTCGACGGCGACGGCCTCCAGGGCGACCGCGCACCAGACCGCGACCGCCGCGACGCGGTCGGCCGCGGCGATGCCGGAGTAGAGCAGGAGCTGGGCCAGCGCGAACAGCGTGCCGAGGATCGCGAAGACCCAGGTGGCGCCCCCGAGGGCATTCCCGTACTCCGCGCCGCCCACCAGCGGGAGGGCACGCGCGCCCAGGACCGCCGTGGCGGCGGTGACGGTGGCCCCCACCAGCGCGACGAGTGCAGCGGCGACCGGCAGCAGCCGCCGCCGGCCGCCCGCGTGGGCCAGCCGGGGGAGCAGGACGACGCTGATGCCCTGCGGGAGCCAGAAGGCGACCTTGGCGAAGATGGAGGCGACGGCGTACTCGCCGGCGAGCTCCGCCGGCAGGTGGTGGCGGGCCAGCAGCAGGTCCAGGTTCACCATGAGCACCAGGCCGAGCAGCGCTCCGGAGGCCTTCGTCGCCGACCGCACGTGGGGGCGCAGGCCGCGGGCGAAGCCCGGCCGGCCCGAGAAGGTCCAGCCGACGACGGCGGTACCCGCGCACCCCACCGCCATGCCGATGAGCGCGGCCTCGGGCGTGCCGCCGATGACCAGGCCCGTGATGCCGCCGCCGGACTTCAGCAGGCCGAACGTGGTGTTGACCAGGGCCAGCCGACGGTAGCGGCGGGTGCCCTGGAGCAGCCCGTCGTAGCCGCCCACGAGCGTGTGCGGGACGAGGACGGCGATCAGCCACAGCACCGTCGTGGGGCCGGACAGGTGCAGCAGCGACACCAGCGGGCCGACGGCGAGCAGTCCGAGCACGCCGACGGCCGCGGCGCCCACCCACGTGGCGGTGTGCAGCCGGGCGAGGACGGCGGGCCGGTCCGGGGGGTTCGCGCCCAGGGTGAGGGCGGCGGAGGTCTGCAGCCCGGTCGCCGGCACGACGCCGATGAACATGACGCCCAGGAGGGCGGCCAGCTCACCGAACGCCTCCGGAGCCAGCAGGCGGGCCGCCACCACGGTCATGACGTAGGCCAGCCCGTTGACGCCCAGCAGGGCGAGCGAGACCAGTGCTGCCGGCACGGCGGCCTCGCGCCGCCGGCGGGCGGCGCTGGGTACCGGCGGAACCTCGACGGCGGTCATCCCCGCACCCCGCACCGAGGGCCCGGGAGGACCGCTCGCCGCCGGGTGTCCGGGGAGCCGCCCAGGATCACGGCAGTCCTGAGGAGGCGGGTTCCCGGAACGGTGCGGTTCCGGGAACCGACGCCTCGAGGCGGGCGGCGCGCTCCCGGCTCGGGTCGCCGGTGCCGTGCTGGATGCCCTCCAGCCGGGCGACCAGCTCCGCGGCGCCCTCGCGGACGCCGGGACGGGCGGACTCGCGGACGGAGCGGGCCAGGACCCCGGCGAACTCGCGGACGCTGGCCGACCACTCGAAGGTGGCCGCGTGCCGCACCGCGGCCTCGCCCATGGCCCGGCGGGCGTCGGCGTCCTCGAGCAGGTGGGCGACGGCGTCGGTCATCTGGTCCAGGTCGTCGACGAGGACGCCGCTGACGCCGTCCACGACCGACTCCTGCAGGCCGCCGGAGGAGTGGTAGCCGACCGTGGGCACGCCGTGGCCACCGGCCTCGATGACCACCATGCCCCAGCCCTCCTTGATCGAGGGGCAGACGAACACCCAGGCCGCGGCCAGCTGCTCGTGCTTGCCGGTCTCGTCGAGGAAGCCGAGGAACTCCACGCGGTCGGCGACGCCGAGCCGCTCGGCCTGGGCCCGCAGGGTGTCCTCCCACCAGCCTTCACCGACGACGGCGAGGGTCAGGTCGGGCCAGCGGTCGCTCAGCCGGGCGAGGATCTCCAGCGAGTGCTCGACCTGCTTGTGGGGCACGAGCCGGCCCAGCGTGATCAGCCGGGGGGACGCCGAGCGCGGCGTCGGCACCTCCACGATCGGCTCGGTGCCGACGGGCACGAGCGTGATCCGCTCGGGGGCGATGCCCAGGCCGGCCATCTCCCGGCGGGTCGCGTCGGAGATCGTCACGTAGGGGACCCGGCGGTAGACCTTCGGGGCGACGACGGACTCCAGCCACCAGCCGATGCGACCGCCGATCCGGCCGAAGACGATGGGCCACTGCTCCTTGTGCACGTGGAAGACCACGGTGGTCACCGGGGAGCGGGTCACCAGGGTGCTGCAGAAGGGGATGCCGTTCTGGACGTCGACCACCAGGCGCGGCCTGTGCCGCCGGACGAAGGCCATCGCCCGCGGGTAGATGCTCAGTCGGCCGCCGCGCCGCACGATCCGGACACCGTTGACGGTCTCTTCCCGCGGTGCGCGGCCGTGCTCGGCGCAGAGCAGGGTCACACGGAGCCCGGCGGCAGCCAGACCCTCCGCGATCCGCTGCACGTACCGTTCCGATCCGCCGCCCTCCGGGTGGCTGACATCACGCCAGTTCACGAAGAGAACATCGACGTCCGTCGTTCGGTACAACACCCGCGGCACACTAATGCACCCGAGCGGCGGCTTCGACCCGCAACGAGGCTCACGACCCAAAGGAGCACACAGATGAACCGATCGGCCACTCTCTCCCGGTCGGTCTCGCTCTTCCAGGCCTTCCTGCACGAGCAGGACGATCCGGAGCGCTTCTACAGCGTGCTCGCCGCCGACTCGGTGGCCCAGCTGTCCCGCTGGGTCGACCTCTCGGGGGCCACGGTGCTGGACGTGGGCGGTGGTCCCGGCTACTTCGCGGACGCGTTCCGCGGGGCCGGTGCGACCTACGTCGGGCTGGAACCGGATGCCGGCGAGATGGCCGCGCGCGGGGAGCCGGAGCCCGGCACGCTGCGGGCGAGCGGCGAGGAGCTGCCCATCCGCACCGGCGCCGTCGACGTCTGCTATTCCTCCAACGTCCTCGAGCACGTGCGGCGTCCCTGGACGATGGCCGACGAGATGGTCCGGGTGACCAGGCCGGGCGGCACCATCTACCTGTCCTTCACCCCCTGGCTGTCGCCGTGGGGTGGGCACGAGACGGCGCCGTGGCACTACCTGGGCGGGTACCGGGCCCGGCGCCGTTACCGGAAGAAGACCGGTGCCGAGCCGAAGAACAAGTTCGGGGAGTCGCTGTTCGCGACGTCGGCCGGCGCCGCGCTGCGCTGGGCGCGGGCCTGCCCGGACGCCGAGCTGATCGCCGCCCTGCCCCGGTACCACCCGTGGTGGGCCACCTGGGTGGCACGCATCCCGGGCCTGCGCGAGTTCGCCAGCTGGAACATCCTGCTGGTGCTGCGCCGGAACAGCTGACCCCGCCGTCCCCGCCGGGCACCCGCGTCACGGACGCAACGACCGGCCCGCGAGAGCCCGGGAACCGCCTGCGTCCCACCCGTCCCCGGCGCCTCCCGGGCGTGTCGGTGCCGGGCCGGGTCCGGGCCCGGGTGCCGGGGCGTCGTCCGCCACGGGGTCGACCACGTCCCGTACCGTCGATGTCCGTGCCGCGCGAGCCGTAGCGGCGAGGGGGAGCTGCATGCGGGCGCGTGTCGTCGGGCTGGCCGGAATCGGCCTGGGAGGTCTCGCGGTCGTCGCGTCGGCGACGGCGGGGTCCTGGGTCCCGCTGCTCCCCGTCCAGCTGCCCCTGGACGAGAGCTTCGGGACCGAGGCGGTCGGCCGGGAGGTCACCTACCTGGACCCGGTCACCTTCGCGCCGGTGACCAGCGAGGACGTCTCGACGTCGGTCCGGGTCCGCGGCGACGAGGACACCGGTGCTGCCGGCGACCGCACCGCCGTGTGGGAGTACGTGTCGGAGACGAGCGACGCGGACGGGACCCTGGTCGCCACGAGCACCACGCTGGTGTGCCTGGACCGGTGGACCGCCGAGGCCGTCGACTGCGTCGGGGAGTCGGTCGACGGTGACCCCACCGACATCCGCGGGCTCACGGTGCGTTTCCCGGCCGACACCGAGCGGCGTGACTACGATCTCTGGGACACCACGGCGAGGCAGCCGTTCCCCGCCCGCTACGAGGGTGTCGAGCGCCTCGGCGGCCTGCAGGTGTACCGCTTCGAGCAGGAGGTCCCCGAGCAGGTGATCCGATCGGTCCCCGTCCCCGGACGCCTGGTCGGTTCCCCCGAGGACGAGGTCTTCGCCGACGTCGTGCACAGCGGCACGAGGACGGTGTTCGTCGAGCCGCTCAGCGGTGTCGTCGTGTCCGAGGAGGAGAGCCCGGTGACCGCGCTGCGTGGTCCTGACGGCACGGCCGGAACCGTGCTCCTGAGCGGGACGTACGGCTGGTCGGAGGCCTCCGTCGAGGGAGCGCTCGCCCGCGCCGAGGACGTCCGCGACGAGCGGGCGGACCTGCGCACCGGGGTGCGGTGGGCCGCGGCCGGCACCGGCGCCGCGCTCCTCGCCCTGGGCGCGCTCCTGGCGACCCGGCGCAGCCCCACCCAGCCCCACGACGCGCAGGACGAGCCCGTTCGGGTCCCCGTCCCCAGCGCCTGACGACAGGGGCACTGCTGCACATGGCGACGATGGTCACCGGCACGTCCGCCGGACCGTCACCGGCGGATCCCGCGTCCTCGGGGGGGCCGCGCGAGCCCCTGACGGGGCGGGTGCGGACGTTCCTGGGGCGGTGGCGGCTGGCGCTGGTCTGCGCCGGCTTCCTGGTCCTCGCGATGCTGCAGGCGCCGGGGAAGATCCTCGGCGACACGAAGTCGGACCTGGTGGTCGACCCGCTGGCGTTCCTCGGCCGGGCGCTCACGCTGTGGGAGCCCGAGGGGGCCGCCGGCCAGATCCAGAACCAGGCCTACGGCTACTTCTTCCCGATGGGCCCGTTCTTCGCCCTCGGGCAGCTGGCCGGGATCCCGGCGTGGATCGTGCAGCGGCTCTGGGTCGCGGCGCTGATGAGCGTGGCCTTCCTCGGCATCGTGATCCTGGCCCGACGGCTGCGCATCGGGACGCCGGCGACGGCGCTGGTGGCCGGGATCGCCTACGCGCTCTCCCCGCGCATGGTCAGCGCGGTCGGGGCCCTCTCCATCGAGACCCTGCCGCTGGTGATCGCGCCGTGGGTGCTGATCCCGCTGGTCGGTGCGGCGCAGCGCGGCTCCGCGCGGCGGGCGGCGGCGCTGTCGGGCCTGGCCGTCTTCTGCGTCGGCGGTGTCAACGCCGTCGCCACCGCGGCCGTCCTCCCGCTGGCGGTCCTGTACCTGCTCACCCGCCCGGCCGGGCCGTTCAAGCGCCGGCTCATCGCCTGGTGGGTGGTCGCGGTCGGGCTGGCCACCGCCTGGTGGGCCGGCCCCCTGGTGCTGCTGGGCCGGTTCGGCTCGTCGTTCCTCTACTACATCGAGACGGCCGACGCCACGACCGGCCCGACCGACGTCCTCAGCGTGCTGCGCGGCACCACGCACTGGCTCGCGACCCTGGCCTTCCCCTCGGGTCCGAACTGGCCGGCCGGCTGGGCCCTCGTGCACGAGATCGTCCCGATCGTCGGCACGGTCGTGCTGGCCGCGGCCGGGCTGGCGGCGCTCTGCCGCCGCGACATGCCCGAGCGCACCTGGCTCGTCCTCGGTCTCCTGGCCGGCGTCGGCCTGGTGTCGCTGGGCCACCTCGCCGGCGTCCAGGGGATCCTCGCCGAGCAGCTGCACGACTGGCTCGACGGTCCGCTGGCCCCGCTGCGCAACGTGCACAAGTGGGACCCGGTCGTCCGCCTGCCGCTGGTCCTCGGTCTCGCGCACCTCGGTGCCGTCGCGGTCCGGCGCGTGCAGCGCGCCCGGTCCGAGCGCTCGGCCCCGCGGGACCGGAGGCGGGGCGCGGTCACCGTCGCCTCGCGCGCGGTTCTGGTCGCGCTCGCCCTGGCGCTGGTGGCCTCGATCTCCCCGGCGCTGGCCGGCCGGCTCGCGCCGCCCACCGGCTTCACCGACGTCCCCGGGTACTGGCAGGAGACGGCGGACTTCCTTGCCGCGCAGCAGCCGAGCGGGCGGGCCCTGCTCGTCCCGGGGTCGTCCTTCCCCCAGTACGAGTGGGGCACGCCCATCGACGAGCCGATGCAGGCGCTCGCGGAGTCGCCGTGGGACGTCCGCAACGCCATCCCGCTGACCCCCGAGGGCCACATCCGCATGCTCGACGCGATCGAGGCGCGGCTCGAGGTGGGCGAGGGGTCCGCGGGCCTGACGAGGTACCTGGCCCGGGCCGGCATCTCCCACCTGGTGCTCCGCAACGACCTGGACACCGGCACGGCGGGGTCCATCCGCGCCGTCCTGGTGCGCCAGGCACTGCGCGAGTCGCCGGGGATCCAGCAGGTCGCCACCTTCGGGCCGGTGTCGGCCGAGGACGACGTCAGCGACGGCTCCGTCGCCGACGCGGGGCTCGACGAGCCGGCGCCGGCGATCGAGATCTACTCGGTGGCCGACGTCGTACCGCAGGCCTGGACGGCACCGATGTCCTCCGTGGTCACGGTGCACGGCGGCCCCGAGGCGGTCCTCGCGCTCGAGGACCGCGGACTCGTCACCGACCGCCCCACCCTCATGGCCGGCACCCCGGGCGCCCCCTTCGAGCCGGCGATGGTCAGCGACGCGCTGCTCCGGCGCGAACGCAACTACGGCCGGCTGATCGGGGCCACGTCGGGTGGGTTGTCCGAGGAGGACCCGCTGCGGATGGACAACCCGGCGCGCGACTACGTGATCCCGGCGCTCGGTGCGGCGGAGAGCGTCATCGAGTACCTGGGCGGGACCCCGACCGCGTCCAGCTCGGCCTCGGACCCCGACGGCTTCACCCCCGCCCGGGTGGACACCCAGCCCTGGGCGGCCGTGGACGGCGACCCGCTGACCGCCTGGCGGCCCGCCCCGTGGAACGAGAGCGGCGAACCGCCGTGGTGGCGGCTGACGACGGAGCGTCCGATCGCGGCCGGGGAGATCATCGTGTCGCTCGGCCAGGAGCCCGGCGTGGCGCGACCGGCGGAACTGCGCATCACCACCGACACCGGAGAGCTCGTCGTGCCGGTGGCCGACACCGGTGAGGAGCAGGTGCTGCCGTTGCCGGAGGGCTACTCCACGCAGGTGACCATCAGCCCCCTGGTGCCGGCGGACGCCCCGGGCGCCCCCGCCTTCTCGCTGGCGGAGGTCCGGGTCCCCGGGCTCAACGTGCACCGCTCCGCGGTCACCCCGCCCGCCGGGCCGGTCAGCGCGTTCGCCTTCGACACCCTGCGCGGCCGGTCGGGCTGCGTGACCGGCGCCGAGGGCGTGTCCCGGTGTGCCCCGGGGCTGGTCAACGGAGCCGAGGAGGCGGTGTGGCTGGACCGCGGGTTCAGCACGCCGACCTGGTTCGACTACGAGGTCTTCGCGACTGCGGTGGCGCGCCCGGGGCCGGCGCTCGACGAGCTGCTCACCGAGATCCGCGGAACCCCGGAGGTGGAGGCCAGCAGCCAGCCGGTGGCCGACCCGCGGGGCAGTGCGGTGGCGGCCGTCGACGGCGACCCGACGACGGCCTGGCTGGCCGGAGGGGACGACCGCCGGCCCACGCTGGAGCTCACCTGGCCCGAGCCCCGCACGGTGGACTCGCTCCGGGTGGTCACGACCCCCGGCCTGGCCGCTGCCACGCCGACCGCCGTCACCGTCGATCCTCCCGGCGGTCTGCCGCGCACCGTGCGGCTCGCCGAGGACGGCACCGCGCAGTTCGCCCCCGTCGTCACCGACCGGCTGGCGGTCACCTTCCTGCTGCCCGAGGAGGTCGAGTCCATCGACCCCTTCACGCGCTGGGAGCAGCAGCTGGGCGTGGGCGTCAGCGAACTGGAGATCGGCGGCCCGAACACCGTCGCCGGTCCGGACACCCCGGTCGTGCTCGAGTGCGGCGCCGGGCCCGAGGTGCGGGTCGACGGTGCGCTGATGCTGACCACGGTCCGGACGACCCTGGGCCGGCTGGAGTCGCAGGGCCAGCTCGCGCTGGAGTTCTGCGACGCGGCGCCGACCCTCCGGTTGCCGGCCGGTGAGCACCGTCTCCTGGCCCGGAGCAGCGACGCGCTGAGCATCGACTCGGCCACGCTGCTGCGGGTCGGGTGGCCCGCGGACACCGACCGCGGGGTCCGGGTGGCGGCCGAGACCACCGAGTGGGCGGCCGAGCACCGCGAGGTGCAGGTCGGCGCCCGCAGCGAGGACACGCTGCTGGTGATCCCCGAGAACACCAACCCCGGCTGGCGGGCGACCCTCGACGGCGAGATCCTCGGCCCGGTGGCCGTCGACGGATGGCAGCAGGGCTACATCATCCCGCCCGGAGCGGCGGGAACCGTGGAGCTGGACTTCCGGCCCGGTCCCTACTACCGCGCCGCGCTCGCCGTCGGCGCCGGAGCGGTGCTGCTGCTGGTCCTGGTGGCGGTGCTCCCCGCACGGCCGTCGCGGGAACGCCCCCGCCGCGGGCCGCGCCTCCCCGCGGGCCTCTCGGCGGCCCTCGTCACCGGATTCGTCGCCGGGGCGGCCCTGCTCGGCACCGCCCTCGTCGGCGGACCGGTCGGGCTGGCCGCGCTCCTGGGGCTGTGGCTCCTGCGCCAGTTCCTGCCACGGACGGCGCCTGCGGTGCTCGGGGGTGTGGCGGTCGGAGCCCTCCTCGTCGCGGGGGCCCTGCTGCTGGCCGATCCCGAAGGCCCGGGCGGCGCGCGCCAGCTGCTGGCCGTCGTGGCGCTGTCCGCGGTCGTGGCGGGGATCCTGCCCGTGCTACCGCGTGGATGGCTGCCGGGTCACCGCGGATCGCCCGGGGCCGCGGTGCCTGGCCGATGAGGTGGCATCCATGAGGCACCATCGAGGCGTGCTCCGTCGAACTGCCGCCGTGGTCCCGGCGCTCTGTCTGGTCCTGACCGGCTGCCTCCGCCTCGAAGCGCCGGCGCCGGAGGTCCTCCCGGGCCGGGAGGCGCCCCCGCTGCTGGAGGTGGAGCCGGCCGGCGACGCCGATACGGCCCGGCTGGAGCCGAGCTGCCCGGCGCCCGAGCAGCAGACCCCCGTGCTGTCGGCCGACGAGCTCAACCAGATGGTCTCCGGTTCCGACCTCCCGTACTGGCAGGCGGCCGACGTCGGCGCGAGCGCCCTGCTGAGCGACGGACGCGTCCTCTGGGTCTTCGGGGACACCCTGCGCAAGAAGCCGACGCGGCCGCAGCTGATCGACAACTCCGTGGTGGTCACCTCCGGGACGTGCATGTCCCAGCTGGTGACCGACGACCTCGGGGCGGTCTTCCCGCGGGACCCGGGCGAGCTGAGCCACTGGCCCATGTCGCTGGTGAGGCTGGAGCCGACCGCGGCCCACGGCGAGGACGTGCAGGACGTCGTCGTCGTCTACCTCTCGCGGATCCAGCGCGGCGAGCGGCAGTGGGACTTCATGTTCCGCGGCACGACGGTGGCCGTCCTCGAGGTGGGGGCCGACGGAGTGCCCCGGCTGGCGAGCATGCAGCACCTGACCCCGGACAGCGTGTCGTTCGACCAGGTCAACTGGGGCGCCGCGGCCGCGGTGGACGGCGACTGGCTGTACCTCTACGGCACCCGCCAGACCGGCGAGGCCAGCGTCTACGGCCGGGAGCTGTACGTCTCGCGCGTGCCGGTCGACGAGCCGTCGAACCCGGCCGCGATGATGTACTGGGACGGCTCGGAGTGGGTGCCGGACGCGGGACGCGTCGTGCCGATCCTGGACGCGGTCGACGGGGTCTCGCAGACCCTGTCGGTGGACCGCATCGACGGCACGTGGACCGCGATCTCCAAGCGCGGTGGCGACCTCGCCGACGAGATCACCATGTGGACCTCCGACCAGCCCTACGGGCCCTGGACGGCGACCGAGGTGGGCCGGTCGCCGAGCGGCCAGGACACCGGGAACCTCCAGTACACCCCGCTGGCCCATCCCGACATCGAGACGCCCTCGGGGCGCCTGCTGGTCTCCGTGTCGCGGAACACCACGGGCCTCGAGGAGCTCGTCAAGTTCCCCGGGCTGGGACGGATCCTGTTCACCGAGGTCGCCCAGCCCTGACGGCGGCCGCCGGGCGCGGCCGGTGAGCGACGTCACCGGCCGCGCCGGAAGATCGGCGCCGCGTCCGGTGTCAGGACAGTCATGACCTCGGCCACGCCTGCCCGCGCCTACGCGGTCTGGGCCGTGGCGCTGCTGTCCTACGTCGTCGCGGTCTTCCACCGGGCGTCCCTCGGCGTGGCCGCCGTCGACGCCCAGGAGCGGTTCTCCGCCGGCGCCTCGGCGGTCTCGCTGTTCCTGGTCCTCCAGCTGGCCGTGTACGCCGGCCTGCAGATCCCCGTGGGCGTGGCGCTGGACCGGTTCGGGTCGCGGCGGCTGATCCTCGCCGGCGCCGTCACGATGGCCACCGGGCAGTTGGTGCTGGCGCTCGCCGGGGACGTCCCCACCGCGGTGGCCGCCCGCGTGCTGGTCGGCGCCGGGGACGCGATGACGTTCATCAGCGTGCTGCGGGTGGTCTCGTTCTGGTTCCCCGGGTCGATGGTCCCGGTGATCACCCAGCTCACCGGCATCCTCGGCCAGCTGGGCTCGGTGCTCGCGGCCTACCCGCTCGTGGCGCTGCTGCACGGCACCTCGTGGGAGGCGACCTTCCTGGGGGCCGCGGCGACCGGGCTGCTGGTCGCCGTCCTGGTGTGGGTCGCCCTGCGGGACGCACCCGGTGGCACGGTGCGCGCCCCTGCCGTGGGCCTGGCGCAGCTGCGCCGCACGCTGGTGGACACCTGGCGGGAACCGGGGACGCGCATCGGGCTCTACACGCACCTGGTCACCCAGTTCTCCGGCACGGTCTTCGCGCTGCTGTGGGGCTACCCCTTCCTGGTGGTGGGCCAGGGGCTCTCGCCGGGGACGGCGGCGGGGCTGCTCACCCTGCTCGTCCTCGTGGGCATGGCGGTCGGTCCGCTGCTCGGCCGGTTGTGCGGGCGCTGGCCGTTGCGCCGGTCGGTGCTGGTGTTCTCGATCCTGGGGGCCACCGCGACCGCGTGGACCGTCGTGCTGCTGTGGCCGGGGCGCGCGCCGCTGCCCCTGCTCGTCGCGCTCGTCGTCGTGCTGGGCACCAACGGTCCGGGATCGATGATCGGCTTCGACTACGCCCGCACGGAGAACCCCGCCGAGCGGATGGGCAGCGCCAGCGGCGTGGTGAACGTGGGTGGCTTCGTCGCGTCGCTGCTGACCATCCTCGGGATCGGTGCCGTGCTCGACCTGCTCACCCCGGGCGCCTCGACCGACTACGAGCTCGGCGCGTTCCGGGCGGCCTTCGCCGTCCAGTACGTGTTCTGGGCCATCGGGCTGGCCGGCGTCCTGCGCCACCGACGCGAGCTGCGGGCGCGGCTGGCGCGCGACGGCGTCGTCCTCGCGCCACTGGCCACCGCGGTCCGCGCCCGGCTCCGCGGGAGCTCTGCCTACTCCTGACGCCTGCTCCTGAGGCGGGCCCGCGTGCGTCCCGGTGTCGCCCGGGCCGGTGCGCTGGGAAGGTGGGGCCATGAATCGCGTCACCCGAGCGGCCGCGGCCGGGCTGTCCGCCGTCGCGGCCGTCGCCGCCCGTGACCTGCTGCAGCGCGAGCACTCGCTGCTGCGCACCTACCCGGTGATCGGGCGCGCGAGGTACCTGCTGGAGTCCATCGGGCCCGAGCTGCGGCAGTACCTCGTGGCCGGCAACAACGAGGAGCGCCCCTTCACCCGCGACCAGCGGCGCTGGGTCTACGCCTCGGCCAAGGGCGAGAACAACTACTTCGCGTTCGGCACGGACAACGACCTCGAGTACACCGCCGGCTATCCGGTCATCAACCACCGGACCTTCGGCCGGGCCGTGCCGGCGACGGACGTGCACGCCGGGCGCGGCGCGGACCTGCCCGCCGCCAAGGTGCTCGGCGCGGCCCGCGGGCGCCGGCACGCCTTCCGTCCGCCGTCGGTCGTGAACATCTCGGCGATGAGCTACGGCTCGCTGTCCGGCGCCGCGGTCGAGGCGCTCAACCGTGGCGCGGCGCTGGCCGGCTGCCTGCACAACACCGGCGAGGGCGGCCTGTCGCCGCACCACCGGCACGGTGGCGAGCTGATCTTCCAGCTCGGCACGGCGTACTTCGGCTGCCGTGACGAGCGGGGCCGCTTCGACCTGCAGCGGCTCACCGACCTGGTCGCCGGGGCGCCGGTACGCGCGCTGGAGATCAAGCTCAGCCAGGGCGCCAAGCCGGGGCTGGGCGGCGTGCTGCCGGCGGCGAAGGTCTCCGCCGAGATCGCCGAGACGCGGGGCGTGCCCGAGGGCGAGGACTGCATCAGCCCGTCCCGGCACGCCGAGTTCTCCGACGTCGACAGCCTGCTGGACTGGGTCGAGCTCCTGGCCGACGAGACGGGGCTGCCGGTCGGGATCAAATCCGCGGTCGGCGACATGGCCTTCTGGGAGGAACTCACCGACCGGATGGCGGCGACCGGCCGCGGGGTCGACTTCGTGACGATCGACGGGGGAGAGGGCGGCACCGGCGCGGCGCCGCTGATCTTCACCGACTCGGTCTCGCTGCCCTTCCAGCTCGGCTTCGCCCGCGTCTACAGCACCTTCGCCCGCAAGGGGCTGACCGACGACGTCGTCTTCATGGGGGCGGGCAAGCTGGGGCTGGTGGACAACGCGACCGTCGCCTTCGCGCTGGGCTGCGACATGGTCAACGTGGGCCGCGAGGCGATGCTGGCGATCGGCTGCATCCAGGCGCAGAAGTGCCACACCGACACGTGCCCGACCGGCGTCGCCACGCAGAACGCCTGGCTCACCCGAGGGCTGGACCCGGAGCTGAAGTCGGTCCGGACCGCCGGTTACATCGAGACCCTGCGCCGGGACCTGCTCAAGGTCGCCGGCGCGTGCGGCGTCGAGCACCCGGGGCTGATCGGCGCCGGATCGGTGGAGGTGCTCACCGGGCGGACGGCGTCCACGCCGCTGCACGAGGTGTACGGCTACGAGCCGGGCTGGGGGATGCCCTCGGCCGCCGACCGCGCCGCGATCGCCGCGCTCATGACCGGAGAGGCGCCGCAGGGCGGCAGCGCGCCGCCCTCCGAGGACGCCGTCGGCTGACCCTCGCCCTCAGCTGGAGGGTGAGGATCAGCCTCAGGTACCGCTACCGCGCAGCAGGTCCTCGAAGGACGTCGTGGGGTCGGCGAACGGATCCGCCGGCGCGGCGGGCGGCCGACCGGCCACCAGGTCGGCGAGCTCGCCGGCGGCGCGGGCCACGCGGTCGGCGAGCGCGCTGTCGGCGCCGGCCACGCCGGCCCGGTCGCCGGCGGCCCAGTCCTCCGACGCGGCGAACACGGCCGTCGGCACGACGGTGGCCCGCAGGTAGGCGAACAGCGGGCGCAGGGCGTGCTCCAGGGCCAGGGAGTGCCGCGCGGTGCCCGCCGTGGCACCCATGAGGACCGGCGTCCCCACGAGGGCATCCGTGTCGAGCACGTCGAAGAACGTCTTGAACAGACCGCTGTAGGAGGCCGAGAAGATCGGCGTCACGGCGATCACCGCATCGGCGCCGACGACGGTGTCGACGGCGGCGCGCAGCGGCTTGTTGGCGAAGCCGGTGACCAGGTTGTCGGCCAGGTCGCGGGCGTGCGCCCGGAGCTCGACGACCTCGACGGTCGCGGGCACGCCGCGGTCGGCGAGCGCCGCGACGGTGGCCGCGGTGAGCCGGTCGGCCAGCAGGCGGGTCGAGCTGGGGGTGCTCAGCCCGGCGCTGACCACGGCGATCGTCCGGGTGCTCCCGGCCTGCGTGCTCATCGGACCTCGACCTCCCGGCGCTCGTCCGGCGCCCGCCCGGTCACGGAGTCGCCGTCGGCGTGGACGGTGGCGTCCACCGATCCGCCCGCGGCAGCGACCCGGGAGGCGTGCGTGGGCGCGTCCGGCACGTGCGCCGGCTTGAGGGCGGCGAACTCGCGGCGGAGGACCGGCACGACCTCCTCGCCGAGCAGGTCCAGCTGCTCGAGCACCGTCTTCAGCGGCAGCCCGGCGTGGTCGATGAGGAACAGCTGGCGCTGGTAGTCACCGACGTAGTCCCGGAAGCCCAGGGTGCGCTCGATGACCTGCTGCGGGCTGCCCACCGTCAGCGGCGTCTCGGCGGAGAACTCCTCGAGCGAGGGGCCGTGGCCGTAGACCGGCGCGTTGTCGAAGTAGGGCCGGAACTCGCGCACGGCGTCCTGGCTGTTGCGGCGCATGAACACCTGCCCGCCGAGGCCCACGATCGCCTGGTCGGCGGTGCCGTGGCCGTAGTGCGCGTAGCGGCGGCGGTAGAACTCGACCATCCGCTGGGTGTGCTCGGGCGGCCAGAAGATGTGGTTGGAGAAGAAGCCGTCGCCGTAGTAGGCGGCCTGCTCGGCGATCTGCGGAGAGCGGATCGAGCCGTGCCACACGAACGGTGCGACGCCGTCCAGCGGGCGCGGGGTCGAGGTGAAGCCCTGGAGCGGGGTGCGGTACTTCCCCTGCCAGTCGACGACCTCCTCGGTCCAGAGGCGGCGCAGCAGGGCGTAGTTCTCGACGGCGAGCTCGATGCCGTTGCGGATGTCCTGCCCGAACCACGGGTACACCGGGCCGGTGTTGCCGCGCCCCAGCATCAGGTCGACCCGGCCGTCGGCCAGGTGCTGGAGCATCGCGTAGTCCTCGGCGATCTTCACCGGGTCGTTGGTGGTGATCAGCGTGGTCGCGGTCGACAGCTGCAGCGTGGACGTCCGGGCCGCGATGTGCGCCAGCGTCGTGGTGGGGGAGGAGGAGAAGAACGGCGGGTTGTGGTGCTCGCCCAGCGCGAAGACGTCCAGGCCCACCTCCTCGGCCTTCCGCGCGATCGCCAGGACCGCCTTGATCCGCTCGCGCTCGGTCGGCGTGCGACCGGTGGTCGGGTCCTGCGTGAGGTCGCTGACCGTGAAGATGCCGAACTGCATGTCCGCCCCCAGGGTGGTTGAGAATGCAACTACCCTAGCGAACCATGTCCGCAGGGTCGGCATTCCCGCACGTGCGACCCGCGAACGGACCGACTCCGCTGGGTGACCGACTCGCCACCCGCAGCCGAACTACGCCGATGGCAGTTCACGGTCCGGTCACGGCGCCCCGCCCGGCGTCCGCGGTTCTGGCACTGTCCGGATCGATACCAGTGGGGGGCGACCGCCCCGCGCCGGGGCGCCGGCCGGTGCCTGCGGCAGGGGAGGTCCCTGGGATTCGAGGGGGCGGCGCGATGGCGGTGCGGACGGAGATCGGGGCCGGCGAGCAGGGCGGCGCGACCGACGGGAGGCCGGCGCCCGCGTACAGCGGGGCGCTGGACTCGATGCTCGGTTCCGCACCGGTGTTCCGCAGCAGGCTGCGGGGCTACGACCCGGTCGAGGTCGACACCTACGTCTCCTGGGCCGAGTCGGAGCTGCGCACCGTGCGCCGTCAGGTCGACGACCTGCTGGGTCGGTTCGGTGCCTGCTCGGCCGAGCTGGAGATCTCCCGCCGCCTGCTGGCCGACGCGCCGCGCGGGCGGGTGGTGTTCCCGGTGTCCGACCGGGTGGAGGAGATGCTGCGGCTGGCCGCCGAGGAGGCCGCGGCGCTCACCGACGCGGGCGCGCGCGAGGCCGAGCACCTGGTCGCCGAGGCGCGCAGCGAGGCCGATGCCCGGCTGCGGAAGGCCCACGAGATCAAGGAGACGGCGGTGCGCGCGGCCGACGAGCTGCGCGAGCACGCCCGCAAGCAGCGCGACGTGGCGCAGACGATGCTCGACCGGGCCCGGGAGGAGGCCGCCGAGCTCCTGCGGGCGGCCGCCGACGAGCGGGACCGGCTGGCCGCCGAGGCGGCACGGGACCGGGACCGGCTGGCCGCGGAGGCCGCCGAGGAGCGCCGGCGCCTGGGCGAGGAGGCGGCGCGGGAGCGCGAGCAGGCCGCGGCCACCGCCGCCGAGCGGCTGGGCGAGCTGGAGGAGCGGGTGGCCGCCCTGCGCCACCAGCGCGACCAGGCCCGCCAGTCCCTGCGCGGCCTGAGCAGCCGGATCGGCGAGGCCCTCCAGGCGGTCGCGGCGACGGTGCCCGAGGCGGTCGAGCCCAACGTCGCGATCGAGGGCCGCGAGTACGACGCAGCCCTGGCCGGTCCCGCCGACGACCGGGCCGCCACGGCGGTGGTGGACGCACCGCCCGGGCAGCGCGCCGCCGGTGACGGCGTGGTGCTGCTGCGGCGGCCGGTGCCGGTGTCCACCTGATCCTGCGCCCCGGCCGGGCGGCACGCCGGCCGCGCCGGGCACGCCGGGCGACCGTCGGTCGTGCCGGAATGAGAACCTTGCTGCGAGCGCGGCGTCCAGTCGTCGGAGTGAGCACAGGAGGTCAGCGGTGAGCGAGGTCGCCAGGACGGTGCAGATCGAGGGCGGGATCGTCGTCGGGCACGACGGATCCAAGTGCGCGCAGGAGGCGCTGATCTGGGCCGGCAAGCTCGCAGCGCGGGCTGACGTCGACCTCCACGTCGTGCGCGCCTGGTCGATGACCACGGCGCCGCAGCCGGCCAGCGGGACGGCGGGGTACGTCCCCCCGCTGCCCGAGTGGGAGCAGGCGGTCCACGACGAGCTGACCGCGCACGTCGGGATGGCCGGGCTGGCTCCCGAGGTGCGGGTCACCTGCCACGTCGCGCACCGACCGGCCGAGCAGGCGATGATGCAGGCCGCCGAGAACGCCAGCCTGGTGGTCATGGGGGCCCGGGGACGCGGTGGCTTCGCCGGCCTGCTGCTCGGCTCGGTCAGCGACAAGCTGGTGCACCACGCGTCGTGCCCGGTCACCGTGGTCCGCACCGGGGCCAGCGGCAAGGAGCTGGAAGCGGTCACCGGCGAGAACGCCGCGGTCGAGGCCTGAGGGGTCAGTGCGGCTCGTCGCCGTAGACGGCGGCGAGCCACACCCGCAGCAGCACCGGGACGACGTCGGCGTCGGCCACGGCCGGCCCGTCGCCGCTGAGCGACCCGTAGATGACGCGCTCGTTCATCGAGGTGAGCGCGATGGCGAGGTCACGGGCCGCCGGCCCCGCCGGAGCCGCGCCGCGTGCGCGCTCGGCCTCGATCGCCGTCGCGCAGCGCTGCACCCAGCGCTCGAAGACCTCGCCCCAGAGCGTGCGCACGGCCTCGCTGGTCGAGCGCGCCTCCGCCCACGCGACGGTGAGGGCGCGGTGCCTGCGGAACGTGTCGTGGTAGGCGGACAGCGCCCGCTGCCAGCCCTCCCGCGGCCCGGTGGCCGGGGTGTCGAAGACCGCACCCATGGTCGCGTCGGCCTCGGCGGCGACCCGGTCGAGCAGGGTCAGCAGGACCGCGTCCTTGGACGGGAAGTAAAAGTAGAAGGTGGGCCGGGAGATGCCGGCGCCCCGCGCCAGGTCGTCGACCGAGATCGCGCCGAGGGTGCGCTCCTCGAGCAGCCGCTCCGCCGTGGCGAGGATCGCCAGCTCCCGGTCGTCCCCGTTGGCGCGCTGGGGACGGCGGCCGCGCCCCACGACCGGCGGGGGAGCGGCGCCGTCGGACATGCCGGGATCGTACCGGGGGACGCGCCGTAACTCGACACCCCGTTGACTCGTTCGACAGTGCGTCGATAGCGTCGACGGTGCAGGGTTCCGCGGCACCGCCGAACCCCCTGAGCCGCCTGGGCCGGCCCGATCCCTGGAGTGTGGACATGAGTCCCGAGCACGTGGACGTCCTCGTGATCGGCGCCGGGCTGTCCGGCATCGGCGCCGCCTGCCACCTGCAGGCCGAGTGCCCGGACAAGAGCTACGCGGTGCTGGAGTCCCGCGGCGCCATCGGCGGCACCTGGGACCTGTTCCGCTATCCGGGCATCCGGTCGGACTCCGACATGTTCACCCTCGGCTACGCCTTCCGGCCGTGGACCGGCGCCAAGGCCATCGCCGACGGCGCCTCCATCCGCGAGTACATCCGGGACACCGCCCGCGAGTACGACGTCGAGGACAAGATCCGGTTCCACCACCAGGTGCTCTCGGCCGACTGGTCGAGCGCCGAGGCGAGGTGGACCGTCACCGCCCGCCGCACCGACACCGGCGAGACGGTGCAGCTCACCTGCTCGTGGCTGTCGGTGTGCTCCGGCTACTACCGCTACGACGAGGGCTTCCGCCCGCAGTTCGCCGGCGAGGAGCGGTTCACCGGGGAGATCGTCCACCCGCAGCACTGGCCCGAGGACTTCGACGCCACCGGCAAGCGGATCGTCGTCATCGGCAGCGGCGCCACGGCGGTGACCCTGGTGCCCAACCTGGCCGGCGCCGCCGCGCACGTGACGATGCTGCAGCGCACGCCGAGCTACGTCATGTCGCTGCCGGGCACCGACCCGCTGGCCGAGCTCCTGCGCAGCAAGCTGCCGGCGAAGGTGGCCTATCCGATCGTGCGGTGGAAGAACGTGCTGACCACCACCGCGCTGTACCAGGCCAGCCGGCGCTGGCCGGGCGGCGTCCGGAAGCTGATCCGCCGGCTGACCGAGAAGCAGTTGCCCGCCGGCGTCGACGTCGACACGCACTTCAACCCGCCCTACGACCCGTGGGACCAGCGGCTCTGCCTCGTCCCGGACGGGGACCTGTTCCGCACCCTGCGCGACGGCACGGCCTCCATGGTCACCGGCCGGATCGCGACCTTCACCGAGACCGGTATCGAGCTGGAGTCCGGCGAGCACCTCGACGCGGACGTGATCGTCAGCGCGACCGGCCTGAACCTGCTGGCCATGGGCGGGATGTCGCTGAGCCTCGACGGCGAGCCGGTCGACGTGTCCGAGACCGTCTCCTACAAGGGGATGATGCTCTCCGGCGTGCCCAACTTCTCGATGGTCATCGGCTACACGAACGCCTCGTGGACGCTCAAGGCCGACCTGGTCAACCGGTACGTGTGCCGGCTGCTGCGGCACATGGATGCGCGCGGGCTCGCCGTCGCCACCCCGGTCGCGCCCCCCGAGGGCGCCTCCCTGCCCTTCCTCGACCTGGCCGCCGGGTACGTGCAGCGCAGCCTGGCGCAGCTGCCCAAGCAGGGCAGCCGCACGCCGTGGAGGCTGCACCAGAACTACATCCGGGACGTCCGGATGATGCGCCGGGGCCCCCTCGAGGACGAGGGCATCACCTTCTCCGCCGCGCCGGCCCGCACCGAGCGGGCGGCCGCCTGATGCGCGCCTACGAGTTCGCCGGCGGCACGGCTGTCGTCACCGGCGCCGCCAGCGGCATCGGCGAGGCGCTCGCGCTCCAGCTCGCCGACCGCGGCAGCGCCCTGGTGCTGGTCGACCGCGACGGGGACCGGTTGACAGCGGTCGCCGACCGCATCCGCAGAGCTCACCCTCGACTGGAGGTCGACACCTACGTCGTCGACCTCGCCGACGAGGCGGCCACCGACGCCCTGGGGGCGACCCTGGCGTCCGCCCATCCGGGGACGACGCTGCTGGTCAACAACGCCGGCGTCGCGCTGGGTGGCCGCTTCGACCAGGTCACCCTCGAGGAGTTCGACTGGGTGCTGGCGATCAACTTCCGTGCGGTGGTGCGGCTGACCGCGGCGCTGCTGCCCACGCTCAAGGCGCACCCCGGTGCGCACCTGGTGAACGTCTCCAGCATCTTCGGCATCTTCGCCCCGCCCGGGCAGGCCGCCTACGCCGCCAGCAAGTTCGCCGTGCGCGGCTTCAGCGAGTCGCTGCGGCACGAGCTCGCCGACGACGAGGTCGGCGTCACCGTGGTCCACCCGGGCGGCATCCGGACGCGGATCGCCGAGAGCGCGCGCCTGGGTTCGGGGGTGGACCCCGCCGAGGTCGCGGAGGGCCGTGCGCAGATGGCCAGGCTGCTGCGCATCCCACCGGAGAAGGCCGCCGCGCAGATCGTGACCGCCATCGAGAAGCGCCGTCCCCGGCTGCTCATCGGTCTCAGCGCGCGGGTGCCTGACGCACTCGTGCGGCTGCGGCCGGGGAGCTACTGGCGGCTCGTCGCCCGGGGCATCGCCGCCCGGGGCTCCTCCGCCCGGGGCGGGGCGGCCACGCGAGACTGACCGGGTGACCGTCCCCGCCGAGTTCATCCGCGCCCACACCCGCCCCGTGCGTCCGTCGCTGGTGCCCGAGGTGCGGCTGCTGGTCGCCGCCGACGTCGTCGCGCTGTGGGAGGCGATGGCGGTGGAGCAGGGTCGGACCGCCCAGGAGCCGCCCTTCTGGGCGGCGGCCTGGCCCGGTGGTCAGGCCCTGGCCCGCTACGTGCTCGATCACCCGGAGGTCGTCGCGGGCCGCTCGGTGCTGGACCTGGGCGCCGGCAGCGGGCTGGTCGCCGTCGCGGCGGTCATGGCCGGCGCGACGCGGGTCGTGGCCAGCGAGATCGATCCCTTCGGGCTGGCCGCCATCCCGGAGAACGCGGCGCTGAACGGCGTGGCCGGGATCGAGCCGGTGGGCGATCTGCTGGGGGAGGGGCCGCCGTCGGTCGACGTCGTCCTGGCCGGCGACGTCTGCTACGACCGGATCATGACCGACCGGGTGCTGCCGTTCCTGGACGCCGTCCGGGCCACGGGCGCCGAGGTGCTGATCGGGGACCCCGGCCGGCCGTACCTGCCGCACCACCGGCTGGTCGAGGCCGCCGTCCACGACGTCGTCGACACCGAAGGCGGGCCTGCCCGCGTCCGCCGGACGACGGTGTGGCGGCTGCCGTGAATCCGTCCCGGCCGTGAACGGGAGATGCGTCACGTCGGTAAATACGTTCACGGCATTGTCACGAACCGATAACAGCCGTTACGTTGGCCCGGTCCGGCCGGCGGCTCCCTCACCCGAGGGTTCCGCGCCGGGCGCCGCCGAATCGCCCCGAGAGGCGAGCCGGGGACCCACCGACGTACTGGGGTGAATCCCGGCCCCGGACCTCCAGTCCGGGGCGGGGTAGGGCTGCTTCCCGCCCGAACCCGTCAGCTAACCCGGTAGGCGGCTCACGGAAGAACTGGACAGCCGCAGGCTCTCGCCGCCCCTGGGGGGCGGCTGCTCTGCTGCGCCCTGACCCCCGGAGCAGAACCTCCTCATGAACCTCCGCACCACCGTGAACGCACGTCTCCGCAACCGCCCGCCGCTGGGTGCCCGCCGGTCCGTCGCCCTCATCGGCGTGGCCACGGCCGGCGCCGTCATGGTCGGCGTCCTCTCCGCCGGGGAGCCCGAGGCGCAGGCCGTCGCGCAGACCGAGTCGATGAGCGTCGCCCAGCAGCTCGGCATCACGGCGGAGCCGGCGCCCGCGCTGGACACCGACGTCGTCGCGCCGCTGGAGAAGCTGGCCGCCAGCCGGAGCGCGCGGGACGCCGAGCAGACGGCCGCTGCGCTGAACCAGCTGGCCGCCGAGCAGGCCGAGCACGACCGCCGCGCGGCCGAGGAGGCCGCCCGGCTCGCGGCCGAGGAGGCGGCCCGGGTGGAGGCCGCCCGCGCCGCCGAGGCAGCCCGTGCCGCGGAGGCCGCCCGCGCCGCCGAGGCGGCTCGCGCCGCGGAAGCCGCCCGCGCCGCGGAGGCCGCCCGCGCCGCACGTGCCGCTCGCCCGGCCGCCCCCGCCCCCGCTCCCCGCGCGGCAGCGGCAGCACCCGCCGCGCCGTCGGGCTCCTACCAGAGCTACGCCCTGCAGAAGCTCGGCGGCAACAGCTCCCAGTTCTCCTGCCTCGAGAAGCTGTGGGGCAAGGAGAGCGGCTGGAACCCCAACGCGCAGAACCCGCGCAGCACCGCGTACGGCATCGCGCAGTTCCTGGACAGCACCTGGGCCGGCACCGGTATCGCGAAGACCTCCGACGGCTACCGCCAGATCGACGCCGGGCTGATCTACATCAACAACCGCTTCGGTTCGCCCTGCGGCGCCTGGTCGCACTCGCAGGCCAAGGGCTGGTACTGACCTGAGCCCCGCGGCCGGGATCGCGTGATCCCGGTGCCTCGACGCCACGGAGCCGCCGAGATCAGCTGATCTCGGCGGCTCCGTGCGTGCCGGGCTCAGCCGAGCAGCCCGGCCTCGGCCTTCGCGAGCAGCGCGGTGTGCACGGCGGAGTCGACGACGGCTGCGAACGCCGGGTCGGCCGCGTCCCGGGCCAGCACCGCCTCCAGCATGGCCGGGAAGGTGTCGGGGGCGACCGTCAGCACGAGGGTCCCGCCCGCAGCGAGGAAGCGCACCGCCCGCTCGCCCACCGGGACGTGCGTCACCGCGACCGCGCTCCCCAGGTCGTCGGAGATGACCGGGCCGGAGAAGCCCAGCTCCCCGCGCAGCAGGTCGCCGATGACCACCGGCGAGAAGGCCGCCCGGGAGGCCGGGTCGATCCGGCTGTAGGTCGCCGACGACATCATCACCATCGGCTCCGCCTCGGTCCGGGACAGCGTCTCCGCGAACGCGGTCACCTGGTCGTCCCCGGCCGTGGTGACCGCGTCGACGACGTCCGCGGTGTCGTCGGTGTTCCCGCGCACCAGGCCCAGCCCCGGGAAGTGCTTGAGCGTCGAGGTGACCCCTGCCGCCGCCAGTCCGTCGACGACGGCCGTCGCGGCCGGGACGACCTCCGCGCCGGTGCTGCCGTACTGCCGGTCGAAGAAGCCGATCGGGCCGTTGTCGGCCTCGGTGCCCGCCGGGACGACGTCGACCACCGGCGCGAGGTTGAGGTTCACGCCGGCGCCGCTCAGCCGGCGGCCCAGCTCGCCGGCGAGGTCCGCGAGCTGGTCGCCGGGCAGGTCGCCCTGGACCGTGGCGCTGGGCAGGCGCTCGAAGCCCTCGCCCTTGAGGGTCTGCACGCTGCCGCCCTCCTGGTCGACGGCGATCCACAGCCCCGGCCCGGTGTTCTGCTCCCGCCAGGCCGCGGTGAGCGCGGACAGCTGTGCCGCGGACTCCGTGGGCCGCCCGGCCAGGAACACCCCACCCGCGCCCTGCTCGACCAGCCGGGCGCCGGTGGCCAGGGAATCGGCGGGGACGCCGACCACGAACAGCTGCGCGACCTGCTCGCGGCGGTCCAGGCCGGCGAGCGCATCAGCCACCCGCGCCTCGGCGTCGTTCCCGGGAACCGGGGAGCCGGGCGCCTCCGACGGGGACGGGGACGGCTGCGCGGCGGAGGAGGAGGGAGCCGGGGTCGATGCGGAGCCGCCGGCGCCCGGCTCGCCCCCGCAGGCGGCCAGTCCCGCCGTGAGGGCCAGCACGGCGGTGGCGCGGACGGTCGGACGCATGGACGCTCCTCTCGGGATCGCCGCGGGGATCGCCGGGCGGCGACCGCTGCGGCCGGAGCCGATTGTGCCGTCCGGCGGCCCGGGACGGCCCGGCCCGGGGTGGTGTGGGCCGGTGCCGCCGCGGCCGGCCCCGGTCGCCCCGGGGCGTGCACCGGCATAGCGTCCGGGCATGACCGAGCAACGACCAGAACCCGAGCGGGGCGTGCCACCGGGCGGCCTCGTGGGCCGGTCCGTCGAGGAGTTCGTGCAGCAGCTCCGGAGCTTCACCGACCGGGCCCGGACCGTCGCCGGGTCGATGCCCGCCAAGCTGTCCATCCCGGCGCTGCCGAGCCCGCCGGGGGCCATGTCGGCCGCCCAGCTGCGGGCGGTCGCGGACATGGTGGCCGCACAGCGGGCCGGGATCGCGGGCATGCGCGCCCAGCTGGACGCCTTCGACCAGCAGTTGGCGGTCTTCGAGCGGATCCTCGAGCCGCTGGTCGAGTGGAGCGGCACCTGGGCCCGGCTCGAGGAGGCGGTGGGTGACCTGGTGCGGCGGGACGACGGGAACCCCGGGGAACCCGGGACGGATCCGGCCCGCTGATCAGTCCTCGAGCAGTTCCCCGGTGGCCACGAAGCGCGCGGCGACGTCGCGCACCTTGGTGTTCGTCTCCATCGACACGCGCGTCAGGGCCTGGAACGCCGCATCCGGAGTGAGCTTGAACCGCTCCATCAGGATGCCCTTGGCCTGGTCGATGACGCCCCGGGTGTCCAGGGCCGCCTGCAGGTGCTCGGCCCGCTCCACCGCCGCCGCGTAGAGGTAGGCGTTCGACACCGGGACGACGGCGTAGGCGGCGAACCGGCTCAGCAGGTCCCAGGTCCGCTGGTCGGCGCCGGTGAGCTTCCGGGCGTAGACGTTCAGCGCTCCGGACACCCCTTCGTGCCCGGGGAGCGGGACCGACAGCATGCTGTCGCAGCCGGCCTCCACCGCGAGCGCGGCGAAGTCGGGCCACTGCTGGTCCTGCCGGGTGTCGGCGATCTCCGACCGGTGCCCGGTGGCGGCAGCGCTCAGGCACGGCCCCGAGCGGAGGCGGTACTGCTCGTGGTCCAGGTCGCGGGCGAGTCCTCCGCTGGCCGCCACGGTGGCCGGCTGGGCGCCGCGGAGGATGGTCACGGATGCGATCGGCTCCTCGGGGAGGACTCGGGCCGTCAGCTCGGTGACCGTCCGCACGACGGACTCGAGGGAGTGCTCGGCCAGAGAGATGCGGCCCAGTTCGGCGAGGGCCGACTGGACGGCGACGGCGTCCGGCGCGCCGGCGTCGTGGGTGCTCACGTGCCTCCGTGCAGGACGACCGGACGGTCGGCCCGGTCGGTTCGGCGGGACTCCCCGGGTGCACCGGGGTCTCGTCCACTGGAGGGAATCCTCCGCGCGCCGGCTGTCTGACGCGGGAGCAACTATACCCGGCGGCGGCGGCCGGGCGGGGCCGCCGCCGGGCATGCGTGCCGGCCCGGAGGAGGCGTCCGCGGACGCTTCAGCGCCAGGTCGTGATGCGCACCGTCGTCCCGCGTGGACACGAGCGCAGCTGCACCAGGTCGCAGAGCTCGTTGACCAGGTGGAGGTTCCGGCCACCCGCCTGCTCCGGCGGCGGGACCCGCCGGCCGACGAGCGGGTCGTGGATGTGGCCCCCGTCGCTGAACTCCACGACGGCGGCCTCGTCGGTGCGCCACATCGCGACCGTACCGCTGCCCCCGCCGTGGCGGACGGAGTTGGCGACCAGCTCCGAGGCGGCGAGCTCGAGGGCCTGCGCCTGCTCGTCGGACAGGCGGCAGGAGCGGGCGAACGTGCCCACGGTGCGCCTGGTCGCGCGGGCGTCGCCGGCGCCGTAGATGCCGCGCAGGACGCCCTCGGTCGGCTGGTGCAGCGGCGTGGCGAAGGTGGCCGCCGCGGAGTCGCGGGAGAAGGCGGTGCTGGGCCGGCGGTGCTCGTGGGCGGAGACGAGCGGGTGGGACTGCAGCGCGCCGGTGCGTACGGCGCGGGGGAGCCGGCTCTGGTCGTAGGGGCACAGCAGGCGCCAGGGCGGTCCGTCGTCGAAGGCGGTGTTGAGCAGCAGCTCGTGCAGCCGGCACTCGACGTACTCCGCGTCCCGGCGGCCGGGCCAGGCCGGCTCACCGACGCCGCGCAGGCCGCGCCCGGCCGCAGTGGCCTCGTCCAGCACCGTCCGCCAGGCGCCGACAGAGGTGGTCGGCGGAGTGCGCGACCGGAGGCTCGGTCACCGATCCGTGTGCGCGCATGTACGGACCGTATGCCTCTGGGGGCCGGAGCAACAGGGGTCGTGAGCCACGCCTCCGTCGCTCAGAGCGCCCGGAGGATGTCCTCCACGCGCTCGCGGGCGTCCCCGAACAGCATCCGGCTGTTGTCCCGGAAGAACAGCGGGTTCTGCACGCCGGCGTAGCCGGTGTTCATCGACCGCTTGAACACCACGACGCGCTCGGCCTCCCAGACCCGGAGCACCGGCATGCCGGCGATCGGGCTCGCCGGGTCCTCGGACGCGGCGGGGTTCACCGTGTCGTTGGCGCCGATGACCAGGACGACGGAGGTGGCGGCGAGGTCGTCGTTGATCTCGTCCATCTCGAGCACGACGTCGTAGGGCACCTTGGCCTCGGCGAGCAGCACGTTCATGTGGCCCGGCAGCCGCCCGGCCACCGGGTGGATGCCGAAGCGCACCTCGACGCCGCGCTCGGTGAGCTTGCGGGTCAGCTCGGCCACCGCGCTCTGCGCCTGGGCCACGGCCATGCCGTAGCCCGGCGTGATGACCACCGACGTGGCGTCGCGCAGCAGCTCCGCGGTGTCCTCGGCGGAGATCTCGACGTGCTCGCCGTAGTCGACGTCGGAGGCGGCCGCGCCGCCCTCGTTGCCGAAGCCGCCGGCGATCACCGAGATGAACGAGCGGTTCATGGCCTTGCACATGATGTAGGAGAGGTACGCACCCGAGGCGCCGACCAGCGCACCGGTGATGATGAGCAGGTCGTTGCCGAGCAGGAAGCCGGCCGCGGCCGCCGCCCAGCCCGAGTAGCTGTTGAGCATCGAGACGACGACCGGCATGTCGCCGCCGCCGATCGAGGCGACCAGGTGCCAGCCGAGAGCCAGCGCGATCACGGTGAGCACCGCCAGCACCGGCAGGTTCGGCTCCACCACGAACACGACGGTCAGCGCCACGAAGGCGGCGAGAGCGCCGAGGTTGAGCCAGTTCTTGCCGGGGAGCACCAGGGGGTTGCTCTTGATCCGGGCCGAGAGCTTGAGGAACGCCACGATCGAGCCGGTGAAGGTGACCGCGCCGATGAAGACGCCGATAGCCACCTCGCCGGAGTGGATGCCCAGCAGGTCGGAGGACACCTCGGTCTGGTTCTCCAGGTCGGCCTCGACCGTGAGGTAGCCGTTCCAGCCGACCAGCACGGCGGCGAGGCCGACGAAGCTGTGCAGCAGGGCGATCAGCTCGGGCATGCCGGTCATCTCGACCTGGGCTGCCCGCCACAGGCCGATCGCGGCCCCGATGAGGACGGCCACCACCAGCAGGACCGCGCCGGTGCCGGAGATGCCGTGGTCGATGGCCAGCCCGATGGTGGCGACCAGCGCGATGACCATGCCGGCCATCCCGTAGGCGTTGCCGGCCTTGGCCGTCTCGTGCTTGGACAGGCCGGCCAGGCTGAGGATGAACAGCAGCGCGGCGACGATGTAGGCCGCGGACGCGGCACCGGTGGCGGTCATCGGGCGGCGACCTTCGTGCTCGGGCCGCGCGAGAACATGCTCAGCATGCGGCGGGTGACGGCGAAGCCGCCGAAGACGTTGATGCTGGCGACGAGGATCGCCACGAACGCCAGCGCGGTCACCAGGGCGTCGTCGTGCCCGATCTGCAGCAGGGCGCCGACGACGATGATCCCGGAGATCGCGTTCGTGACGCTCATCAGCGGCGTGTGCAGCGCGTGGTGCACACCGCTGATCACGTAGAAGCCGACCACCACGGCGAGCGCGAACACGGTGAAGTGCTGGACGAGCTCGCTGGGGGAGAAGGCGGTGAGCAGGAACAGCGCGGCCGCGGCGGCGCCCACCAGAGCGAACCGCCGGGCCGGGGCCGGGGTCTTCTCCGGCACTTCCGGCAGCGCGGCGGTCGCGCCCGCGGTGGGGGGAGCCGGCGCCGGTGGCGCGGCGGAGACCTGGACCGGCGGTGGTGGCCACGTCTTCTCGCCCTCGCGCACCACGGTGATCGCGCGCTGCACGACGTCGTCCATGTCGAGGACCAGCGCGCCGTCCTTGCCGGGGGTGAGCAGCTTGAGCAGGTTCACCAGGTTGGTGCCGTAGAGCTGGGAGGCCTGCGCCGGCAGCCGGGCCGGGAGGTCGGTGTAGCCGATGATCGACACCCCGTTCGGCGTCACGACGATCTCGTCGGGCACCGAGCCCGCCACGTTGCCGCCCTGGGCCGCCGCCATGTCCACGATCACCGAGCCCGACCGCATGGAGGCGACCATCTCCTCGGTGATCAGCCGCGGTGCGGGCCGGCCCGGGATGAGCGCGGTGGTGATGATGATGTCGACGTCGGTCGCCTGCTCGGCGTACATCTCGGCGGCCCGGCGGTTGAAGTCCTCGCCCATCTCGCGGGCGTAGCCGTCGGCGCTGACCTCCTGCTCGCCGGCCGGCACGGCGACGTACTCGCCGCCCAGGGAGCGCACCTGCTCGGCGACCTCGGGGCGCACGTCGGTGGCCCGGACGATGGCGCCCAGGCTGCTGGCGGCGCCGATGGCGGCCAGGCCGGCCACGCCGGCGCCGGCCACGAGCACCTTGGCCGGCGGCACCTTGCCCGCCGCGGTGACCTGGCCGGTGAAGAAGCGGCCGAACACGTGGGCGGCCTCGACCACGGCCCGGTAGCCGGCGATGTTGGCCATCGAGCTGAGCACGTCGAGGGACTGCGCGCGGGAGATGCGCGGCACGGCGTCCATCGCCAGCACGGTGATCGGGCGGGCGGCGAGCGCGTCGACCAGCTCGGGGTTGAACGCCGGGCTGATGAGACCGACCAGGGTCGCGCCGTCCCGCAGCCGGCCGATCTCCTCGACCGACGGGGCGTTGACCCGCAGCACGACGTCGGCCTGCCAGGCGTCGTCGGCGGTGCCGATCCGCGCGCCGGCAGCGGCGTAGGCGTCGTCCGGGAAGCTGCTGCCCGCACCGGCTCCGGACTCGACGACGACGTCGTAGCCGAGACCCACCAACTGGGTCACCGTCGTCGGGGTCGCGGCCACCCGTGTCTCGCGGGGGCGGGTCTCGCGCGGCACTCCGATGTGCAACGTGGCTCCGATCATCGGGGACCGGCTTCTCGGCCGGTCACCAGGTGTGGGGTCGAACGCGTGCTCGGTGATCGGGAAGGATCATGCCTGGGCAACGACGATGTGCCCGCTCGGGGCCCGCCGATGTGACCACTGCCACGTCCCCGCGGGTGAACGTCAGGCCAGTCCGTTCACGGACACGCCGGCGGCGCGCAGCTCCTCGATCCCGGTCACGAGCGTGCCGTCGGTCTCGTCCAGACCGAGGTTGACCAGCGTGTCCACCGCCAGCAGCGGGGTGAGGTCGGTGAGCGGGTTCGCGCCGAGCTGGAGCTCCTGGAGCAGCGGGGCCTGCGCCAGCCCGCCCACGTCGGCAATGCGGTTGCCGAACAGGTCCAGGATCAGCAGCGTCGGCACGGTCCCGAGGGGCGAGGGGTCGACGATCGCGTTCTGGCCGAGGCGGACGGTGTCCAGCGTCGGCAGCCCGGCGAGCGGGGACACGTCGGTGATCCGGTTGCCGGTCAGGTCCAGCGTCCGCAGCCCGTCCTTGCCCGCGAGCGCGGAGATGTCGGTGACCTGCCCGCCGCTCAGGCCGAACGTCGACAGCGTGGACGTGCCGGCCAGCGGCGACAGGTCGCTCACCGGGTTCTGCGAGAGCCCCAGGTCGTGCAGCGGCAGTCCGGCCAGCGGGCCGATGTCGCTGACCTGGTTGCCGGTGAGCGTGAGCGTGCCCAGCCGGGCCAGCGCGGCCAGCGGGGCGACGTCGCTGATCTGGTTCCGGCTCAGCGTGAGGGTGCGGAGCTGGGGCAGCGAGGCGAGCGGGGAGATGTCGGTGAGCCCGTTGCCCGTGAGGTCGAGCTCGACCAGGTTGGGCAACCGCTGGATCCCCTCCAGCGAGCGCACCGGGCCCAGCGCCGAGGTCTCCGGCGTGCAGCTGAGGTCCCTGATCGCGCTCAGGTCGCGGTCGGACACGCCGTCGGTGGCACCGGGCAGGCCCGCGGCGGCGGCCACGCAGGCGGCCAGGGCGTCGTCGACGATCACCCGCGCGGGCTCGGTGCTGGTGCCGAACCACGACCAAGCCCAGGAGCCGGCAGCGGCGACCAGTACGAGCACCCCGGCCACCGCCGTCCAGCGGACCACACCGGCCGCGGAGCGCGCGGGCCCGGCGTTCCCCTCGGGGGGTGCGGGCGTCGCGGTGGGCCGGCTCGCCACGGCGACGACCAGGAAGAGCGCGGCCAGCAGCACCAGTGCCGCGAGGGCGGCCCGCGGTCGGTCGACCGTGATCACCGACGACGTCGACGCCGCGACGGACCGGGCCAGGAGCACGGCCGCGACGGACGCGGACAGCAGGACCCCGACCCCGGCGGAGAGCACGCCGAGGACCCGGTCGGCGGTGCGCAGCGCCAGACCCGCGAGCAGCAGGGCCAGCCCGCCGGCGGCCCAGCTCAGGGGCGCCGTGGTGGTGGCGGCCTCGTAGGCCACCAGGCGTGGCGGGGTGGCCGGGTCGACGAGGGCGAGCACGTCCCGGTCGGCGTTGCCGGCCAGGCCGAGGACGAGGAGGACCACGCCGAGCGCCGTCACGGGGGCCCACAGCCGCCCGGCGGGCGCACGCTGCACGGCCCGCACCAGGAGCGGGGCGGCGCACAGGGCGGCGGCCAGCACCACGGGGGACGACGACTCGCCGGGCGACCGGACGGCCAGGGCCAGCGCCGCGCCGGCCAGCGCGAAAAGCGCGCAGGTGAGATCCAGGATGCGGGGGATGGCGGCACCTCCTGGGCGGCAGGTTAGCCAGGCGGTGCGGCGATCCTCGGGCGCCACTCCACCCGCTTCCTCCCTCCATCGGGGGACCGATCCCGGCTGGGGTGAAAGAGCCTGCGCCGAACGGCCGAAGTAAGCGGTGGCGCGCCCGGTCGGGCGCCGCACCACGAGCGACGAGGGGAGGACCGTGACCGCCGTGATCTCGTCGGACGACCACGTGCCGCCGGAGATCGTCTCCTCCATCTTCTACAGCGCCGCGGTCAGCGACTCCCTCGCGCTGCTGGTGGCCGAGACGTCGGGCCGCACGCAGCGCTTCACCTGGGCGAACGTGGGCGCGGTACAGCTGCTGGGCTACGGCCCGGCGGACCTGTGCGCCATGCCGGTCGAGCAGCTGTTCCCCACCCTGGGAGGCGGCGAGCTCAAGCTGCTGCTGCGCCGCGAGCGGTCGGCCCGGCGCACGCTGCAGGTGCGCACCGCCAGCGGGGCGCTCCTGGACGCCTCCGTCCTCACGACGCCGTCCCCGGGAGGCCGCCGCTGGACGGTCATGCTCCGGGCGACCGCCAACGAGCAGGAGCGGGCCCTCCGCGCGACGGCCGACGCGCACGAGCGCCGCTTCTCCGCCCTGACCGAACGGTCGCCGGTGCCCACGCTGCTGTCGGAACAGGGGATGCGGCTGGCGCACGTCAACGACGCGTTCTGCAGCCTGGTGGGCCGCGGCGCCGAGCAGATGCTCGGCACCGGCTGGATCGACACCCTCCACGTCGATGACCTCGACGCCGTCATCGAGCAGGTGTCGGCGGTCCTGGGCGGCGGCGAGGTGGAGGTGCAGGCCCGCCTGATCCGCGACGACGGCACGGTGCGGACGACGGTCATCCGCTTCGCCCACCTCTTCACCCCCGGGGTCGGGGCCGGCTTCGTCGCCACGATCGAGGACATCACCGACCGGCTGGCCTTCGAGACGCGGCTCGCCCACCAGGCCAACCACGACCCGCTGACCGAGCTGCCCAACCGCACGCTGCTGGCCCAGTACGTGGCCGAGCGCTTCCACCCGGGCGCCGGTGGCCTGGCCTGCCTCTTCCTGGACCTGGACAACTTCAAGGTCGTCAACGACTCCCTCGGCCACACCTCCGGCGACGAGCTGCTGATCGAGGTGGCCGACCGGCTCCGGGCGACGGTGCGGCCCGGTGACCTGGTCGCCCGCTTCGGCGGCGACGAGTTCGTCGTGGTGTGCGAGCAGGTGGGGGAGGACGACGCCGTCGCGCTCGCCGAGCGCATCATCGCCGCCCTCGCCCGGCCGATGCGCCTGGGTGGGGTCGACGTGCGACCGCACGCCAGCGTGGGCGTGACCGTCCAGACCGCGGAGCACGTGGCCCCGGAGGAGCTGATCCGCGACTGCGACATCGCGATGTACCAGGCCAAGTCCGGTGGCAAGGGCCGCATCACGGTGCTCGACCAGCAAGCCCGCGCGGAGGCGCGGGACAAGCTGCGGCTGGTCACCGAGCTGCGCGACGCCATCGACAGCCGCGACATCACGCTGCTCTACCAGCCGATCTTCAGCACGGCGTCCCGCACGCCCGTCGCCGTCGAGGCGCTGGCGAGATGGGACCACCCGGAGCGCGGCCCGATCAGCCCCGCCGTCTTCGTGCCGCTGGCCGAGGAGAGCGGCCTGATCGGCGGGCTGGGTCTGCTCGTGCTCGACGAGACCTGCCGCCAGCTCGCCGAGTGGGACCGGCTGACCGGCGCCGCCGCCCCGCCGCGCGCGAACGTGAACGTCTCGGCCCTGCAGCTGGACGGGAACCTGCCCGACCAGGTCGCGGCGGCCCTGCGGCGCCACCAGCTGCACCCCTCGCGCATCTCCATCGAGATCACCGAGTCGGCGCTCATGAAGGACCCGGCGGCCGCCCAGCGGGTCCTGCAGCAGCTGCGCGACCTCGGGGTGGAGCTGGCGATCGACGACTTCGGCACCGGCTACTCCTCGCTGGCCTACCTCCGGCACCTGCCGGTGGACTGCCTCAAGGTCGACCGCTCCTTCGTGGCCGAGCTCAGCGCCGGCCACGGGGAGATCGCCTCCGCGGTCATCGCCCTGGCCCGCAACCTGAACCTCTGCACCGTGGCCGAGGGCGTCGAGACCGCCGAGCAGGCCGACGAGCTCGCCCGGCTGGGCGCCACCTACCTGCAGGGCTTCACCCTTGCCGAACCCATGACCGGGGAGCACGCCGCCACCTGGTTCGCCGTCCACGGGGAGACCGCCCAGTGACCATCACACCGTTCCCCGATCTGGCGCCGGTCCCCGCGCCGTCGTTCGACGTCGAGAAGATCCTGGCCAGCATCGACACGATGGCCGCGCAGAAGCCGGTCGCCGCCCAGCTGGTGTCGGTGGCCAACTCCGAGGACACCAGCGCCAAGGAGCTCTCCCGGATCCTCGCCTCGGACGTCGCCCTGGCCAGCCGGGTCCTGAAGCTGGCCAACTCCGCCTACTTCGGGATGCGCGGCCGGGTGACCTCGCTGCAGTTCGCGGTGACCGTCGTCGGCTTCACCACGGTGCGGACGATGGCCACCGTGGCGCTCACCGACCTCGACGACGAGTCGCGGCTGCCCGAGGACTTCTGGGACTTCACCACGCACCTGGCGCTGGCGGCGGCGACGCTGGCGCCGCGGTTCGGGCAGCGCCCCCAGGACGCGCTCTGCCTCGGGCTGCTGGCCCAGATGGGTGCGGCGCTGCTGTTCCACAACGACAGCGAGGGCTACGCCGAGATCGCGGCCACCGAGCCGACCTTCGCGGGCCGCCGCGCCGCCGAGACGCGGCGGTACGGGATCAACAGCCTCCGCCTGACCGCGGTCGCGCTGGAGCAGTGGGGTTTCCCCGACCCGATGATCGTGCCGCTCAAGCATGTCGACGACTACCGGGCGCCCGACGGCGCGCTGCTGCGCAGCTGCTTCGAGATCGCGGCGCGGCTGACCACCGAGGACTACGAGACGGTGCCGATCGTCCGCGTCAGCTGCGGCCAGCTGCGCGAGGACGACGTGGCCCCGGTGCTCGACGTCGTCCGCGGCGACGCCGACGAGCTGCGCCGCGCCATGCTCGGCGACTGAGAGGACCCCAGGAAGGATTCCGTCCTCCCCACCGCTCGCATGCTCGCGGCGGTCACTGGACGGGGTCACAGCGCGGCGGAGCCCCGCCCCCCGAAGGGGAGCGGGGCTCCGTCGTGCGTGCGGATGCCGGTCAGGCGTACGGGGCGCCCAGCGGGTCGACCGTCGGGTAGCTGCCGACCTTGGCCGCCAGCCGGTCGGCGGCGAAGTCGCCGTCGCCCAGCAGGTGGTCGATGGCGGTGAGCCGGCTGGTGTAGTGACCGACCTTGTACTCGGCGGTCACGCCGATGCCACCGTGCAGCTGGATGGCGTCCTTGCCGATGTGCCGGCCGGTGCGGCTGGTGAGCAGCCGGGCCCGGTCGGCGGCGGTGACGACGTCACCGTCGGACAGCTGCACCACCGACGCCCACAGCGCGATGCTGCGGGCCAGCTCCAGGGACACGTACATGTCCGCGGCGCGGAAGTTCAGCGCCTGGAACTTGTTGAGCGTCACCCCGAACTGCTTGCGGGTCTTGAGGTACTCGACGGTGGTGCGCAGCGCCGTGTCCATGGCACCCACGGCCTCGTGGCTGTAGGCGATCCGGGCCAGAGCCTGCGCCCGCTCGATGGCCGCGGTCTGGTCGCCGCCGGCGCCCAGGACGGTGGCCGGGGTGCCCTCGAAGCGGACGTTGGCCGACCGGGTGCCGTCGTGGTTGCGGTAACCGGTCCGGCTCAGGCCGGTCGCGTCGCCCTGGACCACGAAGAGCCCGGTGCCACCGCCCGGCAGAGCGGCGGAGACGACGAGGACGTCGGCGCGGGCACCGTGCGGCACCGGCTCCTTGACGCCGCTGAGCGTCCAGCCGCCGCCGGCCTCGGTCGCCGTGACCGCCGAGGCGGTGGGCGTCCACCGGGCGCCGATCTCCGCGTGCGCGAAGGTCGGCAGCGAGGTGCCGTCGGCGATCGGCTCGAGGAGCTCGCCCTTCTGCGCGTCGGTGCCGACGGCGTCGATGAGCCCGCCGGCCAGGACGACCGCCTCGATGAACGGCTCGGGTGCCAGGACCCGCCCGATCTCCTCGGCGACGATCGCCACCTCGACCGGGCCGGCGCCCATGCCGCCGTGCTCCTCGGCGAAGGGCAGGCCCAGCAGGCCCATCTCGGCCAGCTGCGCCCAGACCTTCTCGTCGAAGCCCGGGTCGTTCTTGGTGACCTTGCGGCGCACCTCGCTGTCGCCGTAGGCGCGCGCCAGCAGCGCCGCGACGGCCTCGCGCAGGTCGTTCTGCTCGCTGTTGTAGGTGAAGTCCATGGCTATCTCACAACCCCAGGATCGTGCCGCTGATGATGACGCGCTGCACCTCGTTGGAGCCTCCGTAGATGGAGACCTTCCGGTAGTTGAGGTACTCGGGGGCCGCGACCCGCGCCCAGTCGGGGACGTCGGAACCCTCCTCGGCGAACGAGGCGACCGACAGCGGGCCGGCGATGTCGACGATCAGCTCGGTCACCTCCTGCTGCAGCACCGAGCCCTTGAGCTTGAGCACCGAGGACGCCGGGTGCGGCTTGCCGTCGGCGGAGTTGGCGACCACGCGCAGCGCGGTCAGCTCCAGGGCGACGAGCTCGTTCTCGATCTCGGCGATGCGGGAGGAGTAGCGCGCGTCCTCCAGCAGCGGGCGGCCGTTGTAGGTCGTCTCCCGCGCGAGCTCCTTGGCCAGGGCGAGCATGCCCTTGGTGCCGCCGACGCGCGCGATGCCGACGCGCTCGTTGCCGAGCAGGAACTTGGCCTGGTCCCAGCCCTTGTTGACCTCGCCGATGAGGTTCTCCGAGGGGACGCGGACGTCCTCGAAGAAGACCTCGTTGACCTCGAAGCCGCCGTCGAGCAGCTCGATCGGGCGCAGGGTCACCCCGGGGGTGTCCATCGGGAAGACCAGCATCGAGATGCCGCGCTGCTTCTTCTCCGCCGTCGGGTCCGTGCGGGCCAGGCAGAAGATCCAGTCGGCGTGCTGGCCCATGGTCGTCCAGGTCTTCTGACCGTTGACCACCCACTCGTCGCCGTCCTGGACGGCCACGGTGCGCAGCCCGGCCAGGTCGGAGCCGGCGTCGGGCTCCGAGAAGCCCTGGCACCACCAGATGTCGAGGTTGGCCGTCTTGGCGAGGAAGCGGTCCTTCTGCTCCTGGTTGCCGAACTGGGCCAGCACCGGGCCGATCATGCTGGTGTTGAACGCCAGCGGCTCCGGCACGTGGGCCAGCTGCATCTCCTCGCGCCAGATGTGGCGTTGCAGCGGCGTCCAGTCGCGGCCGCCGTACTCGACGGGCCAGTGCGGCACGGCCAGCCCGGCGGCGTTGAGGATCTGCTGGGTGGTGACGAAGTCCTCCTTCGTCGCGTGGCGGCGGGCGGCCACCTTGTCACGGATCTCCTGCGGCACCTGGGTGGTGAAGAAGGTCCGCATCTCCTCCCGGAAGGCCTGCATCTCCGGGGACAGCTGCAGCTGCATCGGTCCTCATTCCTGACCGCAGTCGCTCTGCGGTCTCGACGTGTAGGTGCGACGATCCCACATCCCCGAACGGCATTCGGTTCGCCCCTCCCGTTAGCGCGCTCGACTCCGGGGCAAGGTGGTGCGGGTGCCCTCCCTGTCCTCGCGCACCCTGCCCCGGCTGAGCGCCTCGGTCTCCACCCCCGGCTACGACCGGCGGCGGGTGCGCGCCGGCATCGTCCACCTGGGGGTCGGCGGGTTCCACCGCTCGCACCAGGCGATGTACCTCGACCGGCTGATGGAGCAGGGGCGCGCCCTGGACTGGGGGATCTGCGGTGTCGGGGTGCTGCCGGGGGACCGGCGGATGGCCGAGGTCATGGCGGCGCAGGACTGCCTCTACACGCTCGTGGTGACCCATCCCGACGGCTTCCTCGGCGCCCGGGTGATCGGCTCGGTCGTCGAGTACCTGCTCGCTCCCGACGACCCCGAGGCCGTGGTGGAGCGGATGGCGGACCCCGCGATCCGCATCGTCTCCCTCACCGTGACCGAGGGCGGGTACAACGTCGATGCCGTCTCCGGCGCCTTCGACGCGGCCGACGGCGCGGTGCGGGCCGACCTGGCGCCCGGCGCCGCCCCGCGGACCAGCTTCGGCCTGGTGACCGAGGCGCTGGTGCGCCGCCGGGAGCGGGGCGTCGCGCCGTTCACGGTCATGTCGTGCGACAACATCCCCGGCAACGGGGACGTCGCCCGGCGCAGCTTCGCCGCCTTCGCCGCGCTCCGCGACCCCGCGCTGGGGGCCTGGGTGCAGGCCGAGGTGCCGTTCCCGAACTCGATGGTCGACCGGATCACCCCCGCGACGACCGACGTGCACCGCACCGAGCTGGCCCGGCGGTTCGGGGTCGAGGACGCCTGGCCGGTGGTCTGCGAACCGTGGACGCAGTGGGTGCTGGAGGACCGGTTCGGCAGCGGCCGTCCACCGCTGGAGGACGTGGGCGTCCAGCTCGTCGACGACGTCGAGCCCTACGAGCTGATGAAGCTGCGGCTGCTCAACGGCAGCCACCAGGCGATGGGGTACCTGGGCACGCTGGCCGGCTACACGTTCATGCACGACGTCTGCCAGGACCCGCTGTTCCGCCGGTTCCTGCACGGCTACATGGACCAGGAGGCGACGCCGACGCTCGCGCCGGTCCCCGGTATCGACCTGGAGTCCTACAAGGCGGACCTGATCGGCCGGTTCGCCAACCCCAACGTGCGCGACACGCTGGCCCGGCTCTGCGCGGAGAGCTCCGACCGCATCCCGAAGTTCCTGCTCCCGGTGCTGCGCGCGAACCTGGCCTCCGGAGGCGAGATCCGCTGCTCGGTGGCCGTCCTGGCCGGCTGGGCGCGGTACGCCGAGGGCGTCGGGGAGGACGGCGCCCCGATCGAGGTGGTCGACCCGCTGCGCGAGCGGCTGACGGCGGCGGCCCGGAGGCAGGGGGAGGAGCCGCTGGCGTTCGTCTCCGACCGCGAGCTGTTCGGGAACCTGGTCGACGACGCGCGCTTCGCCGAGACCTACGTCGCGACGCTGGACCTGGTGCGCCGCCGGGGGACCCGGGCCGCCCTCGAGGAGGTCCTCAGGGCAGGCGGACGGTGAGCCGCACGCGGACCCCGGTCCCGTCCGGCCCGCCGGAGATGTCGACGTGGTCGCACAGCTGGCGGGCCAGCCACAGCCCCATGCCGCCGCGGGACAGGTCGTCGCCGTGGGCGGGGCCGTAGCCGGCGAAGGGGTCGTCCCAGCCCGGGCCGCCGTCGCCGATGGTGCACACGATCCTGTCCGCGGTGGTCCAGAGCCGCAGGCTGACCGGCGGGAGTCCGTGGCGCACCGCGTTGGAGACCATCTCGTCCACCGCGAGCAGGAAGTCCTCCACCAGGTCCGCGTCGGCCTCGGTGCGGGCCAGCTCGGCCGCGACGGCGTGCCGCAGTCCGATGAAGTCCGTGACATCCGGAGCGGTCAGCTGCGGCGTGGTGCGCTCCAGCGGTTCGTCCGGGACGGCCAGGCTCCGCAGGAAGGTGGCGGGCTCGACGAAGTCGGGGTTGGCCGCCGGCCCGTCGGATCCGGTCACCGTGGGATGGGTGGCGCGGGCCGAGTCGAGCAGCGGCCGGGGGAGCCGGCCGGTGTCGAAGACGCACAGGCCCCACAGCGGCCAGCCGGCCAGCGCCTCGTTGATGACCGCCTCGTAGCGCTGCCACTCGACCCAGTCGCGTTCGGTCGCGCCGAAGTCCGCCTCGCCGACGACGCGCACCCGGGGTACGCCTTCGGCGGTGAACTGCTCGGCGAGCCGGCGGAAGGTGGTGATCGCCGTCGGGGTGCGGGACAGGTAGGCGTCGTGCCGCTCCAGGACGAGCAGCCGGGGGTGGTCGCCGACGGCGTCGCGCAGCACTCCGGCGGCACGGGGGCTGGTCGTGAGGACGGCGGCCTCACCTGCGGCCAGCCCGTCACGGAGGAAGGGGGCCGCCACGCTCGCCAGGTGCTCGTCGTCGTCGTAGAGGAAGCCGTCGTGCCGGAAGCGGCCCGAGGACGGCACGCAGCCGGCAGGACCCAGCACACTCACGGATGGAACCCCCGCAGATCAGGGCCACGGGCGCCCTGCTGCACCTGTGTCCCGGCGACCGTCGTACCCCGGGACCCGACCGTCATGCGTCGGATGGCCATCGGACCCGGCGCCCGCTGGTGCCGGGTCCGCGGGATGCGGGGAGCGGCCGTTTCGCCGGCGGTGACCCGGGCAGGTGAGCACGGCGGACGACGGAGGGATCCATCCATGGCCATCGCCACCACCAACCCGACCACCGGGGAGACGCTCAGGACGTTCGAGCCGCTCTCCGACACCGCGCTCGAGGACAAGCTCGCGCGGGCCGCCGCCGCTGCGGCCCGCTACCGGCGGACGACGGCCGGGGAGCGGGCCGGCTGGCTCCGCGCGGCCGCCGACGTGCTGGATGCCGACACCGACCGGGTCGCCGAGCTGATGACCACCGAGATGGGCAAGACGCTCGCCTCGGCGAAGGCCGAGGTGGGCAAGTGCGCGGCGGCGCTGCGCTGGTACGCCGAGCACGGACCGGCGCTGCTGGAACCGCTGCCCTGCGACGCCGCCGCCGTCGGTGCGACCCAGGCCTACGTCGTCCACCAGCCGATCGGCGTCGTCCTGGCCGTCATGCCGTGGAACTTCCCGCTCTGGCAGGCCATGCGCTTCGCCGCGCCGGCGCTGATGGCCGGCAACGTGGGCCTGCTCAAGCACGCCAGCAACGTGCCGCAGACCGCGCTCTACCTGGAGGAGCTCTTCCGCACGGCCGGCTTCCCCGACGACGTCTTCCAGACCCTGCTCATCGGCTCGGGAACCATCGAGCGCGTGCTGCGCGACGACCGCGTCGCCGCCGCCACGCTCACCGGCAGCGCCCCCGCCGGCCAGTCGGTCGCCTCCATCGCCGGCGACGCCCTGAAGCCGACCGTGCTCGAGCTGGGTGGCAGCGACCCGTTCATCGTCATGCCCTCGGCGCACCTCGACCGCGCCGCCGAGGTCGCGGTCACCTCCCGCAACCAGAACAACGGGCAGAGCTGCATCGCGGCCAAGCGGTTCTTCGTGCACCGCGACGTCGCCGAGGAGTTCACCCGCCTGTTCGCCGCGAAGATCGCCGACCTCACCGTCGGCGACCCGATGGACGAGGCGACGCAGGTCGGCCCGCTGGCCACCGAGTCGGGCCTGGAGGACGTCGACAGGTACGTGCAGGACGCCGTCGCCAAGGGCGCGACCGTGCTCGCCGGTGGCCGGCGCGTGGACCGGCCCGGCTGGTTCTACGAGCCGACGCTGCTCAGCGGCATCACCCCCGAGATGGACCTCTACGCCGAAGAGGTGTTCGGCCCGGTCGCCGCGCTGTTCACGGTCGACTCCCTCGACGAGGCCATCGAGATCGCGAACGCCCACCCCTACGGCCTGGGCAGCAACCTGTGGAGCGAGGACGAGGACGAGCGCGCGCAGTTCGTCCGCGACATCGCGTCGGGCATGGCGTTCATCAACGGCATGACCACGAGCTACCCCGAGCTGCCCTTCGGCGGGGTGAAGCAGAGCGGCTACGGCCGCGAGCTCACCGACCTCGGCATGCGCGAGTTCATGAACGCCAAGACCGTCTGGGTGGGGCCGCCCAGCAGCGAGCAGGGCGAGGGGAACACCGCGGCGGCCGCCGCGGAGTGACCACCGGCGGGCGCCCGCTGGGACACTGGTAGCCGTGTTCGACGTCGACTGGATGGGGCTGCTGGCCCGCGAGGTCCTGCGGGAGCGCACCCCCGCGCTGATCGCCGAGGCCTGTGCTTGGGCGGTGGGGCTGTCCGACCGGCCGCACCTGCGCCGGCGCGGCGGGGTGCCGCAGCCCAGCGGGCCCACCCTGGGCGAGCGTGCCGCGGGCGGTCTGCCGCTGAGCAGCGAGGACGGCGGCCGGCTCGACCTCGGCGACGCCGTGCCCGGCAGCTTCCAGGACGCGCTCAACGCCCTGGCCGCCGACGGCGGCGTGCACGCCGAGCGCTTCGACGACGAGGTGCTGGTGCCCTTCGTCCACGACACGTGCCTCGCGGCGGCGGACCGCGCCCGCACCGACCGCCCCGAGGCGTGGGCGGAGCTGGCCGACGACGTGGGCGAGGACGGCACCGATCCGGCCGCCGTCGTGCGGGCGGGGGAGTGGGAGCCGCCGCTGCGCATCGACGCCGAGCAGCTGGTCCTGGCCGCGCTCGGGGCGCTGCCGCTGCTGGAGGTGGAGACCGAGGGGCTGCCGCTGTCGCTGGTCCGGGCGGCCGAGTCGGCCACGCGGGCCGCCGTCCCCACCGCCCCGCCCCGGACGGCGCCCGACGACGGCCTCGCCGGCGCGCTCTTCCTGGCCCGGGCGGCGTTCGAGGAGTCCGGCTGCACCGTCCCGGTGCCCCCGGCGGAGGCCGACCTCCTGCTGGCCGCGCTCGCCGGGACCGGACTGGAGCCCGAGGAGGTGGCCGCCGTCCTGCCCCACCTCCCGGTGGAGGAGGCGACGATCGCGGGGATCGAGGCGACGCTGACGGCGGACTGATGTCGCCGTCACCGGAACGTCATGTGCCGGGGCCACCGGTCCCCGGGTACGGCCGCCGACGGCGCGAGCCCCCGGCGCACGGACCGTCGCCGGGCCGGATCCAACCTGGAGGAACGCATGACCGTCGCAGCACAGATGCTGGCCACCTACCCGAAGGATCTCGGCGGCGTCGACCGCGATGCCCTGACCGCCTGCATCGAGGCGTGCGTGGAGTGCGCCCAGGCGTGCACCGCCTGCGCCGACGCCTGCCTCAGCGAGGACATGGTGGCCGAGCTGCGGAAGTGCATCCGCACCAACCTCGACTGCGCGGACGTCTGCGAGGCCACCGGCCGGGTGCTGTCCCGCCACACCGGCTACGACGCCAACCTCACCCGCGCGGTGCTGGAGGCCTGCGCCGCCGCGTGCAAGGCCTGCGGCGACGAGTGCGCGCCCCACGCGGAGATGCACGAGCACTGCCGCGTCTGCGCCGAGGCCTGCCGCCGCTGCGAGGAGGCGTGCCGCACGCTGATCGCCACCCTCGGCTGACGCCGCCCGCGCCGCGCCGGTCGCCGCCGGGCGCTCAGAGCTGGGCGGCGACCAGCGGCTCGAGCAGCAGCTCGGGCTTGTTCTGCTGCAGCACCCGCAACCCCCACTTGTCGGGGAAGACCGCGAGCAGTTCGCCGTCGCCGCGGCGCAGGATCTCCGCGTTGCGGGCCGAGGCGAGGATCCCGGGCGCGGACGCCTCGTCGGTGCGCAGCGCCAGGCTGTAGGGCAGCCGGTCCAGATCCACCGGAGCACCGAACTCGTGCTCCATCCGGTGCGTCGCGACCTCGAACTGCATGGGGCCGACGACGGCGAGGACCGGCGCCCCGTCGCCGCGGCGGTCGGACGTCAGCACCTGCACCACGCCCTCGCTGTCGAGCTGCGCGATGCCCTTGCGGAACTGCTTGTGCTTGGCGGCGTCCCGGCCCCGGCACACCGCGAAGTGCTCGGGCGCGAAGGTGGTCAGCGGCGGGAACTGCACCGGCTGCTCGGCGTACAGGGTGTCGCCGACGCCGAGCGCGTTGGCGTTCACCAGGCCGACGACGTCGCCGGGGTAGGCGACGTCGATGCTCTCCCGGTCCCGGCCGAACACGTGCTGCGCGTACTTCGTCGCGAACGGGCGCCCGGTGCGGGCGTGCGTGACCACCATGCCCCGCTCGAAGACCCCCGAGCAGATCCGGATGAAGGCCAGCCGGTCCCGGTGCGCGGTGTCCATGCCGGCCTGCACCTTGAAGACGAACGCGCTGAACGGGTCGGTGAGCTCGCGGACCGCGCCGTCGGCGGTGGGCATGCCGGTCGGGGCGGGGGCGAGGTCGACGAGGGTGTCGAGCAGCGCGCCGACGCCGAAGTTGGAGACCGCGGAGGCGAACAGCACCGGCGTCGTGACGCCGTCCAGGAACAGCGACTGCTCGTGGTCCTGGCCGCTGGCCCCGAGCAGCTCGACCTCCTCGACGGCCTGCTGCCAGGCCTCGCCCTCTCGGGCCAGGGCGGCGTCCGCAGGCAGGGTCTCCTCGGGGGCGATGGTGGCGCCACCGGCGGTGCGGGTGAAGCGACGGTAGGAACCGTCGGAGCGGTCGAGCACGCCGCGGAAGTCACCGGCGATCCCCACCGGCCAGGTCAGCGGCGTCGGCGTCAGCCCGGTGCGCTCGCTGATCTCGTCCATCAGCTCGAGGGCGTCCTTGCCGGGGCGGTCCCACTTGTTGATCACGGTGAGCACCGGGATCCCGCGGTGCCGGCAGACCGCGAACAGTTTCATCGTCTGCGCCTCGAGCCCCTTGGCGGCGTCGACGAGCATGACCGCGGCGTCCACCGCGGTGAGCACGCGGTAGGTGTCCTCGGAGAAGTCGGCGTGGCCGGGGGTGTCGAGCAGGTTGACGACCGCGTCGCGGTACTCGAACTGCAGCGCCGCCGACGTGATCGAGATGCCGCGCGCCTTCTCGATGTCCATCCAGTCCGACACCGTGCCGCGCCGGCCGGCCTTCCCGTGCACCGCACCGGCCTGGCCGATCACCCGGGCGTGCAGGGCGAGCGCCTCGGTGAGCGTGGACTTGCCGGCATCGGGGTGGCTGATGACGGCGAAGGTGCGCCGTCGCCCGGCCTGGTCGACGGCGTCCCGCGCGCTCCGGCCGCCGCCCGCCCGCTCCTCGACCACGCTCATCGCAGCGTCGTCCGGGCAGCGCGGGTCACGGCGGATTCGACAGGGAGCACGACTCGACAGTATCCGCGCTCTGGGGACCGGGCGGGTGCGTCCTCGGTCACCGGCGGTCCGCACAGCGCGGACGGAGCCGCCGAGGAGCCGCAGCCCGGATGCGTCCTGGACGGTCCGGCACCTGCCCGGATGCGCATGGGCGCGGGCTCGGCACCCCTCGAGGCAGCGCGCATGCGCCTGGGCGCGGCACGGGGACGCCGCGCCCGGGTGGACGACCCGTGCCGGACCCCCGGAGCCCGGCCACGGTGGAGCCATGACCCGGAGCTCGGCCGGCCCGGCCGTGGACCACCCCCTGTTCGCGCGGCTGGGGGCTCGGATGGCCCCGGCGATCGAGCGGCGCGGCGCGGCGCAGCACAGCGACCGGCCGCGACACGGCCGCAGCGATCGCGGGGGCCGGTGTCACGCTCGAGCGCGTGGAGCGCTTCCGCTTCCCCGACGTCCGGGTGCCGATGCCCATCGCACCGCAGATCCTGGGCACGGCGCTGCGGAGCCCGTGAGGGCGGTCAGACCTCCTCGACGGCGAAGGTGCGGCTGGGCGAGACGTACTCGTCCTGGGCCGCGACCAGCAGGATCTCCCGCGATCCGGCGGCCTCGGTGCGGGCGAGCAGCCCGAACACCGACGCCGCGGCCGCCCCCAGCGCGTCGGCGGGCGAGCCGGTCCGGAGCAGGTGGGCGAGGAAGAGCGCGGCGATCGCGTCCCCGGCGCCGTTGACCGACAGACCCAGCTTCGGGGTGCGCACGCGGTGGTGCCGCCCGCCCTCGGAGGCCAGCAGGTCCACGGCGTCGTCCGGGGTGTCCTCGGCGTCCAGGGAGGTGGTGAGCACCACCCGCGGCCCGAGCGCGTGCACCGCGGCCACGGCGTCCTTGACCGAGTCCAGCGAGCGGGTGGTCGTCCCGGCCAGCAGGTCGAGCTCGTAGTGGTTGGGGGTCACGACGTCGGCCGCCGGCACGGCGACCTCCCGCATCAGCTCCTCGATGCCGGGGCGGACGAACACCCCGCGGCCGACGTCGCCGATGACCGGGTCGCAGCAGTACAGGGCGTCGGGGTTCGCCGCACGCACGCGGGAGACCGTCTGCACGACCGCGTGCCCGATGTCGGCCGAGCCGAGGTACCCGGAGAGCACCGCGTCACAGGAGGGCAGGACCCCGCGGTCGGCGATGCCGTCCACGACCTCCTCGACGGCCTGGCCGTCGAAGACCCGTCCGGTCCACTTCCCGTAGCCGGTGTGGTTGGAGAACTGGACGGTGTGCACCGGCCACACCTCGACCCCGAGGCGCTGGAGGGGGAACACCGAGGCCGCGTTGCCCACGTGCCCGTAGGCGACGTGGGACTGGATGGAGAGGACGTTCAGCACAGGGAGAACGTAGACGCCGGCTCAGGCGCTGGCCGACCCGCTGTCACGGCGGGGGAGCTCCACGTGCGGGCGGGACTGCCAGAGCGCCCACTCCGCGCTGACGTCACCGGCGGTGCGCTGCAGCAGCGGCAGGTGGTCCTGCAGGAGCCGGTCGGTGCTGGTGTCTCCGCGGCGTGCACCGTCACGTTCATGGCGGCGCGCACCGTTCCGGTGCCGTCGCGCACCGGCACGGCCACCGAGCGGACCCCGGGAGCCCGGCCGACGACGGGGTCTCCCGCTCCTGGTGCGACCTGGCCGGCATCAGTGCGCCGCTGACCGGGTAGCACCGGGCCGGCGCGCTGCCGCGCCGGACTCGGACCAGCAGACGCGGAGGCACCGATGACCGCACGGGAACCGCAGGAGATCGCCCGTGTGGCGGCGCAGGCCGGCGCGAAGAAGACGCGCCGGACCTGGGACAAGGTGCTGGTCAGCGCCTTCCTGGCCGGCGCCTACATCGCGTTCGGCGGGCTGGTCGCCATCTCGGTCTCCTCCGGCCTGGACCCCGAGACCTGGGGCACCCTGCCGACGCTGTTCACGGGCGCGACGTTCACCCTCGGGCTCGTCCTGGTGCTCATCGCCGGGTCGGACCTCGCCACCGGCAACATGGCGCTGGTCCCGCTCGGCGCCATGCGCGGGAAGCTGGGCGCGGGCGACGTCGCGAAGAACCTCTCGCTGGTCCTGCTGGGCAACCTGATCGGTGCCCTGGTGGTGGCCTGGTTCCTGGCCGTGCAGACCGGCGTCATCGGGGACGCGGACGCCGGCGGCAACGCCGGGCTCACCTACGAGCGGCTGGCCGGCATCGCCGAGGGCAAGGCGCTGGGGGAGTCGCCCTGGCAGACGTTCCTGCGGGCGGTGGGCTGCAACTGGCTGGTCTGCCTGGCCGTCTGGATGTCGCTGGCGGCCACCACTGTCTCGGGGAAGATCCTGGCGATCTTCTTCCCGATCATGGCGTTCGTGGCGATGGGGTTCGACCACGTCGTGGCCAACATGTTCTTCCTGCCGGCCGCCATCTTCGCGGGGGTGCCCGACGTCGGCTGGGGGGAGACGCTGCTCAACTGGCTGCTCGCCGGCGCCGGCAACCTGCTGGGCGCCGTCGTGTTCGTCGCCACGTCGTACTGGTACCTGTTCCTCAAGGACGACGACCAGGCGGACCCGGCCGGTGCGGAGAGCGCCGAACGCTCCTGACCGGTCCTCGGCGGGGTGGCGCACCGGGGCGGCTCCCGGTGGTGCACGCGCTGCGGGATGCGCAGGTTCTGGCCGGCAGCCGGCCGGAACGCCGCGGGCACGGCTGAACCGATCCGGTCCCCGGCACGAATGCTCCCGACGGCCTGCCCACCGACGCCGAGGAGACGACCGTGCGACCTGTCGCGGGGACGGAACTGCTCCCGGTGCGCGCTCCGACCGCCGGCCACGGGCGGTCGCCCGATACCGTGGCGATCATGGAGGAACCGGCACGCCGGCCGGACAACGCGGCCGCCGCGGCGCTGGTCGCCCGCATCCGGACGGGGGACCGGCACGCCGTCGACGAGCTCTACGAGCTCCTGGGCCGGCCGGCGTTCGCGCTCGCCCGCCGGATCCTGCTCGACGACGGGCTCGCCGAGGACGTCGTCCAGGAGGTCTTCCTGTCGGTGTGGCGCAACCCGGCGGCCTTCGACGAGCGGCGCGCGAGCGTCTCGTCCTGGCTGCTGGCGATGGTGCACCACAAGGCGGTCGACGCGGTGCGACGCGAGGAAGGGCACCGGCGGCGCGGCCGTCGGGCGGAGGACGACATGGCACTGAGCACACCGACCGCGACGCGGGACGCCGAGGAGCAGGCCGTCGACCGGGTGGTCTCCCAGCAGGTCCGCACCGCCCTCGGCGAGCTCCCCCCGGCCCAGCGCGAGGCGCTGGCCCTGGCGTACTACGGCGGCTACACACAGCGGGAGGTGGCCGCGCTGACCGGCGTGCCGCTGGGCACCGTGAAGACGCGCATGCTCTCGGGGATGCGCAAGCTCAAGTCGCAGCTGGACAGCGGCGCCGGGCCCGCCGGCGAGGGCCGCGGCGCCGCCGCGCCGTCGGACGGGGGTTCGCGATGAGCACCCCCCGGCCGGGTCCCGGCCACGACGAGGCCTTCGAGGAGCTCGCGGTCGGCTGGGCGCTGCACGCCCTGGAGCCCGAGGACGCCGAGCTGTTCCTCACGCACCTCGACGGCTGCCCGTACTGCCGGCAGCTCGTCGAGGAGACCGCCGAGGTCATGGCGTCCATGGCCGGCGCCGCGCCGGCTGCCGAGCCGCCGCGCTCGCTGGGCGAGCGGTTGCGGGCGGAGGTGGCGCGTACCCCGCAGGACACGCCGTACGCAGTGGCGGGAGCTCCCGCGGGCGCCTCCGCACGGCCGGCCGAGCCGCCCGCCGCCGCACCCGTGGCGGTCCCGGCGCCGCGCCGGCGGTGGATGGCGGCGCTGGTGGCGGCCGCGCTGGCCGCCGTCGTGGGCCTGGGCGGCTGGACGGTGGCGCTCCTGGACGACCGGGACGAGGCCCAGCGGACGGCTGCCGCGCAGGCCGCTCTGGTGGACCAGCTGCTGCGCCCCGGTCCGGCGACGGTCGTCCCGGTCGACACCGACGACGGCCGGACGGTGGCCACGCTGCTGGCCCGCGACGACGGGGTGCAGGTGGTCAGCCAGGGCCTCCCGGCGAACGACGTCGACGCCGAGACCTACGTGCTGTGGGGGCTGGACGAGGGGACGCCGCGGGCGCTGGGCACCTTCGACGTGACCGGGTCGGACGTGCAGCTGAGCAGCATCGAGGTCGACGGTGCCGACGACTTCCCCGGCTACGGCATCAGCATCGAGCCGGGGGACAGCGCGCCCGAGGCCCCGACCGACGTGGTCGCCCGGGGCTCGCTGCCCAGCTGAGCGTCCGGTTCCAGGAGCACCGTCGTGGGCGTCGCCGCCGCAGGGCATCCGGCCAAGCCGCTGCCCGACGTCGTCGCTCCGGACCTCGACGTGCTCTTCTGCGGGATCAACCCCTCGCTGATGTCGGCCGAGCGCGGGCACCACTTCGCCCGCCCCGGCAACCGGTTCTGGCCGGCGCTGCACCTGGCGGGGCTCACGCCGCGACGGCTGACCCCGGACGAGGACCGCGAGCTGCTGCGGCACGGCCTGGGCGTGACCAACCTCGTCGACCGTCCGACGCGGACGGCGGCCGAGCTGAGCCGGGAGGAGCTGCGGGCCGGCGGCGCCGCCCTGGCGGCGCTGGTGGGCCGGTACCGCCCCCGCGTGCTCGCGGTGCTGGGCATCGGCGCCTACCGGCTGGCGTTCGAGCGGCCCGGCGCCGGCCTGGGGGAGCAGGCCGAGCGGGTCGGTGGCGTGCGCACCTGGGTGGTGCCGAACCCCAGCGGGCTCAACGCCCACTTCCAGCTGCCCGATCTGGCGCGGCTGTACGGGGAGCTTCGGGCAGCGGCCCGCCGGACGACACCGGGCGGCGCCGACGCGGGATGATCGGGTCATGCCTCGTCTGCTCGTCGTCCACCACACCCCCTCGCCCGCGCTCCAGGCAGTGCTCGAGGCGGTGAAGGAGGGCGCGGCCCTCGTGGAGGAGGTCGAGCTGACGCTCCGGCCGGCCCTGTCGGCGGGACCGGCGGACGTGCTCGCCGCCGACGGCGTCCTGCTGGGCACCCCGGCCAACATCGGCTACATGTCCGGAGCGCTCAAGCACTTCTTCGACACCGTCTACTACCCGTGCCTCGACGCCACGGTGGGGCTGCCGTACGGCGTCTACGTGCACGGGAACGACGACACCGCGGGCGCGCTGTCCAGCATCGACCGCATCACCGGGGCGCTGCGCTGGAAGCAGGTGGCCGCGCCGCTCAGCCTCACCGGGTCGGCCTCGCCGGACGATCTCGACGCCGTCGGCGAGCTGGCCGCGACCGTGGCGGTGGGCCTGGAGGACCGCGGCGGGCGGTGAGCCCGGTGGACCCCGGAAACGCCGACGGGGGCCACGGCGCCGGAGCGCCGTGACCCCCGTCGGGGATCAGTTCAGATCAGATGGGGCGAACGTTCTCCGCCTGCGGGCCCTTCTGGCCCTGCGTGACGTCGAACTCGACCTGCTGGCCCTCGTCGAGCGAGCGGTAGCCGTCGCTGACGATGGCGGAGTAGTGGCAGAAGACGTCGGCGCCGCCGCCGTCCTGGGCGATGAACCCGAAGCCCTTCTCCGCGTTGAACCACTTCACAGTGCCCTGAGCCATGTTCGATCTTCTTCCGTGCTGGAGGTGACCGGACCGGCAGTGCGCCGATCCGGGGCCGCCGCACCGACCGGCAGGACCGAGAGGAACGTCAGGGCAGAGACGACTGCGGACGTTCGAGAACGAGCAGAGGTACAACAGCGACCGGGCAGAACCCTACCCTGACTTCGGCCCGGGACGGTAGCCCGGGGCCACGGCGGCGGTTCAGCCGTTGAGTTCCAGGGTCTGCATCGTGTCCGCGCGCACCTGGGCCAGCAGCGCCGGCTCCTCCGAGAGCCGGTGCCCGTAGGAGGGGATCGCCTCCTGCAGCCGGGGACGCCAGGCGGTCATGCGGTCGGGGAAGCACCGCTCCAGGAGCGTGAGCATCGCCGCGACCGCGGTCGAGGCGCCGGGGGAGGCGCCCAGCAGGCCGGCGATGCTGCCCTCGGCGCCGACGATCAGCTCGGTGCCGAACTGGAGCATGCCCTTGCCGGTGGCGGGATCACGCTTGATGACCTGGACGCGCTGGCCGGCCGTGATCATGTCCCAGTCGGCCTGCTCGGCCTCCGGCACGAAGCCCTGCAGGGTCTTGTGCCGGGCGCCGCGCGACTGCAGCAGCTCGCCGATCAGGTACTTGGTGAGGGCCAGCTCGGTGCGGGCCACGCCCAGCATCGAGCCCAGGTTGTTCGGCTTCACGCTCAGCGGCAGGTCGAAGATCGACCCGGCCTTGAGGAACTTGGGGGAGAAGCCGGCGTAGGGCCCGAACAGCAGCGAGTACTCGCCCTCGATGAGCCGCAGGTCCAGGTGCGGCACCGACATCGGGGGCGCACCGACGGCGGCCTGCCCGTAGACCTTCGCCTGGTGCTGGGAGACCAGCTCCGGGGAGGTGCTGCGCAGGAACATCCCGCTCACCGGGAAGCCGCCGAAACCGGCGATCTCGGGGATGCCGGTGCCCTGCAGCAGCGGCAGCGCACCACCGCCGGCGCCGACGAACACGAAACGGGCCCGCACGGTGCGCGGCTCGCCGGTGCGGGTGTCGCGCACGGTCACCTTCCAGCGGCCGTCGCTCTCCCGCTCGAGCCCCGAGACGCGCTGATTCGTGTGCGCGGCGACGCCACGGGTCTCGGCGTCGGCGAGGAGGAGCTTGGTCAGCGCGCCGAAGTTCACGTCGGTGCCGGCGATCGAGCGGGTGGCGGCCACCACCTGCTCCGGGTCGCGGCCGTTCATGACCAGCGGGATCCACTGGGCGAGGACGGCGGGGTCCTCGGTGTACTCCATCTCGGCGAACAGCGGCTGGGCCTTGAGCGCCGCGTAGCGGGCGCGCATGTAGCGGCGGCCCTCCTCGCCGGTCACGAAGCCGACGTGCGGGACGGGGGTGATGAAGTCCTTGGGCGATCCGGTCATGCCACCGCGGACGAGGTGCGACCAGAACTGCCGCGAGATCTGGAACTGCTCGTTGATCGAGACGGCCTTCGTCGCGTCCACCTGGCCGTCGGGGCCGGCGGGCGTGTAGTTGAGCTCGCACAGCGCGGCGTGACCGGTGCCGGCGTTGTTCCAGGCGTCCGAGCTCTCGCCGGCCAGCGCGGGGCCGGCCTCGAAGACGGTGACCGACCAGTCGGGGGCGACGACGCCGAACAGCGCGGCCAGGGTGGCGCTCATGATGCCGCCACCCACGAGCACCACGTCGGGGTTCGCGCTGTCAGCTACTACGCCGGGATCCGAAGTCACTTCTGCCTCTCTGGCCTACCGCGTGAGGGCGCACGCAAGCGCCGCACCCTAGATGGTCGGACGAAACGGGCGCCGACGTGAGCCGCTGCGGTGTGAGGAATCTCGCGCAGCGGGGGCTGTGCGTCCGCGGCGCCGCCCGACCGGGGAGTTCCCCGTCCGCCGTCCGGGCATGCCCGGACGGCGCATCACTCTTCCAGAGCAGACGGGCGCCGCCGTCCGGAGGGCTAGCGTGCCGGTCATGGCCACCGTTCCCGACGACCCGGCCCGTGCTGAGCGCGCGCTGGAGCAGTCCATCCGGACCGACCTGACCGCCGACGACAGCTACGGCGGCTACCTGGGGCTCGACCGGCTCCTCACCGCCCAGGAGCCCCGCAGCCGGCCGGAGCACCACGACGAGCTGCTCTTCATCGTCCAGCACCAGACCAGCGAGCTCTGGCTCAAGCTGGTGCTCCACGAGCTGATGGCTGCCCGGCGCTACCTCGCCGCCGACGACCTCGACCCGGCCCTCAAGTGCCTGGCCCGGGTCAAGAACATCCAGCGCACCCTGACCGAGCAGTGGTCGGTGCTGGCCACCCTCACGCCGCGGGAGTACGCGCAGTTCCGCGGCGCGCTGGGCAACGCCTCGGGCTTCCAGTCCCACCAGTACCGGGCCGTGGAGTTCGTCCTCGGCAACAAGAACGGCGCGATGCTCCAGGTCTTCGAGGGCGAGCCCGCCGCCCGGCAGCTGCTGGCGGAGCTGCTGGAGGCCCCGACGCTGTACGACGAGTTCCTCCGGCTGCTGGCCCGCTCGGGTTTCGACGTGCCGGAGGCCGTGCTGCGCCGGGACGTCCGCCAGGCCTGGCGGTTCGAGGCCGGCCTCGTCCCGGTCTTCCGGCGCATCTACGAGTCGACCGACACCCCGTGGGGCGTCTACGAGGCGTGCGAGAGCCTCGTGGACATCGAGGACAACTTCCAGATGTGGCGGTTCCGGCACCTGCTCACCGTCCAGCGCACGATCGGCGCCAAGACCGGCACCGGCGGATCGTCCGGGGTGGGCTTCCTCCGTCGTGCGCTCGACCTCACCTTCTTCCCCGAGCTGTACGCCGTCCGCACGGAGATCGGGACCTGAGCGCTCCGCACCGCACCGTCGGCCGGACCGGGCCCGTCATCGCGACGGCTCCGGCCGGTCCGGCGGCTCCGGCGAGTGGGCGGCGGCCGCCTCCGGAGGGCTGAGCGACATCAGTCCACGACGGACCGCGTCGATGACGCTGCCGGCCACGAAGAGGTCGTCCTGGGTCGTCGTCCGCGTCCGGCGGACCTCGTCGCGGAACTCCTGGAGCGCTTCCTCCGCCTCCCGCAGCGATGCCCGGTCCGCGGTCTCGGCGTCCACCGAGCGGAGGGCCCCGCCGAGGGCGCTGAGCGTGCGGGCCGCGGCCGGGCGGAGCGGTGGCCCGAGGGCGACGTGCTCGAACTCCGCGCGCTCGCTGTCGGTGAGCACGTCGGTGAGCTCCTCGACCAGCAGGGTCAGCCGCTCCAGGGTCCGGGACTGCCGCAGCTGCTGATCGGCGTCCTGCGCGTACCGGCGCGCCCGGCGGTTCCCACGCTTCGCCTCCCGGGTCTGCTCGACCGCCGCCCGCATCGACGCGAGGACCGGATCGATCGTCCGGATGCGCTCCTGCCAGCCCTCGGCCGTCGGCGGGTGCTCGAGCCGCAGGCCGCCGGCGAGGTCGTCGAGCTGGTCGGCCAGGCGTTCGCGCAGCAGCTGGAGCTGTTCCTGCGCGGGGGCCAGGGGCAGCGGTGGGAAGGCCGCGGTGACGGCCAGGCCCACGAGCGCCCCCAGCAGGGTCAGGCCGGCGAAGCCGAGGACGTAGCCCGTCGGGTTGGTGTCGCCGATGATGAGGACGAACAGCGCCGACGTCGGCACCCAGCTCTTCGAGCCGCCCAGGCGGGACCAGCTGCCCACGAGCACGCCGACGGCGACGGCCAGCGCGAGCGTCAGCAGGTTCGGTCCGCCCAGGGCATCGGCGGCGAGCGCGACCGCCGCGCCGAGGGAGATCGCGGTCACCGCCTGCGCCGCCTCGCGCGCCGAGCCGGTCAGGGTCGTCGAGGTGGCGATCAGCGCGCCCAGCGGGGCGTAGTACGGGTAGTCGGCCGCCGGGCCGGGGACGAGCTGGACCAGCGCCCACGCCAGGGATGCCGCCACCGCGGCCTTGACCGCCATGCCCAGCCGGGGGTGCCGGGCCCAGATCCGGTGGACGCGCGGCGGCAGGAGCTGCCGGGACGGGCGCGGCCCACTGCCGTCCTGCTGCACGACCCACCTCCGTCGTCGCGGGGGGGGGGGGGGGGGGGGGGGGGGGGGGGGGGGGGGGGGGGGGGGGGGGGGGGGGGGGGGGGGGGGGGGGGGGGGGGGGGGGGGGGGGGGGGGCGGGGGG
>NZ_JBJHAO010000022.1:0-58547 GCF_054051075.1 Blastococcus sp. SYSU DS0617
CGCGCCCCCCCCACCGGGAGATACCACGGCGCCCCGGCGACCCCCGCCCCCCCGCCCCCCCGCCCCCGCGGGCCGCTACGCCGCGGAGAAGCGGGGGAGGTGCTGGTGTCGGCCGCGGAGCTGCTCGCGGCGGGGGAGCGTCCGGTGCTGCTCGACGTCCGCTGGGCGCTGGGTGACGACCGGGGGCGCGAGAAGTACCTGGCCGGTCACCTGCCGGGTGCGGTCTACGTCGACCTCGAGACCGAGCTCGCCGACCCACCCACTCCTGCGATGGGACGGCACCCGATGCCGTCGATACAGCGACTGCAAGCGCGCGCGCGACGCTGGGGTGTTCGTGCGGACCGCCCCGTCGTCGCCTACGACGACTCCGGCGGTCTGGCGGCGGCCCGGGCATGGTGGCTGCTCCGCTGGGGCGGCCTGACCGACGTGCGGCTGCTCGACGGCGGGCTGCGCGCCTGGGTCCGTGCCGGCGGCGAGCTCGAGACCGGGGACGTCGTACCGCCACCCGGGGACGTCGTCCTCCGCGGTGGCGGCATGCCGGTGGTCGACGCCGACGACGCCGCCGCCCTGCCGGGTCGCGGCGGGGTCCTGCTGGACGCCCGTGCTGCCGAGCGCTATCGCGGCGAGGTGGAACCGGTCGATCCGCGGGCGGGTCACGTGCCCGGTGCCACGAGCGCCCCGACGACCGAGAACCTCAGCGGCGACGGCACCTTCCGCCCGGCGCACGAGCTGGCTGCGCGATTCGCGGCGCTGGGTGCCCGGCCGGGCGGCCCCGTGGGCGTCTACTGCGGCTCGGGCGTGACCGCGGCGCACGAGGTGGCGGCGCTGGCCGTCGCGGGGATCGAGGCGGCGCTGTGGCCGGGGTCGTGGTCGCAGTGGTCGGCGGACCCCGACCGGCCGGTGGCGACGGGCGGCTGATCAGCCCTCGGAGACGACGCTGTCGATCGAGAGCGAGTCGGACTGGGTGACGGTGGCCGATCCGCCGGTACGGGCCACGTCGGCGACCACGCCCCCGGAGACGTTGAGCGCCACCTCGAGGACGGTGGGCGGGCCGATGGCGAGGATCTCGTAGGGCGAGCTCAGCTCCTGCCCGTCGATGGTCAGCTCGCCGGGCGTGCCACCGACGTAGCTGGAGGCCACCACCCGGATCCCGTCGATCTCGATGGCCTCGGCGCCCGCGCCGCGCAGCTCCTGGATGGCGTCGAGCAGCACGGCCGGGGTGACGGCGCCGTCCGGGTCCTGGACCACCACGCGCAGCCCGGGGCCCTCGGCGGGCAGCGTCCCGTTGAGGATCCCGATGGCCTCGGCGCGGCGCTGGGCCTCGGCCAGCGCCGACCCCGACTGCGTCCGGCCGCCGCTGAGCTCCTCGACGGCCTGCTCCCGCTCGGCGAGCTGCTGGCGCAACTGCTCCTCGCGGGTGTCGAGCTCGTCGAGGATGCGGACGAGGTCGGCCTCGGTCGCCCCCGTGAGCTCGTCGGCCTCCTCGGTGCTGCGGATCTGGACGACGAGCCCGAAGCCCAGGACCAGCGCGAGTGCCGCGGTGACGACGCCGGAGACCACCCGGTTCCACCGTCGGCCGCCCGACGGCGTCGTCTCTGGGGTGGGGGAGCCCGCTTCGGGGGCCTGCCCGTCGATCGGGTCGGTCATCGTGGCCCCACCCTAGGTCACCGGACGGCCGGGGCAGCCCCATCGGGAGCCGGCGTGACGGCGGCGTCGTACCGGTCGAGCAGGACCTCGGCGATCCGCTCGTCGGGCAGCAGGGGAGCGGTGACGAGGTCGGCGCCGGCGCCGGCGAGCTTGTCGTGGAAGTGCCCCGGGGCGAGCAGGTAGGCGGCGAGCACGACACGCTCGGCGCCGGCCCGGCGGGCCGCGGCGACGGCGTCGGGCACCGGGGGCCGGGCGGCCGACCCGTAGCCCGTGGTCACGCGTCCGGTCCACGAGCGCTGGAGCAGGGCGGCGGTGTTCTCGACGTCGGCGACCGATCGCGGGTCGCTGGATCCCGCGGCGGCCAGGACGACGGCGGTGCGCGGGTCGCGCGGGTCGGCCCCGGCGTCCACCAGCCGGTCGTGCAGGACGGCGACCAGGCGCGGGTCGGGACCCAGGGGGCGCGCGGCCACGGTGCCCTCGGCCCCGGCGACGGCGTCCGCGATGTCCACGTGCACGTGGTAGCCGCCCGAGAGCAGCAACGGGACGACGACGGCGGGACGCCCCTCGGCGGCCAGCCCGGCCACCACGTCGACGACCGTGGGGGGCTGCACGTCGACGAAGGCCGCCGTGGTCACCAGGTCGGGGCGCCGTGCCCGGGCGGCCAGCGCCAGCTCGGCGATCAGCCGGCGCCCGGTCGGGTTGCGGGTGCCGTGCGCGCAGGCGACGAGGACCGGTTGTGCACTCATCGTCGTATCCGGGCCCCGGAGACGACGGTTCGTGCACATTCCGCGCAGGGAGCGGGAGGCGTCGGGTTCACAGCGCCCGCGTCATGCCGCCGTCGACGGGGATCATGATGCCGGTCAGGTAGGAGGCCGCGGGGGAGAGGGCGAAGGCGGCCACCCGCCCGAACTCCTCCGGCCGCCCCAGCCGGCGCAGCGGGATGCTCCCCTCGGTGCGGGCGCGGGCGGCCGCGGGATCACCGGAGGCCGCCTCGATCTCGGCGATCCGGTCCGTGGCGACGGTCCCCGGCAGCAGGCCGAGGACCCGGATGCCCCGGGGGCCGAGCTCGTCGGCCAGGGCCTTCGCCGTCATCGCCAGGCCGGGACGCAGCCCGTTCGAGATGGCCAGGTGACCGATCGGCTGCCGGACCGAGACCGACAGCACGAACGCGATCGCGGCGCCCTCGGGCAGGTGAGGGACCAGCGCCCGGACCAGGCGCAGCGGCCCGAGCAGCACCGACTCCACCCCGGCCCGCCACGCGTCCTCGGGGGTCGAGAGCACGGTCCCCGGCGCGGGGCCGCCGACGCTGATGAGGACGCCGTCGACCTGTCCGAGCCGGTCGAGCGCGTCGGTGACCAGCCGATCGGCGGCGTCGGCGTCGGCCAGGTCGGCCGGGGTGCCGAACGCCGAGGACGCCCCGCCGAGCGAGGCGACGGCGGCGTCCACGGAGTCGGCGGAGCGGGAGCTCACGAGCACCCGTGCCCCGTCGTCGACGAGGGCCCGGGCGGTCGCGAACCCGAGCCCCCGGCTCGCGCCGGTGAGCAGGAATCCGCGACCGCCCAGACCCAGGTCCATCAGGCGGCCGAGCCCCGCAGCGAGCGCAGCACGTACTGCATGATCCCGCCGTTGCGGTAGTAGTTCGCCTCACCGGGGGTGTCGATGCGGACCCGGGCGTCGAACTCCACGTCCCCGGCCTTCACCTTCACCGTGCGGGGCACCGAGCCGTCGTTCAGCGCGGTGATCCCGGTGATGGTGAACTCCTCGTCGCCGGTGAGGCCGAGCGACTCGCGGTCCTGGCCCTCGGGGAACTGCAGCGGCAGGACACCCATGCCGATGAGGTTCGAGCGGTGGATGCGCTCGTAGCTCTCGGCGATGACCGCCTTGACGCCGAGCAGCGCCGTGCCCTTGGCCGCCCAGTCGCGCGACGAGCCCGAGCCGTACTCCTTGCCGGCCAGCACGACCAGCGGGATGCCGGCGTCGATGTAGGCGCGCGAGGCGTCGTAGATCGTCGTCGTCTCGCCGGTCAGGTGGTTCTTGGTGACGCCACCCTCGGTGCCGGGCACCAGCTGGTTGCGCAGCCGGATGTTGGCGAAGGTGCCGCGGATCATGACCTCGTGGTTCCCGCGGCGCGAGCCGTAGGAGTTGAAGTCGCGACGGTCGACACCGTGCTCGCGCAGGTACTTCCCGGCGGGGCTGTCGGCCTTGATCGAGCCGGCCGGCGAGATGTGGTCGGTGGTCACCGAGTCGCCGAGCACCGCGAGGGTGCGGGCACCGGAGATGTCCTCGACCGGGGCCGGCTCGGCCGGCATGCCCTCGAAGTACGGAGGACGCCGCACGTAGGTGCTGTCTTCCGCCCACTCGAAGGTGTCGCCGGTGGGTGTGGGCAGGTTCTGCCACTGCTCGGTGCCGGCGAACACGTCCTCGTAGCTGCGGCCGAACTGCTCGGCCGAGACGGCGTGGTCGATGACCCGCTGGACCTCCTGCGGCGAGGGCCAGATGTCGCGCAGGAAGACGTCGTTGCCGTCGGCGTCCTGGCCCAGGGGGTCGTTGTTCAGGTCGACGTCCATGGAGCCGGCCAGCGCGTAGGCGATGACCAGCGGCGGGGAGGCCAGGTAGTTCATCTTGACGTCGGGGTTGATCCGGCCCTCGAAGTTGCGGTTGCCCGAGAGCACCGAGACGACGGCCAGGTCGGCCTCGTTGACCGCAGCGGAGACCGGCTCCGGCAGCGGACCGGAGTTGCCGATGCAGGTGGTGCAGCCGTAGCCGACCAGGTAGAAGCCCAGCTTCTCCAGGTACGGGGTGAGCTCGGCCTTCTCGTAGTAGTCCATGACGACCTTGGACCCGGGGGCCAGCGTCGTCTTCACCCACGGCTTGGTGGCGAGCCCGCGCTCGACGGCGTTCTTCGCCAGCAGCGCGGCGCCGATCATCACCTGCGGGTTGGACGTGTTGGTGCAGGAGGTGATGGCGGCGATGACGACGGAGCCGTGGTCGACCTCGGTCTCCGTGCCGTCCTCCATGACGACCTTCGTGGGCTTGCGCGGCCGCTCGGCGACGGGGTGGCCGTCGACGTGGTGCGGCTTGCCGGCCTCGCCGTTGCCGTGGGCGAAGGGGCTGACCGGGTCGGACGCCGGGAAGGACTCCGCCGAGGCCTCGTCGGCGCTGGACTCGACGCCGTAGGGCTGCTCGTGGCCGGGGACGCCGGGCTTGCGGTCCTCACCGCCGGTCTCGTCGGCGGCCACGTAGTCCTTGAGCGCCTCGCGGAAGGCGGGCTTGGCGTCGGTGATCGCGACCCGGTCCTGCGGGCGCTTCGGGCCGGCGATCGAGGGGACGACGGTGCCGAGGTCGAGCTCGAGGTACTCGGAGAAGGCCGGCTCGCGGGAGGCGTCGTGCCAGAGGCCCTGCTCCTTGGCGTAGGTCTCGACCAGCTTCACCTGCTGCTCGTCGCGACCGGTGAGCTTCAGGTAGGTGATGGTCTCCTCGTCGATGGGGAACATCGCCGCGGTGGAGCCGAACTCCGGGCTCATGTTGCCGATCGTGGCGCGGTTGGCCAGCGGGACCGCCGAGACGCCCTCGCCGTAGAACTCGACGAACTTCCCGACGACGCCGTGCTGGCGCAGCATCTCGGTGATGGTGAGGACCAGGTCGGTCGCGGTGGCGCCGTCCGGCAGCTGACCGAAGAGCTTGAAGCCCACGACGCGGGGGATGAGCATCGAGACCGGCTGGCCGAGCATCGCGGCCTCGGCCTCGATGCCGCCGACGCCCCAGCCCAGCACGCCCAGGCCGTTGACCATCGTGGTGTGCGAGTCGGTGCCCACGCAGGTGTCGGGGTAGGCGACGACGCGGTCGCCCTCGGGGCGCGGGAAGATCACGCGGGCCAGGTGCTCGATGTTGACCTGGTGCACGATGCCGGTGCCCGGGGGGACGACCTTGAAGTCGCTGAAGGCGCCCTGGCCCCAGCGCAGGAACTGGTAGCGCTCGCCGTTGCGCTCGTACTCGATCTCGACGTTGCGCTCGAACGAGTCCTCGGTGCCGAAGATGTCGGCGATCACGGAGTGGTCGATGACCAGCTCGGCCGGGGCGAGCGGGTTGATCTTCTGCGGGTCGCCACCGAGCTCGGCCATCGCCTCGCGCATCGTGGCGAGGTCGACGATGCAGGGGACTCCGGTGAAGTCCTGCATGACCACGCGGGCCGGGGTGAACTGGATCTCCTGGTCGGGCTCGGCCGACGGGTCCCAGTTGGCGATCGCCCGGATGTGGTCGGCGGTGATGTCCGCGCCGTCCTCGGTACGCAGGAGGTTCTCGAGGAGGACCTTCAGGCTGAAGGGCAGCTTCTCGGAGCCCTCCACCGCGTCGAGTCGGTAGATGTCGTAGTCGGTTCCGTCGACCGAGAGCGTCGACCGGGCTCCGAAGCTGTCCTTGCTGGCTGCCACTCTTCTGCGCCTACCCCTCGCTGGTTCGTCGCGGCTGGTTCGTCGCGCTCGTGTCCATCCCCGATCATCCCAGTTCGCGGAGCGATGCACCGGGTCAGGCAACCCTTCCTTCCCCCGGTGACGTCGATCACCGGAGGCGACCCACCGGACCCAGCGGTCACTGGTGTCCCGCAGGTGCCCGCCGCAGGGTGAACGGAAGCCGACTTCCTGCCATCGGGACGTGCGGCCGCTTAGCGTGCCCGGCCATGACCGTGGTCGAGTCAGCGGCGAGCACCGCGGTGATCCCCGCTCCGCGCACAGCCCTTCCCGCAGCGGCCCGGGCCGGGCTCGCCGGGGGGCCGGCTCCCCTCCAGATCGCGCGCCCCGACCGGCGCCGGGTGGTGCGCCGGGTCCTGCTCTCCCTCCTCTGCCTGTCCTTCGCCGGCGCCTGCGTGCTGGAGGGGCTGCCCACCGACCGGATCGTCCTGCTCGGGTGGGTGGTCGCCGGGCTGGCGCTCTACGCGGTCGCCGACGGCGCGCGCCGCCTGACCCGGCTGCTCGCCGACTGGCTGCCCCTGGTGGCCCTGCTGCTCGCCTACGACGCCAGCCGGGGGCTCGCCGACGGGTTCGGGGCGCCGGTGCACGTGAGCGAGCCCGCCGCGGCGGACCGGTGGCTGGCGGCGGGCAACCTGCCCACCGTCGTGCTGCAGGCGCACTGGGACGCCGCCTGGTGGCAGGCGCTGGCGACGCTCGTCTACGCCAGCCACTTCGTCGTCACGCCGCTGGTCCTGGCGGTCCTGTGGGTCCGCGACCGTCAGCGCTGGGTGCGCTACGCCCGGCTGGTCATCGCACTCTCGGCGGCCGGGCTGGTCACCTACGTGCTCTACCCGGCGGCGCCGCCGTGGCTGGCCGCGAAGGACGGCGTCATCGAACCCGTGCGCCGGCTCAGCGGCGCCGGGTGGGAGGTGCTCGGGCTGCCCCGCGCCGGCGCGCTGCTCGCCGACAGCCAGGGGCAGGTCAACCAGGTCGCGGCGGTGCCCTCGCTGCACACCGCCTTCGCCGTCCTGACCTGCCTGGTCCTCCTGCCCGTGGCGCGGCGGACGTGGCAGCGGCTGCTGCTGCTCGCCTACGGCCCGACGATGGCGCTGGTCCTGGTGTGGGCGGGGGAGCACTACGTCGTGGACACCGTGCTGGGTGCGATCTACGCCCGTGGCGTCGTCCTCGTCGCCGCGCACGCCCGGCCGCTGGTGCGTGGGGTCGTCCTGCGGAACCGGTTACGGGTCGCGGCTCCTACCGTGGAGGCGTGACCGGAGCCGTTCCCGAGCCCCTGCCCGACTGGCTGACCGCGGCCACGCGGATCACCGCGCTGACCGGTGCGGGCATCTCGACCGACAGCGGCATCCCGGACTACCGCGGCCCGCAGGGCGTGTGGACGCGGGATCCCGACGCCGAGAAGCTCGTGACGCTCTCGTACTACGTGGCCGACCCCGACATCCGCCGCCGCGCCTGGCTGATGCGCCGCGAGATGGGCGCCCGGCAGCCGCGCCCCAACGCCGGGCACGCCGCGCTCGCCGACCTCGAACGGCAGGGGCGGCTGCGCATGCTGGTGACGCAGAACGTCGACGGGCTGCACCAGGCCGCCGGCTCCTCGCCGGACCGGGTGGTCGAGATCCACGGGACGGTGCACGAGGTCGAGTGCCTCGGGTGCGGCGAGCGGTCGTCAATGAGCGAGGCGCTGGAACGGGTCGACGCCGGGGAGGCCGATCCGGCCTGCCTGGTCTGCGGCGGCATCCTCAAGTCGGCGACGATCAGCTTCGGCCAGGAGCTGGACGCCCGATCCGTCGAGGCCGCGGTCGCCGCGGCGCGGGACTGCGACGTCTTCCTCGCGGTCGGCACCTCGCTGCAGGTCTGGCCGGTGGCGGGGCTCGTCGAGGTGGCGCTGCGGGCCGGGGCCCGGGTGGTGATCGTCAACGCCGAGCCGACGCCCTTCGACGACCTCGCCTCGCTGCTGGTGTCCGAGCCGATCTCGGCCGCCCTGCCCCGGCTGGTCCGCGCCTGACCCGCTCGCCCGGCCGGCCGGCGCCCGCCGTGGCACCGTGCAGGGGTGCCGCCGACTCCCTCCGACCTGCCCGACGACCTGACCGGGATCCTCGACGAGGTGGCGGCCGAGGCCCGCCCGCTGGCCGAGGACGACGAGGTGGCCGAGCCCGGGGAGGGACCCGAGCGGTTCGCCCTGGCGTTGTGCGAGCTCGACGGCACCGAGCACGTCGCCGGTGACGCCGACGTCGGCTTCGCGGTGCAGAGCGTGGTCAAGGTGTTCGCGCTCACCGCGGCGCTCCACCGGGTCGGCGAGGACGTCTTCCAGCGGGTGGGCAGGGAGCCGTCGGGCGACCCCTTCGACTCCCTGGTCCAGCTCGAACGCGAGCGCGGCATCCCCCGCAACCCGTTCATCAACGCTGGTGCCGTCGTCGTCTGCGACGTGCTGGTGGGGGCCACCGGCTCGCCCGAGGCGGCGACGGCCGCGGTCTCCGACCTGCTGTCCGAGCTGGTCGGAGAGGAGCTCGAGACCGACCCCGAGGTGCTCGAGGAGGAGCGCGCCGGCGCCGACATGAACCTGGCGATGGCCCACCTGATGAGCTCGTTCGACAACTTCACCCACCCGGTGCCCGATGTGGTGGACGCCTACCTGCAGATGTGCGCGCTCACCGTCACCTCCCGGCAGCTGGCCCGGGCTGCCCGGTTCCTGGCCTACGACGGGGTGAACCCGCGGAACGACGAGCAGGTGCTGACCGAGCCCCTGGCCCGGCGGGTCAACGCGGTGATGATGACCTGCGGCACCTACGACGCGGCCGGTCAGTTCGCCTACGACGTGGGCTTCCCGTGCAAGAGCGGGGTGGGCGGCGCGGTGATGGGCGACGTGCCGAACCGGTTCGGGGTCTGCGCCTGGTCCCCGCCGCTGGACCGGGCCGGCAACTCGCGGGCCGGCCGAGCGGCGCTGCACCTGCTCAGCGAGCGGCTGGGGCTGTCCCTGCTGTGACCGCGCACCCGGCCGCTCCGCGGCGGTCGGGTGCGCGGGAGGGTCAGGCGATCGCGTGGCCGTGCGCGAACACGCCGGTCGGGTCCAGCCGGCGCTTGACCGCCCGGAGACGGGCGAGGTCCTCGCCGCCCCACAGGGTGCCGACCTCCTGCGGGCCCGCTGCGCCGAGGAAGTTGAGCAGCGAGCCGCGCGCCGCCCAGGGCCGGAGCCGGTCGAGGACCGCGGCCGTCACGGCTGGTACGACGTCGACCAGCGGCGGGACCATCGGCCCGAGCACCCACGCCGAGTAGGCGGCGTCCCGTCCGGCGACGGCGTTCGGCACCGCGGCTGGGCGGGACAGCGCACCGCCCAGGTGCCGTAGTTCGGCGAGGACCAGCGGCACCTCCACCTGCGGCCCGGCGACCTCGAGCAACGCGTCGACGGCCTCGGCGGGCAGCTCGCGCAGGGTCATCCCCCGGTCGAAGGACGGCATCGGGTCCGGCGGGTCCATGTGGATGCCGTCGACGGCCGCGTAGGGCATGTCGGCCACGGTGTCGATGAGCGCGGGAGCCACCGCGCGCATCGGCGCGAGCAGCGCCGCCCCCTCCGCGGCGGGACCGAGGTGGGCGAACCGCAGGTGGACGACGGTCTGCCCGCGCAGCGGCTCGGGCACCGCCGGGTCCGGCGGCATCCGGAGGATCGCGATCGAGGTGGTCGTCTCCTCCGGCAGCGTGGGCGTCCACTCCCGGTAGGCGTGCAGCAGGCCGTGCGCGGCCGACCCGGGGAAGAAGACCGCCCCACCGTGCAGCCCGGCCACCGGGAACAGGTCGAACTCGAGTTCGGTGACGATGCCAAAGTTGCCCTTCCCGCCCCGCAGCGCCCAGAACAGCTCCGGGTCGCTGACGGCGTCGGCGTCGCGGATGGCGCCGTCCGCCGTCACGAGCCGCGCGCGCCGCACGTGGTCCGCGGCGAAGCCGTACCGGCGGGCGAGGACGCCCAGTCCGCCGCCCAGGGTGTAGCCGACGACGCCGACCCCCGAGGAGGAGCCGCTCAGGGGCGCCAGGCCGTGCGGCGCCGCGGCGTCGATCACCTGCCGCCAGCGGACGCCGGCGCCGACGCGGGCGGTGCGTGCCTCCGGGTCGATCTCGACGCGGTCCAGCCGGCTGGTGGTCACCAGCACGGCGTCGCGCAGATGGCCCAGCAGGCCGTGGCCGGTGGCCTGCACGGCGACGGCGCGGCCGGTGTCCACGGCCCAGCGGACCGCGGCGGAGACGTCCTCGGCGCTGGTGGCGCCGACGACGACCGCCGGATCCGGGCGGTGGGCGACGTTGAACGGGGCCACCTCGGCGGCGAACCCCGGGTCCCCGGCGGTCAGGACGGGCCCGGCGACGGCGCGGGCGAGGGCGGGGACATCGGGGACGGCGGTGCGGTCGGGGGACAGGTCGGGTGCGGCGGTCATGACGGGGACTCCAGGAGGGACGAGCGAGCGGGATCGGGGACGCAGACGCAGGTTCATCGGCCGGCCGTCGCTTCGATCTCGACGACCATGCCGGGCAGGGCGAGGCGGACGACGCCCACGAGCGTCATGGGCGGGGTGGCACCGACACGGGCCAGCCTTTCGGCGAGGACGTCCGAGTGCGCGAGGACGGCGTCGACGTCGGTCGCGTAGACCGTCAGGCGCAGCACGTCCGAGAGGTCCAGGCCGGCCGCGGCGAGGACCGTCTCGAGGTTCTCGACGGCCAGGGCCAGCTGGGCGGCCGGGTCGTCCTCGTGCAGCAGTGCGCCGGTCGCGTCGACCGGACCCTGACCGGCGACGGAGAGCAGTCGGGCGGGGGCCGGTCGCAGCTGCGCCTGGTCGAAGCCGAGGGCTGCGCTCCAGGGGACGGGGTTGATCCGCTCGACGGGAGCGGACGGGGCGGAGGTGGTCATGGCGACCAACCTGGCGGCCGCCGCAGCCGCGGCACATCCCATGGATCTGGGAATCTGCGCCCCCAGACTTCTGGGGTACTCAGGCGGGGCGCGGACCGACACACTGTGCGCGGGCAGCGAACGCGCCCGGAGGCACTCCCTGGGAACACGGGGGACAGGCGTCGGCGAGGTGGACTCGTGAGCAGCATGCTGACCGAACGGGTGCGGGCCCAGGTCGGTGGCCTGGCGGTGAGCGGCCTGGACGTGCCGACCTTCACCGCCGCGGCGCTGGAGTCCGTGCGTCGGGCGGTGCCGTTCTCCGCGGCGTGCTTCGCCACGGCCGACCCGGCCACCGGGCTGGTCACCGGCACCGTGAAGGTCGGGCTCGACGACCACCACGACGACGAATGGGCGCACTTCGAGTACGTCGTCCCGGACCCGTCGGCGTTCCTCGACCTCAGCCGCCATCCCGGCGCGGTCATGGCCCTGCACTCGGCCACCGGCGGCCACGTCGAGCGGTCTCCCCGCTTCGCCGACTTCATCCGGCGCTACTGGAACTTCGACGACGAGATGCGCGCCGCGCTGACCCTCGACGGCACCACCTGGGGGTTCGTGGCGCTGTTCCGCGACGGCCCGGGAGCGGCCTTCACCCCGCCGGAGCAGTCGTTCCTCAGCGGCGTCAGCTCGACCCTGGCGGGCGGGCTGCGCAGCGGTCTGCTCACCGCGGCGGCCGTACCGGGCGGCGACCCCGTGGACGGCCCGGCCGTGCTGGTGGTCGACCCGTCCGGCGAGCTCGCCTCGGCCAGCGTGGGCGCCGACGCGCAGGTCGCCGACCTGGGTGGCGGGCCGCTGGGGGAGTCCCCGTTGCCGCTGGCGCTGCTCGCCCTCGTGGGAGCCGCGCGACGCGGTGCCGCGAACGGCCGGGTGCACCCGCCGCGCGTCCGGCTGCGCACGCGCTCGGGCCACTGGGTGGTGGCGCACGCCTCGCCGTTGATGAAGCGGGACGGATCCGCCGCCGACGTCGTGGTCACCATCGAGGAGGCCCGCCCGCCGGAGATCGTCCCGATCGTCGTGGCCGCCTTCGGACTCACCCCACGCGAGCAGGACGTCGTCCAGCTGGTACTCCAGGGTCTGGACACCGCGGCCATCGCGGCGACGCTGCACCTGTCGGCCTACACGGTGCAGGACCACCTCAAGGCGATCTTCGCGAAGGTTGGGGTGCGCAGCCGCCGCGAGCTGACCGCCAAGGTCTACTTCGACCAGTACGCCCCGCACCTGGCCGCCGGGGTCGGCGTCGCCCCGTCGGGCTGGTTCGCCGAGGCCACCGTCCCGGCACCACGCCGTCCGCTGCCGTAGGGCAGATCCCCCCGGCTAGCGTGACGGGGACCACCTCCACCGAACCCGGGAGCCGGACATGCGCGTGCCCTTGACCACCCGCGACTTCCTGGAGCGGGCCGAGCTCGTCTACGGCGACCGCACCGGCATCGTGGACGAGCCGAACCAGCCCGCGCCGTCCCTCGGGGGGCTGAGCTACCGCGAGGTCGCCCGCCGTGGCCGGGCCCTGCAGGCAGCCCTCGACGAGCTCGGCATCGGCGAGGGCGAGCGGGTGGCGATCGTGAGCCACAACGCCGCCCGGCTGCTGGAGGTGCTGCTCGCCGTCCCCGCGTCGGGCCGGGTCGCGGTGCCGATCAACTTCCGGCTCTCCCCGGAGGAGGCAGGGTACATCGTCGGGCACTGCGGCGCGCGGGTGCTGTTCGTCGACCCGGAACTGGAGTCCACGCTGGGGAACGTGACGGCGGAGCACCGGTTCGGCACGGGGGAGGAGTACGAGCAGCTGCTCCGGTACGACGTCGAGCCGCGCGCCTGGGCGCAGCCCGACGAGGACGCGACGGCGACGATCAACTACACGTCCGGCACCACCGCCCGGCCCAAGGGCGTGCAGATGACCCACCGCAACCTGTGGATCAACGCGGTCACCTTCGGCATGCACATGCAGGTCAGCGACCGCGACGTCTACCTGCACACGCTGCCGATGTTCCACTGCAACGGCTGGGGCCTGCCGTACACGATGGCCGGGCTCGGGGCGAAGCAGGTCGTGCTGCGCAAGGTTGACGGCGCCGAGATCCTGCGCCGGGTCGAGGAGCACGGCGTCACGATCATGGCCGGGGCGCCGGCGGTGTGGAACGCCGTCCTGGAGGCGGCCGCCGACTGGGACGGCGAGATCCCCGGGCGCGACAAGGTGCGCATCGTCGTCGCCGGTGCGCCGCCGCCGTCGAAGACCATCGCCCGCGTCGAGGCGGAGCTCGGCTGGGAGTTCAACCAGATCTACGGCCTCACCGAGACCGCCCCGCTGCTCACGATCAACCGCCCGCGCGCCGAGTACGACGAGCTCGAGCCCGAGGAGCGCGCCAAGCGGCTGTCCCGCGCCGGTGTCCCGGCCCTGGGCACGCGCATGTCGGTGAGCGAGTCCGGCGAGGTGCTGGCGCAGGGCAACACCGTGCTGGCCGGCTACTGGGAGAACCCGGACGCCTCCGCCGAGGCGCTGGAGGGGGGCTGGTTCCACACCGGCGACGGCGGCACGATCGACGACGGCGGCTACGTCACGATCTCCGATCGCAAGAAGGACGTGATCATCACCGGCGGCGAGAACGTCTCCTCGATCGAGGTGGAGGACGTCGTCTTCAGCCACCCGGCGGTCGCGGAGGTCGCCGTCATCGGCGTCCCCGACGACAAGTGGGGCGAGATGGTCACCGCGATCGTCGTCGTCGCCGAGGGCGAGCAGGTCACCGAGGCCGACATCATCGCCCACTGCCGCGGCAAGATCGCCGGCTACAAGGTCCCCAAGCGGGTGGAGTTCCGGGACGAGCTGGCACGGACCGCCACCGGCAAGATCCAGAAGTTCAAGCTGCGCGAGTCCTTCTGGGAGGGCGCCGAGCGCCAGGTCAACTGAGGCCCGGCGCCGGCTCCCGGCGGAGCCGCACCGTTCACCTGCCCGTGTCGTCCCACCCCAAGGGGTGAGGCGGCGCTCAACGACGTCGTCGCGTCGACCGATGCCTTCTCGACGGCACCCTCCCGGGTGCCGACCGTCGAGAAGTCGGAAGAGGTCGCGACGTGCACAGCGGTATCCCGGACAGCCAGGCGTGGTCGGCGTGGCGGCGTGGGGCGCTGCGGGCAGGTGGGACGGCGATCGCCGCCGCGGTCCTCGTCGGCCTCGCGCCCGCCGTCGCCGGCGCGACGCCCGGCGCGCCCAGCGACGGCGAGATCTCCACCGCCCAGGCCCAGGCCGAGGCCGTCGCCGCCCGCATCGGTGCCCTCGACGCGCAGCTGGCCGCCACGCAGGCCGCGGTGGACGGCGCACGCGAGCAGGCCCTGCTCGCCCTCGACGAGTACCAGGCGACCGAGGAGGCCGCCGAGGCCGCTCGGGGGCACGCGGAGGCCGCCGCAGCCAAGGCCACCCGGGCGACCGCCGAGCTCGGCGTGGCCCGCGACGACCTCGTCTCCTTCGCCCGCCGCACGTACATGGAGGGCAGCACCAGCCCGGGCGCCAGTGCGCTGCTCACCGCCGGCAGCCCGGGCCAGCTGATCGAGCGCGCCGCGCTGCTCGAGGCCGCCGGCTCCCACCGCAGCGACGTCCTGGACCAGGTGACGGTCCTGCAGGAGCGGGCGACCAAGGCCGACATCGTCGCCCGCACCGCCCTCGTGCAGGCCGACGAGCTGCGGCAGCAGGCGGCCGAGGAGCTCGAGGTCGCCCGGACGGCGGAGGTGTCCGCCCGCGCACAGCAGGCGCAGGTGCGCACCGAGCAGGCCGCGGTGCAGGCCGAGCTGGAGGCGGCCGAGCAGCAGCTGACCGCCCTCGTCGGCGCGCGGGAAGCCGCCGAACTGGCGGCCGCCGAGCGCGCGGCCACCGAACGGCCGGCGCCCGTCGTTCCCGCCCCGGACGTGCCCGACGCCGCGGCCCCCGAGGCGCCGGCCGGACCCCCGGCTCCGCCGGCCGGGCCCCCGGCCGCACCCCCGGCTCCGCCGGCTCCGCCGGCCCCGCCGGCCCCGGCCCCGGCCCCGGCCCCGGCCCCGGCTCCGGCTCCGGCCCCGGCCCCTGCTCCCGCTCCGCCCGCCGGGCCGGGCTCGTCCTCGGCCGCGCAGACCGCGATCGCCGCGGGCATGCGGTACATCGGCACCCCCTACGCCTGGGGCGGCGGGGGACGGCAGGGACCCGGCTGGGGCTGGGGCATCGACCTGGGTGTCTTCGGCTTCGACTGCAGCGGGCTGACCCAGTACGCCTACGGGCAGGCCGGCATCTCGATCCCGCGCAACAGCCGTGCCCAGTACGCCCAGCTGCCGAAGGTCGCCCGTGGCGCCCTGAAGGCCGGTGACCTGGTCTTCTGGGCCACCGATCCCAGCCGGCCCACGACCATCCACCACGTGGCGATCTACCTGGGTGGCGACCGGATCCTCGAGGCGCCGGAGAGCGGCAAGCACGTGCGGACCACGGCGATGCGCTGGGGCAAGTACGCCGGCGCGGTGCGTCCCAGCGCGTAGGCGCCGGGGTTCGAGGCGTCGGGCAGCCACGGGGGGAGCTGCCCGACGCACCCTCCAGGCTAGCAGTCATGACGTCTCCCGGGCAGCGTCGAGCGGAGCGTCGCAGGCAGCGGACGCGCTCCTCGCGGGCCCTCGGTCACGGCGTCCAGCTGTCGCCCAGGAAGGTGTAGGACACTGGGCGCGGGGACGGCTGTGCCGCCCCGTCGACGGCCTCCGCAGTTCCGGGGCCGCGGCCCGCACGACCAGGGAGCCCCGTGACGAGCGCTGCCAGCACGCCGACCGAGAACTCGCCCGCGCAGGCGGGCGGCCCGGTGCCGCCGGCGACCGACGCCGCCCGGCTGGAGCGGGTGCTGTTCGAGATCAAGCGGGTCATCGTCGGCCAGGACCGCCTCGTCGAGCGGATGCTGGTCGCGCTGCTGGCCCGCGGGCACGTGCTGCTCGAAGGCGTCCCCGGCGTCGCCAAGACCCTCGCCGTCGAGACCCTGGCCACCGCCGTCGGCGGCAGGTTCGCCCGCCTCCAGTTCACTCCCGACCTGGTGCCGGCCGACATCATCGGCACGCGGATCTACAAGTCCGGCCAGGACGCCTTCGACACCGAGCTCGGCCCGGTGTTCGCGAACTTCGTGCTCACCGACGAGATCAACCGCGCCCCGGCCAAGGTCCAGTCGGCGCTGCTGGAGGTCATGGCCGAGCGGCAGGTCTCCATCGGCGGGGTCACCCACCCGCTACCCGACCCCTTCCTCGTGCTGGCCACGCAGAACCCGATCGAGTCCGAGGGCGTCTACCCGCTGCCCGAGGCACAGCGGGACCGCTTCCTGATGAAGGTGCTCGTCGACTACCCGAGCCCCGAGGAGGAGCGGGAGATCATCTACCGCATGGGTTCCGAGCCCCCGGTCGCCGCCACCGTGCTCGGACCCGACGAGTTGCGCCGGCTGCAGAAGACCGCCTCCTCGGTGTTCGTGCACCACGCGCTGGTCGACTACGTCGTGCGCCTGGTCGTGGCGACCCGCATGCCGCGCGAGCACGGCATGGAGGACGTCGCGACGTGGGTCTCCTACGGCGCCAGCCCCCGTGCCTCGCTCGGCCTGATCGCCGCCAGCCGTGCGCTCGCCCTGGTCCGCGGCCGCGACTACGTCCTCCCGCAGGACGTCCTGGACATCACCGCCGACGTGCTGCGCCACCGCCTGGTGCTCTCCTACGACGCCCTGGCCGACGGCGTGCCGGCCGACCACATCGTCAAGCGGATCGTGCAGACGGTGCCGTTGCCCCAGGTCGCGCCGCGGCAGAACGCCGGCGGCTTCGGCCCGGGCGCCGGGGGCGGCCCTCAGGTGCCGCAGTTCGGCCCGCCGCAGGGCATGCCCGCGCAGGGTGCGACGGCCTACGGCGCGCCGGGCCAGGGTGCGCACGCGGCGCCGCCCGCGCAGGGCGGTCCGGGCGCCAACGGGCACGGGCCGCGCCCGGCGTGATCCGGCGTCGTCGCAGCGCCGAGCCGCCCCCGGCGGGCTCCGCGCATCCCGGGCTCCTGCTGCACGACGCCGGGGACAGCCCCGGCGCCGACAGCGGTGCGCCGCCGCGCTTCACCGACGGCCCGGCCGACGTGCTGCTGCGCCGCCTCGAGCTGACGGTGCGACGTCGCCTGGACGGGCTGCTCCAGGGCGATCACCTGGGCCTGGTCCCGGGTTCGGGGTCCGAGGCCGGCGACTCGCGCACGTACCACCCGGGTGACGACGTCCGCCGCATGGACTGGCCGGTCACCGCGCGCACCCAGGTGCCGCACGTGCGGGAGACGATCGCCGACCGCGAGCTGGAGACGTGGGCGGTGGTCGACCTGTCGGCCAGCCTCGACTTCGGCACCGCCAACTGCCAGAAGCGCGACCTCGCCATCGCCGGCCTGGCCGCGGTCGGCCATCTGACGGTGCACGGCGGCAACCGGCTGGGGGCGGTCGTGACGACGGGGGAGCGGGTGGACCGCCACCCCGCGATGCCGGGCAGGGTGGCCGCCGAGCGCCTGCTGCGCTCCGTCGTCGACACCCCGCGGGCCGAGGGCGGGCGCCGGGGCGACCTGGCCGCTGCCCTGGAGACGCTGCGCCGGCCGGAGCGCCGCCGCGGCCTGGTGGTGGTCATCTCCGACTTCCTGGGCGACAGCGACTGGGAACGCCCGCTGCGCGCGCTGGGCACCCGGCACCAGCTGCTGGCCATCGAGGTCGTCGACCCGCGCGAGCTGGAGCTGCCCGACGTGGGACTGCTGACCGTGGTCGATCCCGAGAGCGGGCAGACGCTGGAGGTCCCCACCGGGGACGCCGAGTTCCGGGCGCGCTTCGCGCAGGGCGCGGCGGCGGAGCGGGCGCGGATCGCCGCGGCGCTGCGCCGGGCGGGTGCCGGGCACCTGCAGCTGCGGACCGACCGGGACTGGCTCATGGACGTCGTCCGGTTCGTCGGCGACCAGCGCCGAGCAGGCTCGGGAGGGGCGTCGCGATGACTTTCCAGGCACCGTGGTGGCTGCTCGGGCTGCTGGTGGTCGCAGCGCTGGTGGCGTTCTACGTCGTCCTGCAGCTGCGTCGCAAGGCCTACGCGGCCCGGTTCACCAACGTCGCCCTGCTCGGGTCGCTGGTGCCCAAGCGGCCGGGCTGGCGACGGCACGTCGCCTTCGGCCTCGTCGCCCTCGGGATCGCCACGCTGGTGGTGTCGCTGGCCGTGCCCAGCACCGAGGTGCGCGTGCCCCGCGAGCGGGCGACGGTGATCATGGCCGTCGACGTCTCGCTGTCGATGGAGGCCCGGGACGTCGAGCCCAGCCGCTTCCGGGCGATGCAGAAGGCGGCGCAGGAGTTCGTCGACGTCCTGCCCGAGCGGATCAACCTCGGGCTGGTCGCCTTCGCGGGCACCGCCAGCACGCTCGTGCCGCCCACCACCGACCGGGACCAGGTGCGCAGCGCCATCAGCAACCTCGAGCTGGCGGAGTCGACGGCGATCGGCGAGGCGGTCTTCACCTCACTGACCGCGATCCAGAACTTCCAGGCGACCCTCGCGGCCGACGGCCAGGAGGCGCCCCCGGCGCGCGTCGTCCTGCTCTCGGACGGCTTCATCACGGTGGGCCGCGACGAGAACCAGGCGATCGCCGCCGCGAAGGACGTGTCGATCCCCGTCTCGACCATCGCGTTCGGCACCGACTACGGCACCCTCGACCTGGACGGGGAGAGCGTGCCGGTGCCGGTGGACCGCGCGACGCTGGAGAAGATCGCCGACCAGACCGGTGGCAGCTACAGCGAGGCCGCCAGCGCCGAAGAGCTGGAGGACGTCTACGCCGACCTCGGCAGCCAGATCGGGTACACGACCGAAGCCCAGGACATCAGCCCGCGCTTCGTGCGGGTCGGCGTCCTGGTGCTCCTCGTCGGCACTGCCCTCAGCCTGCTCTGGACCAACCGCCTGGTCTGACCTCCGCGGCCGCCCCGGGCGGTTCAGGGACGGGCGGGGTCCGGGGGCACGGTCGACGGCGTGTCGACCGGACCGGCCTCGGCCGGTCGCGGGCGGTCCTGCCGGTGCAGACGGATGGCCACCAGCGCGACGTCGTCCTCCGGCCGGTCCTCGACGAGCCGCCCGATCAGCTGGTCGCACAGCTCGTCCAGGGGCCGGTCGGCCAGCTCGGCCGCCGCGGCGCGCAACCGGTCCATCCCGTCGTCCAGGATCGAGTCGCGCCGTTCGATCAGCCCGTCGGTGTACAGCAGGACGGTGGTTCCGCGGTCCAGGCTGATGACCGACTCGCTGCGCCTCGTCGTGTGGTCCACGCCGAGCATGAGGTCGCCGCGCCAGCTCGCCAGCTCCGCGATGGTGCCGTCGGGGTGGATGACCAGCGGTGGCGGGTGCCCCGCGTTGGCCCACCGCATGCGCGTGATGCCGCGCTCGAGGTCCTCCGGCGTCTGCTCGAACCGGGCCAGGGCCGCGGTGGCGTAGGTGTGCAGCTGCAGCTGCGTGATGGCCCCGTCGAGCAGGGAGAGCAGCCGCGCGGGCCCGGCGTCGCCGGTGACGGCGATGCCGCGGAGCATGCTGCGCAGCTGCCCCATGGAGGTGGCGGCCGAGGTGTCGTGCCCGACGACGTCGCCGATGACCAGGGTGGTGGCCCCGTCCGGTTGCACGAAGGCGTCGTACCAGTCGCCGCCGACGCGGGCGGCCTCGGCCGCGGGCAGGTACCGCACCACGATGTGGGCGTGGTCGGGCTCGGGCGGCGCGGTCAGCATGCTTCGTTGGAGCTCCTGGGCGAGCCGCCGCTGCTGCTCGTACAACCGGGCGTTGTCCAGGGCCAGGCCCGCCCGGTCGGCGACCTCCGTGGCGGTGGCGACGTCCGCGGGGTCGGGCGCCCGGTACCGGTCGTGCACGAGGGTGAGCGCGCCCAGCACCCGGTCCCGTCCGCGGATCGGCAGCACGGTCATGCTGCCGGGCTCGAGCAGCCGGAGGAGCCGGCGGGCCTCGCCGGTGGCCACCGTGGCCAGCGCCGGACCGGTCAGCTGCCCGGCGGCGACGGTGACCGCGGTGCCGCTGGTCGCCGCCCGCAGGACGGGGGCCGTGGTGGGGGAGGAGTCCTGCGCGGCCGCGGCGTAGCGCCGCACCAGGGGCACCTTCGCGGGGTCGACGTGCCAGGCGCCGGCGTCCCGGAGGCTGCCGTCCGGGGCCAGCAGGGACACCGTCGCCCAGGTGGCCAGGGCCGGCACGATCAGCCGCGGGATGCGGCCCACCGCCGACGGCGCGTTGAGCGTGCCTACCAGGTCCTCGCTGACGCGGGCGAGCAGCGCGAGCCGTTCCACGGCCTGCCGGCGGGCGGTCACCTCGCTGACGTACAGCCAGAGACCCTGCCCGGTGGGCACCGCCTGCACCTCGAACCACCTGTTGAGCGGCTCCGGGTAGAAGGCCTCCACGGTCTGCGGCTGCCGGGTGTCGACGGCGTGGCGGTACGCGCGGCCGAACTCGCTGTCCACGGTGGCCGGGAAGGCCTCCCAGTAGGAGCGCCCCAGCAGCTCGGCGCGCTCGTAGCCGACCATCTGCTCGGCCGCCGCGTTGACGAAGCGGACGATCCAGTCGGTGTCCAGCTCGATGAGGCCGATGGGCATGGACTCCAGCGTCTGGGCGTCGGTGTTCTCCCCCTCGCCGGATTCGCCGTCCGTGCGCCACCAGCGGGACATCACACCTCTTCAGCAGCCGACCAACTTGGGTACTTGACGAACTTATCAAGCACCACAGGAGGGTGCGTGTTCGTATGCTGAGGAGGTGCCGTTCACCCCCGGCCGCCCCCTGGCCGACGCCAAGGCGGACCTCTTCAAGGCCCTCGCGCACCCGGCGCGGATCCGGGTGCTCGAGCTCCTGGCCGAGGGGGAGCGGACGATCGGTGAGCTGGCCGAGGGGACCGGGCTGGAGCTCTCCCACCTGTCCCAGCAGGTGAGCGTGCTGCGTCGCGCGGGCGTCGTGGGGAGCCGGCGCGTCCGGAACAACGTCATCTGCTCGCTGTGCGACCCGCAGACCGCGGAACTGCTCGCGGTGGCCCGGCGGATGCTGACCGCCAACCTCCGGCAGGGGCAGGTGCTGCTCGAGGCGCTCGACGGCGCCGAGGACGCCGTCGCCCTCGCCGACTCCGCCCGCGCGCGGAGCTGACCGCCGGTCCCGGCGCCGGGACCGGCGACCTGGCTCAGCGCGTCGGGTCGAGCACCAGCTTGCCGGTGGTGCGGCGGGCGAGCAGGTCCTGGTGCGCGTCGCGCACGTTGGACAGCGGGTACCGCCCGCCGGCGACCGGCTTCAGCGAGCCGTCGGCGGTCATCGCCAGCAGGTCGGTCATCGCGGCGTCGAGCATGTCCGGGCGGGCCATGCAGTGGGCCAGCCAGAAGCCGATGACGGCGCGGCTCTTCTGCATGAGTGCGCCCGGCGGCACCGACGGCGTCTCCTGGCGGGCGGCCATGCCGTAGGTGGCCAGCCGGCCGAAGGGGGCCAGCGCGGAGAGCGACCCGGAGAAGACGTTGCCGCCGGTCATCTCCAGCACGATGTCGACCGGCTTGCCCTCGTTGGCCTCGCGGAGGGCGGCGGCGAACTGCTTGGGGTCGTCGTCGGCGAGCGCCGGGTCGACGGTGGCGTGCGCGCCGAGCTCCTCGGTCAGCGCCCGCTTCTCGGCCGACGAGGCGGTGGCGATGACCCGGCCGGCACCCCACCGGCGGGCCAGCTGCACGGCGATCGAGCCGACGCCGCCGGCACCGGCGATGACCACGACCGACTCGCCCTCGGCCAGGTGCGCGGAGGTGCGGAGCAGGTGCCAGGCGGTGGTGCCCTGGAGGACCAGCGACAGCGCCTGCTCGTCGCTCACGGCGTCCGGCACGGCCCAGGTGAGCCGGTCGTTGGCGGCCACTCGCTCGGCGTAGCCGCCCCCGTCGAGCAGCCCGACGACCCGCTGGCCGCCGCCGACCGGGGTGCCGACGAATTCGGCACCGGGGATCAGGGGCAGCTGCTGGGCGGCCAGGTAGGAGTTCTCGATCTGGTGGGTGTCGGCGTAGTTGACGCCGGCCGCGGAGACGTCGTGCAGGGTCTGACCCGGCCCCGCCTCGGGCTCGGGGACGTCGACGACGGTCAGGACCTCGGGGCCACCGAACTCGGTGATCTGGACTGCGCGCATGCGGGTGAGGCTATGACCTGCTCACCCCCGGACGTCATCCTGGCCGGTCCCGTCGGTCAGCCGCCGGTGAGCCGCTGCAGCCGGGTGGTCAGCGCGGCCCGCCGGTCGGCGTTGCCGTGCAGCTCCACGTACCGCTGCCCGAAGCCGGCCAGCAGCGTGTCGTCCAGCCGGCGCACGGCACCCGGGGGATAGCGGTAGTCCATCCGGGCGAGGATGCCGCTGTCGTCGGCGCCGCGCAGCACCTCGCCCAGCTCCACCAGGCTGGTCACGCCCAGCTCCAGCAGCAGGCCGGAGATCCAGGTGTAGTGGTCCGGGCGCGACCAGCCGGCGTCGGCGTACTGCCCGGCCAGGAACGCAGCCAGCTCCCGGGGCGCGATCCGAGGGTCGTCGGGGTCGGTGTCGTCGGCCTCGTCGGCGGGAACCGGTGCCCGGAGGCGCTCGCGGATCGCGGTGAACTGCTGGTCGGCCAGCTCCAGCAGCCCGGCGGCCAGGGTGAACCGGCGGTCGAACTCGGAGGCGTGCTCGTCCGGCACCGTGCCCTTGTAGCGGATGTCGTGCTCGAACTCGGCCCAGGCGTGCTGCAGCACCGTGCGCACCTGCACCTGCACCACGCGCCCGACCAGCTCCGGCAGCTCGGCCGCCCGGCCCGGGTCCACGCCGATGAGCAGGTGCCGGCTGGAGTAACCGAACCGGCCCTGCTGCGCGGTCCGCCGACCCATGTCGCGGTCGTCGATCACCCGCACCTGCGCGGCCAACAGCTCGGCGACCGCCTCCACGTCGCTCTGCACGTAGGTGATCACCCGCACGCCGATCTGGTCGGTGATGTCCCTCGCCGGGTCCGGATAGACGGGCACGCCGTCGACCGTGCGGGCCGCCTTCTCCGCGAACGAGGCGATGGTCTTGGTCCGCCCGGTCACCGACAGGTAGTTGATCCCGGCGTCGTCGAGCACCCCGGTGACGAGCGCGAGCGCCTGCGCCCCGGCGACCAGGGTCTCGGGCCGGCCGTCGGCGTACGCCTGGATGGCCTGCTGCACCGGGTCGGCCGCGGGTGCCGGAACCCGGGGGCCGGGCCGCAGGTCCGGCGGCAGGGTCGGGGTCACGATGGCGCCGCCGGCGGCGTCGCCGTAGGTGGTCACCTCGTCCGGGCGCCGGACGGCGATCCATCCCACGTAGGCGCACACCACGGCGTCGACCTGGTCCTCCGCCACCCGCAGCTCGCTCTTGCGGGTGGCGGACTGCACCTGCTGGCGCAGCGCGGCGAACGGTGCACCGAGGTCGAGCTCCACCACCGCGCCCAGCAGGTCGACGAGCAGCAGCAGCTCCGCACGCATCTCCTCGAGCACCCGGCCCGGCTTGTTCTTGTACTTCAGCGTGCGGCCCAGCCGGAACAGCGCCACCGTCGCCGCGTGCGGGTAGACCTCGATCGCCCGGCGGTCGCGGCCCGAGCGGGGGTCGAGGTCCAGCCGCAGGCGCCGGCCGATCCGTCCGCCGCGGGTGTCACCATCGGTGAACTCGGGTTTGCCGGTGTTCGTCGGGTGCGCCCCGGCCTGGAACCTCGCGAAGTCGGCGTTGAGCGCCCGCTCGGCGGCCCGGTTGCCGGTGGCGTTGGTGACCACCAGCGGGGCGTCGATCGCCACGATGCACGGGCCGGCGGTGAACGGGGCCAGCGCGGCCTCGATCTCCTCGTCCGTGCGCACCGCGCTGACGTGCACGAGCCGGCCGGCATCGTCCAGCACGGCGAGGCCGGTGGGTTGCCTGGACCCCCAGGCGAGGTCGATCCCGATGTGCTGCACGGGGTCAGCTTGCCCTGCCCCACACCTCGTCGGGGCTCCTCCCGCGGGATGTGCTGGCGCGTGCGTGTGACGGTCCGCCCGAAGGTCGCTCGGATGAGCGCCGTTCCACTGGCCCGCAGGCCTGTCACGACGCCGTCGTCGGCCCCTGGAGGGCGCGAGCGCACGCCCGGTCGGCCCGACGGAGGCCGACCTATCCTGCGCGGGTGACCGCCGAGACGACGACACTGGCCGACGGACTGGGATTCCCGGAGGGACCGCGCTGGCACGACGGCCGGCTCTGGTTCTCCGACTTCCACGACCGCCGGGTGCGCACGCTGACGCCGGCCGGCGACCTCACGTCGGTGCTGGACCTCGACGACTCGCCGTCCGGGCTGGGCTGGACGCCCGAGGGCACCCTGCTCGTGGTGTCGATGCAGCGCCGGCTGCTGCTGGAGGTCGCCGGCGGCGATCCGACGGTGCGGGCAGATCTCACGGCACACACCCGGTTCCGGGCCAACGACATGGTCGTCGACGCGGCGGGCCGCGCCTACGTCAGCAGCTTCGGCTTCGACCTGGTCCGCGGGGCGTCGGTGGAGCCGACGGTGCTGGTGCGCGCCGACCCCGACGGCAGTGTCACGGTCGTCGCCGAGGACGTCGTCTTCCCCAACGGGATGGTGCTGTCGCCGGACGGTCGGACGCTGGTGGTCGCCGAGACCTACGGTGCACGACTCACCGCCTTCGACGTCGCCGCCGACGGCTCCCTGTCGGGGCGGCGGGTCTTCGCCGAGACGCCGGGCATCGCACCCGACGGCATCTGCCTGGACGCGGCCGGCGACGTCTGGGTGGCCACGGCGCGTACGCCGGAGGTGGTGCGGGTGCGCGAGGGCGGCGCGATCACCGGCAGGGTCGTCGTCGGCTCGGGGGCGTTGTCCTACGCCTGCGCGCTCGGCGGGGACGACGGTCGCACGCTGTTCGTCTGCACCGCGCCCAGCTGGGCCCAGGGCGGGCCGCGGGCCGGTCGCATCGAAGTGGCCCCGGTCGACGTCCCGGGGGCGGGCATGGGCTGACGCCGCCCTTCGCGCAGCGGCGCCGCCGACCGAGGTGAACGGCACGGCGACCGCCAGGCCGGGATGGCGCCCGTCAGCCGGCGGAGCGGCGAGCGCGGTGGCTGGCCATGTGCTCCCGGTTCGCGCAGCTGGTTCCGCAGAAGCGGCGGCCGGCGTTCCGGGTCAGGTCGACGAGGACGTCGCCGCACCCGCGGGCCGCGCAGCGACGCAGCCGGTGGAGGGCATCGGCGCGGACCACGTCGGCCAGGGCCATCGCCGCCTCCACGCCCATCCGGTCGGCCAGCGGGGCGGTCGGCTCGGTCGCGTGCACGTGATAACCCCAGCCGTCGTGCCGGACCAGCTGCGGAAGCGCGCGCCCCTCCTGGAGCAGCCGGTTCACCAGGACGACCACGCCGTCCTCGTCCGCGGTCCAGGCCTCGGCGAGCACGGTGCGGAGGTGGTGCACCTCGGCCAGCTCGGCCGCGTCACCGCTGCGGCTGCCGGTGAACTCCCAGGTGTCCAGGAAGGAAGCAAGAGCCGGGGGATCGGGCAATCGCTCCGCGCCGTCCGCCGCGGTGTTCACCAGTGCGGCCGCGGCGGCCAAGGCGATCTCGGTGTCATGGGCGAAGAGCATGGGGCTCCCGACTCGGCCGGTGCTCGGTTGTCAGGAGCTTACGTCGGTTGACTCCTGACTCTGCTAGCGTCCCGGCGTCAGGAGCGTCCACCCGTTCACTCCTGACAGAGAGGGTCAGCCATGGCCGGACGCTGGACCGGACCGCTCGGACTGCTGCTGGCGGTCGTCTCCGCCGCCGCCTTCGGTACGTCCGGCGTCTTCGCCGCGAGCCTGATGGACGCCGGCTGGAGCGCGGGCTCCGCCGTGACGGTGCGCGTGGGGCTGGGCGCGCTCGCGCTCACCGCGCCCGCCCTGCTCCAGCTGCGCGGGCGCTGGCAGCTGCTGCGGGCCAACGCCGGCGCCGTCCTGGCCTTCGGCGCACTTGCCGTCGCACTCCCGCAGCTGGCCTTCTTCTCCGCCGTCGCCCGGCTCTCGGTGGGAGTGGCGCTGCTGCTGGAGTACTCCGCCGTGCTGCTCGTGGTGCTGTGGGCGTGGCTGCGGCTCGGTCAGCGGCCCGGCGCCGTCACCACCACCGGGGTGGGCGTGGCGCTCGTCGGGCTGGTGCTGGTGCTCGACGTGGCTCGGGGCGCCCAGCTCGACCCGATCGGGATCGTCTGGGGTCTGGTGGCCGCGCTGGGGCTGGCGGCCTACTTCGTCCTCTCCGCCCGGACCGAGGGGGCCCTTCCGCCGCTGGTCAGCGCGTGGGCCGGGCTGGTCGTCGGTGCGCTGGTGCTCGCCGCAGCCGCGCTCGTCGGCGTCGTCCCGTGGCGGACGACGGCGGCCGACGTGGAACTCGTCGGCCGGTCGACCAGCTGGCTCGTGCCGGTCCTCGGCATCTCCCTGGTCGCGGCGGCGGTCGCCTACGCCACCGGCATCGCCGCCATCCGCCTCCTCGGGGCGCGGCTGAGTTCGTTCGTGGGACTCAGCGAGGTGCTGTTCGCCGTCGTGGCCGCCTGGCTGGCGCTGGGTCAGCGGCCGGCAACTGTGCAGCTCGTCGGCGGGGCCGTGGTCCTGGCGGGGATCGTGCTCGTCCGACGGGGCGAGCACCCGGTCGGGGAGCCGGCCGTGGGCCCCGACGCAGGGGCGGTCGGCACCCCGGGGCACCCGGCCACGGTCGAGGCCGCCGGCCGCTGAGGACGGTCACCCCCCCCTGGCGCGTCCCGGTCGCACCGACGGGCGTGCTGCTGTCGAGACGGCGGTCCCGTGCGCGGCGCCCCGGTCGGGGCGCTGACCTCGGACCGGGTCCGATTCAGATAACGATTCGTGAACGGGTGTGTGACCGGAGCCGTGGCGAGCACAGTGTCTCCGTGATGTACCGTGCCGCCGCCGCGCTCCCGTTCGACGACCCGGCCATGGCGACCGCCGGCCTGCGTGGGCAGCTCCGCGTGATGGCCGCCGCCGCCGGCGCCTTCCCGGACTGGTCGACGCTCGAGGTGGAAGGGCCGATCCGGCAGGTCGAGCACCGTGGTCGGGATCTGTCGGAGTGGACGGCGACCGTGCGCGTCACCGGGGCGTGCCACGACCTCAGCGACCGGTGCATCGACGAGCTCGTCCCGTCCGGCGAGCAGGCGCTCGGGGCGGCGGACGGGCGGACCGCGCCGCTGCTCGTCGGATGAGCGATTCGCGACGGCGCGTCTCGGGACCTGCCTGAGGGCCGGCCGTGTCGCGCGGCTCGACTGCCCTGCGGCGGGGCCCTGGCCGAGAAACGTCCGCCCACTGGCGGGGCCCGGTCGTCACGAGGGCCGGACGAGCCGACCGCTCATCGCGGGGTCATCCGGAAGACGGGCCAGCCGATCTCGGTGCGCCAGGCAGCGGGGTCGGCGGTGTCACGAGGGCCGACCAGGTAGGTCTCCCGTACCGGGCCGGCAACGGCCAGGGCGTTGCGCACCACCCAGGTGCCGAGCTCGCCGTAGGTGACGTCGATGTCGTCGTGCTCGCCGACGTGGGTGGTGACGGCCAGCTCCACACTCGGCAAGGTGACCGGATGCACCCGGCCGCTGCGCGGCGGTTCCGCCGTCGGCCGGTACACGAGGAGGTGCCCGCGGCCGTTCTCGAACAGCCCGTTGTCGTACAGCCCGCCCGGGGCTCCGGTCGGCTCGTGGACCACCGCGTCCAGCTCGGCCATGGCGCCGGCGTACCAGGCGAGCACCTCCTCGTGCGCCACGTCGTCCTCCACGGCGGCCACCGTCGCCGCCGGGACCGCACGGAGCTCGACGGCCAACGGGGCCGGATCCGGCCGCAGCAGCCGGCGCAGCGACACCACCGCGGCGCGGGTCCGGTCCAGCTCCGACTCGAGCCGCTGCAGGTGGTCGGCGACGAGGGCGGCACGGGTCCCCGGGTCGGGGGAGCGCAGGATGCGCTGGACGTCGGACAGCGGGACGTCGAGCTCCCGCAGCCGGTGGATGACCTGGGCGATCGGTATCTGATCCGCGCCGTAGTAGCGGTAACCGGTCGCGGGGTCCACGGTCTCGGGCTCGAGCAGCCCGGCGTCGTGGTAGCGGCGCAGCGTGCGCACGCTGAGGTGGGTCAGCCGCGAGAACTCGCCGATGGCCAGCATGCGTGCACTGTGCACCCTCTCCCCGGGGGAGAGTCCAGCGCTTGACCCTCCCGCATCGGGAGGCCGCACGGTGGGGCCATGACCACACCGACCAGCATCCAGCCCGACCAGCTCCCGGCTCCGATCCGCAGCTACCTCGCCGCGCACGACGCCGGCGACCTGGACACCGCGCTCCGCGCCTTCACGCCCACCGCCGTGGTGGTCGACGACGGCATCACCTACCGCGGGACCGAGCAGATCGGCGGTTTCCTGACCAAGGCGGGGGCCGAGTTCACGTACACCAGCACCCTCGTCGCCGCGGAGCGCACCGACGACGCGCACTGGGTCGCCACCAAGCACCTCGAGGGGAACTTCCCCGGTGGCGTCGTCGACCTCCACTACCGATTCGCCATGGACGGCGACCTCATCGCGGAGCTCGTCATCGCGCCGTGACCACGGCACGGCGATCAGTCCTCCGCGGCGGTGGCGGACGCGCCGTCCGGCTCGACGGCGGTCGGCAGGCTGTGCCAGGTGTCGTAGGCGACGGCCGCCGCACCGTCGGCGTCACCGGCGGCGCAGAGCCGGATGAGCTCGCCGTGACGGGCGACCGATTCCTGGCCCTGCAGCGAGCCGAACCGCAACCGCTCCGCGCGGCGCAGGGTGGGGGTGAACTGCTCGAGGACGGTGGCGACTGCGCGGTTGCCGGCGATGGTCACGAGCACACCGTGCAGTTCGTCGTCGGCACGGAGGGCCGCATCCACGTCGCCGGCCTCGAGGGCAGCGGCGAACCGGAGGTTGGCGTCGCGCATCGCCGCCAGGTCCGCCTCGGTGAGCCCGTCGACCGCATCGCGCACTGCCAGCTCGTGCATCGCCGCGACGACGTCCCGGGCGTCCCGGATCTCGCGGGCGTCGAGCGGCGTGACGGCCGTCGATCGGCCCGGCTGTGCCACGACGAGCCCGTTCTGAGCCAGCCGGAGCAGTGCCTCCCGCACGGGCGTCCTGCTGACGCCGAGCCAGGCGGCGAGGTCCAGGTCCTTCAGCTGCTCACCGGGCTCGAAGGTCCCGTCCACGATCGCGTCGCGAAGTCGGCGGTAGACGTCGTCGCGCAACAGGTCGCGGCCGAGACCGGGAGCCGTCTCGGGTATCGGCACCTACGGACCTTCTTCCGGCGCGGCTCGCGGAGCCGCTCGCACCGCATGGGCGGAGGAGGGTGCGGGTGGCCATTGGCGACTCAGCCCGTCTCCGGCAATATATTGCACATGCCTCCCGGTGATCGCACGGCGGCGAGCGGATCGTGATCGGACGTTCCGAGGAGCTGGCCGTACTGACGGCGATGCTCGACTCGGTGTCCCCGGGTGGCGAGGCCGCGGTCGTCTCGGGCCAGGCCGGCATCGGCAAGACCACCCTCGCGGCGGCGCTGTCGGCGCGGGCCCGCCACGTCGGCTTCCGCGAGCTGCGCTGCACCGGGGTCCAGAGCGAGGCGACGGCCGGATTCGCCGGCCTGCACGAACTGCTCCGGCCGGTGCTCGACGACGCCGTGGCACTGCCGGCGCGCCAGCGGGCCGCCCTGCGTTCCGCCTTCGGGGAGTCCGACGGCCCCGCGGACCGGCTGCTCATCCACCTCGCCGTCCTGGGCCTGCTGGAGGAGGTGGCGCACCGGCAGCGGCTGCTCGTGGTGGTGGAGGACCTGCAGTGGCTGGACAGGTCCAGCGCCGAGGCCCTCGAGTTCGTCGCCCGCCGGCTCAGCAACGCCCCGATCCTGATGGTGGCGACGGTTCGCACCGAGTCCGGTGAACCCACCCCGCTGCCCTCCGCCCAGATCACGCGCCTGCACCTGGAACCCCTCCCCGAGGTGGAGGCCGCCCTGTTGCTGGACGGTCTGCCGCACCGGCTCGGCGAGCAGGAACGGCGGCAGATCCTCGCCGAGGCCGCCGGGAACCCCCTGGCCGTGCGCGAGTTCGCCGCCGCCGTGAGCGCCCGGGACGGCGGTCCGGCCCCGGCGGGTCCGCTGCCGACCACCGCACGCCTCGAGCGGGCACTCCTCGCCGAGGTCGACGCCCTGCCCGAGGCCAGCCGTCGGTTCCTGCTCCTCGCCGCGGTCGCGGACGTCGAGACGCTGCCCGAGCTCGTCGCTGCCGGACGACTGCTCGACCTGACGCCCGAGGACCTGGCGCCAGCCGAGGACGCCGGCACCGTCACCCTGGTGGGGGAGCGCGTGCGCTTCCGCCATCCGCTGCTCCGGTCGGCCGTCCGTGGAGCGGCGACCTGGTCCGACCGCGCGGCGGCCCACACAGCACTGGCGGCGGCGACGCCGGACCCGGGCCGCGCGGCCTGGCACCGCGCGGCGCTCGCCTTCGCGCCGGACGAGACGATCGCCGCCGAGCTGGAGGCGGCGGCTCGGCGGTCCCTGCAGCGGGGCGCGCGGCCCGACGCGGTCGTCACGCTGCGCCGCGCCGCGGCGCTCTCGGTGGACACCGAGGCCCGGGCGCGTCGGCTGATCGCGGCGGCCGTCGCCGCCCGCCAGGGCGGCCGGGCGGGCGAAGCCGTCCAGTTGCTGGAGGAGGCGCTGCCCCTCGCGACCGCCGCGGACGTCGTCGCCACTGCCGCCTCCACCGAGGTCATGCTCGGCGTGACGGTGGGCACGCCGGTCCGCCCCGTCGGGGAGGCCGTCGCGCTGGCGGAGCGGCTGTCGGGCAGCAGTGGCGACGACCACCGGACGCGGCGAGCACAGGTGCTGGTCGGGGCCGCGGCGTGGGCCTGGCTGCAGGGAGTCGACGAGCCGGCGGGGAACCGCCTCGCCGGCGCCCTGACCGCCCTCGACCCGGAGGGCGGGGATCCCATGGTCGCGATCGGGTCGGCCCTCGTGGATCCGGTTGCGCACGCGGCTCGGGCCCGAGCGGCGCTGCCCGGGCTCACGGAGTTCGTCTCCGACTACGCCTACACCGGCGGCACCGAGAACCATCCGGGCAGCAGCGAGCTGGTGCTCGCGGCCGCGCGCATGGCCGAGTCGATCCAGGACCTCTCGGCGGCCGCCACCCTCTGGGACCTCGGCGCACTGTTCTTCCGGGGCGGTACGGGGGCGCTCAGCGACGAGGCGCAGGTCGTCACCGGGCGTGGTGCCCTCCGGCTGGCGACCGGCCGACTGGACGAGGGGCTCGCCGACTCGGCGCACGGAGAACGGCTGGCCGAGGCGCTCGACCTGCCGGTGCTGGCCGGCCTCGCCGCGGCCGCCGCCGCGCGGGGACATGCCTGGTCGGGCGCGGACGAGGCAGCGACCCGCGCCGGTGCCCGCGCTCTCGAGCTCTCGGGTGAGCACCCTGCGGCGCTGGTCCGGGCGCTGGTCGCCTGGGCGGCCGGTCTGCGGGCGCTCGGCCGCCGCCGGCACGACGAGGCGCTGGCGGCCCTGCGCGACGTGTCGGTCCACCCGAGCACCGCGCTGCTCGCCCTGGCAGACCTGACCGAGGCCGCCGTCCGATCCGGTGCCGCCTCCACTGTCGAACCGGTGGTGGCCGAGGGCGAGCGCGTCGCCGAGGCGTTGCGCTCGGTGCACCTGCAGGCGCTGGTGCACCGCAGCCGGGCGCTGCTGGCCCCCGGCGCCGACGCGGCCGACCATTTCGAGGCGGCCGTCGAGGCCGGCCGGCGGGCAGGCTCGCCGCTGGAGCTCGCCCGGAGCCGGCTGGCGTGGGGCGAGTGGCTCCGCCGGCACGGCCAGGTGGTGTCGGCGCGTGGCCCCTTGGCGGAGGCGCTGCACGTCTTCGACACCGAGGGCGCGGCGCCCTGGGCGGAGCTGGCGGCCGCGGAGCTGCGCGCGGCCGGAGTGGTCCCCAGCCGCAGTGTGCCCTCCACCAGGATCGAACCGGCCGAGGTGCTCACGGCGCAGGAGCTCCAGATCGCCCGCTTGGCCGCCAGCGGCCTCACGAACAAGGCGATCGCCGACCGGGTCTACCTCTCGCACCGCACGATCGGGGCGCACCTCTACCGCATCTACCCGAAGGTCGGCGTCACCAGCCGGGGCCAGCTCCGCGACGTCCTCGGCCCGGTCGGAGGCTGAGGCTGCCCCATCGGCGGGAGTGGTCCCGGCGGAGTGGTCATCGTGCGGATGTGGCACCCGGGCGGTGCTCCTTAGCTTCGGTCCGGCATCCGTCGAGATCGAGGCAGGAGGGCGCCGTGGACGAGAGCGAACCCGCCTGGGTGGTCGCCATGCGACAGCTGGCCACCGAGGCCAGGCAGCGCCGCACGGACGGCGTCCGAGCCCGGCTCCGCCTCGACGCCGCGAGAAGCCGCCCCGCCGGGAGCCGGCCGGCCCCGCCCCGGGACGACGACCATGAGTGACCTCCTCGAGTTCCTCCTCGCGGCCCACGGCGGGCTGGACCGCTGGCGGGCGGCGCAGCGGATCACCGGGCGGCAGCGCACCGGCGGACGGCTCGGCGCCGTCAAGGGGCAGCCCGACGCGCTGGCCGACGTCGAGGTGTCCGTGGACCTGCACCGGGAGCGCGTCTCGTACGCCCGGTTCCCGGGGCCGGGGCAGCGCACGATCGTCACCCCGGGCCTGGTCCACGCCGAGACCGAGGACGGCCGGACGCTCGAGTCCCTGCCGGACCCGCGGGCGTCGTTCGCCGGCCACGGGATCACGACGCCGTGGACGGCGTTGCAGCAGGCCTACGTCGGCGGGTACGCGATGTGGACCTGGCTCACCGAGCCGTGGCACCTGACCTTCCCCGGGGTGCGCACGGTGGAGATCGATCCGTGGACCGAGGGCGGCCGACGGCTGCGCCGGTTGCTGGCCACCTATCCGGTCACCATGGCCACCCACAGCCGTGAGCAGCTGCTGCACGTCGACGACGACGGGCTGATCCGCCGCAGGGACTACAGCATCGACGTGGCCGGCGGCCTGCCCGGCGCCGACGTCGTGAGCGGGCACCGCGTGTACTCCGGGCTGGTCGTCCCCACCCGGCGGGTCGTGCACGGCAGGGATGCCGCGGACCACGCCGTGCCCGGCCCGGTCCTCGTGTCGGTGGACCTCGCCGAGGTCACCGTCACCTGAGCGGCGGCGCCGCCGGCCCTCGACCGCCCGGCTGCGTCCGCAGGGCGTCGCGGAGCTGGGCCCGGTGGGCGATGTCCAGCTTCGGGAACACACGGGCCAGGTGGGTCGTCACGGTGCGGGGGGAGAGGCCTGTGCGCGCGGCGATCTCGCGGTTGGACAGGCCCTCGGCAGCCAGCTCGGCGATCCGCCGCTCCTGCGTGGTGAGCTCGGTCGGGGGTGCCCCTCGCCGCGGCGCCGCGTCCGGTGTACCGCCGGCAGCCCGCAGCTCGGCCGCGGCGGCGTCGGCCCAGGGGCTCGCGCCGGCGGCGGTCAGCGTCTCCAGTGCGGCGGCGAGCTGCTCCCGCGCGGCCGCGATCCGCCGCTGACGGCGCAACCACTCGCCGTAGACCAGCCGGGTGCGGGCCAGTTCCAGCGGTGCGCCACTGCCGAGCCCGGCCGCCACCGCGACCGCGTAGGCCTTACCGGCCTCCTCGCCGACGGAGAGCAGTGCCCTCGCCCGGTGCACGAGGGACCACAGGTACGGAGAGTCGACGGAGCGGGCCCGGCGCTCGGCGTCGGCGACCACGGCGGTCGCCGAGTCCCCGCGGCCGGCACGCACGGCTGCCTCCGCCAGGTCGGCCACCGCCCACGCGGCGGTCGTGGGGTGCTGCCCGACGAGCGCGAACTCCTGCTGCGCGGCCCGGTAACGGCGCTGGTTCATCGCCACCAGCCCGGCGGCCCAGTGCGCCCGGGCGCTCACCACGGCGGTGCGGTGCGATCCGGCCAGCTCCCGGTGCCGGCGCAGGGCCTCCTGCGCTGCGGCGTCCGCACCGCGCCAGGCGTGGGCCCGTGCGGCCGCGACCTCGGCGGCGGCGGCCAGCAACGGCAGCTCGGAGTCCAGCGCCGTCCGGGCTGCCGTTTCGGCGTCGGCCAGCGCGTCGACCAGTTGCCCGCTCAGCACCCGGATCGCCGCGCGGCCGCACAGGAACGATGCCGCGTCCCCCGGCGCCTCCGCCGGGGCGTGCAGTCGGCAGCCGTCGTCCCAGACCACCTGGGCCGCCGGCACGTCGTGCAGCGCCTCGGCCATCGCTGCGAGGCTCGCGAGCGCCCACGGGTACCGGGCCCGGACGACGTCCAGCAGCTCCAGCGGAGCGGATCGGGACTCCGCGGCGTGGGTGGCGGCATCGAGCAGCGCCAGGCCGACCGTCTTCAGGGGGTGCGGGAAGTCGTCGACGGTCTCCAGCCCTCCGCGGACCGCCGCGCGGGTGGTCTCGGGCGCCGCCAGCTCCCAGGCTCGCGTGGCTGCCCCGGCGAGGAGCTGGACACGGGCCTCGGGATGGTCACGGCCCGACGGCCCGCCCAGGCGTCCGGCCACCACCACCAGCTCCTCCGGGGACCGGCCGACCACCAGGTCGGTCCCGCTGCTGAGTGCCCACTCGGCCAGGGTGAGGTCGCGGACGGCGTTCCCGTCCTCGGCGAGCGGCATGGCTTCCCGCAGGGCATCGACCGCCTCCCGGGTCAGGCCCGCGCGCCGGGCCGACTCGGCGGCGGAGGCGAGCCGGCGGACCCGGTTCCCGAGGGCGGGGGAGAGCGCGGCGGCCCGGCGCTGGGCGGCGAACGCCTCCCAGCGGGCACCGCGCTGGAGTGCGCGTGCCGCCGCGGCCTCCAGCCCCTCCGCGACCGACTCGTCCGGGCCGTAGCTGGCCGCCGCGCGGTGCCACGCGACGCGCTCGGGGTCGTCCGCCAGCCCGGCCAGCAGGTGGTGTGCCGCGGCGCGCTCCGCGGACGTCGCGGCGCCGTAGACGGCTGAGCCGATGAGCGGGTGCCGGAACGAGAAGGAACCGCCGGTCACCGCCCCGAGGCCCGTGCTCTCGACCGGCCTGAGCAGCGCGACCGCCTCGTCGAAGCCGCCCGCGGCGGCCACGACGCGGAACAGCGGCACGTTGCCCCCGTCAGCTGCTGCGACCAGCAGCAACTGCCGGCTGGCGGCCGGCAGCTGGTCGAACGACTCGAGGAACGCCTGCTTCATCCGTGCCGTCGTCGGCAGCTGGCCGGGGAGCACCGCCACGGCCGGTCGCAACCCGCCGGGCGCCGCGGCCAGCTCGGTGAGCGCGAGCGGGTTCCCGCCGGCCACCGCGAGGACCGCCTCGCGCACCGCCGGCTCCATCTCCGGGGCCACCTCCTCGACCAGCCGACGGGACTCCGCCTCGGGAAGGGGAGCCAGGGTCAGCCGGCGGCCCGGGAAGTCCGCCTGGGGGACCGGTGTGTCCGGGCGGCTCCGCACGGTCGCCAGCAGCAGCAACGGGAGATCGGCCAGTCGGCGGGCGAGGAAGGCGAGCACGTCGATGCTCGACCTGTCGACGTGGTGCAGGTCCTCGACCACGACGAGGGCGGGCCCGGTGGCGACGACGTCCTCCACCAGGCGGAGCACGGCGAGGGAGAGGAGGAGGGGGTCGGGCGCCGGTCCCTCCTCCAGCCCGAACGCCGTCAGCAGCGCGCTCCGCTGGCGCGCGGGCAGGGCGCCGACCCGGTGCAGCGCCGGGTGGAGCAACTCGTGCAGGGCGGCGAACCCCAGAGACGCCTCGCCCAGGACACCCGAGCACCGGAGCTCCCGGAAGCCGGCCGACCGGGCCATCTCGGCCGCGGCCGCGGCCAGCGCGGACTTGCCCAGGCCGGCGTCGCCCTCGACGACCAGCGCGAGACCCGTGGCGGTCGCGGTGCGGACCGCCTCGCGCAGCGCGGCGAGCTCCGACTCCCGTCCGATCAGCACCGCCGGTCCCTCCTGCTCCGAGCACGGCCACGCCGTCGGCTGCGGCGGAAGCACGGTAGTCCAGGTCCGGGCCCAGCGGGGCCGGCCGGGCAGCCGAGCTGCCCCGCGGACGTCGCAGGGCACCGGCGGAGCAGTCGATCGACGGATGCCTGCGGCGGAGAGGCGGTGCCAGCGTCTGCCGTCCGACGGCGCAGCGCGCGTCGTCCCGCCCGGAAGGAGCAACTCGGTGACCACTGAGCAGACCCCACGCGTCGTTCTCGAGCCGGAGTTCCAGCAGCTCGCCGACGCCACGGCCAACCCGCCCTACCTGTACGACCTCGGCCCCGAGGCCGCCCGTGCGGTGCTGGACGACCTCCAGTCCGGCACCGTCGAGAAGCTCCCCGTGGAGGAGCGCTGGATCACCGTCCCGGTCGGCGTCGGCGACGTGCCGGTCCGGATCGTCCGGCCCGCCGGATCGTCCGGCCGGCTCCCCGTGCTGCTCTACATGCACGGTGGCGGCTGGGTTCTCGGCAACGCGGGCACGCACGACCGGCTGGTCCGCGAGCTGGCCGTCGGCGCCGGCGCCGCCGTGGTGTTCGTGGAGTACAGCCGGTCACCGGAGGCGAAGTACCCGGTGGCCATCGAGCAGGGGTACGCCACGGCTCGGTGGATCACCGAGCAGGGCGCCGAGCACGGTCTGGACGCCGCCCGGCTGGCCGTCGCCGGCGATTCGGTGGGCGGCAACATGACCGCGGCCCTCACCCTGATGGCCAAGGACCGCGGTGACGTCTCCTTCGTGCACCAGTCGCTGTACTACCCGGTCACCGACGCCGCGATGGACACCCCCTCGTACGGCCAGTTCGCCGAGGGGCCCTTCCTGAGGGCGAAAGCCATGGAGTGGTTCTGGGACGCCTACACCACCGACCCCACTCAGCGTGCCCAGATCACCGCGTCGCCACTGCGGGCCACCCCGGAGCAGCTCGAGGGTCTCCCGCCGGCGTTCCTCCTGGTGGCCGAGGCCGACGTCCTGCGCGACGAGGGCGAGGCATACGCCGCCGCCCTGCGCTCGGCCGGCGTCCCGGTCACCACGGTCCGCTACGACGGGGTGCACCACGACTTCATGATGCTGGACCCGGTCAGCCAGACCCTCGGCGCACGCGCCGCCATCGCGCAGTCGATCGCGATGCTCCGGGCGGCCTTCGGCAAGTGAACGAACAGTCGATCGACGTACGCGAAGCCGCCGCCGCGCTTCCTACGTTCGCTCCACCAGCGCCGCGACGTCGGATCCGACGCACCGGGGTCGCTGTCCACCGAGAGGAAGAGAACCGATGACCACCAGCACCCTCGACGCCCGCACGAATCCGACCAAGCCCACCGTGGTGCTCGTCCACGGGGCCTTCGCCGACTCGTCCAGCTGGAACGGCGTGATCACCCGGCTCAGGGCCGACGGCTATCCCGTGATCGGGGTGGCCAACCCGCTCCGAGACCTGCACCGCGACGCGGAGTTCCTGGGCAGCGTCCTCGACACCGTGGACGGACCGATCGTCCTCGCGGGGCACTCCTACGGCGGCAGCGTGATGAGCGAGGCGGCCGACGGCAATCCGAAGGTGAAGGCGCTGGTGTACGTCGCCAGCTTCCTCCTCGAGGAGGGCGAGAGCACCGGAGAGCTGGCCGGGAAGTTCCCCGGCAACGAGCTCGGGCCGGCCCTGCGCCCGGTCCCCGTCAGCGGTCCCGACGGGCAGCCAGTGAACGACCTCTACATCGAGCAGGAGAAGTTCCGGGCGGTCTTCGCCGCGGACGTGCCGGAGGACGTCGCCGCGCTGATGGCCGTCACCCAGCGTCCCATCGTCGCCGACGCGCTCGAGGGGAAGGCGACGAAGGCAGCCTGGAAGACCGTCCCCTCCTGGAACCTGATCACGCGCCAGGACCTCGCCGTTCCGGCCGAGTCGCAGCAGTTCATGGGCGAGCGTGCCGGGGCGACGAACGTCGAGATCGACGCCTCCCACGCCGTGACGGTCTCCCAGCCGGAGGCTGTCGCCCGGCTGATCGACGAGGCCGCCCGCGCGGCGGCCGCCTGATCCCACGGGCCCGTCGGCCGGGCCGTTCCGCCCACCGGGTGGAGCGGCCCGGCACCGGACCGGGAACTCCCATGCAGGTTCTCGAGTTGGTCGGCGTCTTCGCCTTCGCGGTCTCCGGTGCACTGATCGCGATCCGCCGGGACTTCGACGTCGTGGGGATCGCGATCCTGGCGGTGGTCACCGCACTGGGCGGCGGCCTCGTCCGGGACCTCGTGCTCGGCGACACGCCGCCTCCGGCGTTCACCAGGTGGCAGTACCTGGTCGTGGCCCTGGCGGCGGCCGCGGTCACCTCCGTCGCCCACCCGTGGCTCGGGCGGCTGAGCCGACCTCTGCTCGTCTTCGATGCTGCCGGCCTGGGGCTCTTCTGCGTCGCGGGGACCGAGAAGGCACTCGAACACGGGCTCGCGCCTGTGGCGGCCGCCCTGCTCGGGGTCACGACCGCCGTGGGCGGCGGCGTCCTCCGCGACGTGCTCGCCCGCGAGACCCCGGCGCTGTTCCGGGCGGACTCCGAGCTCTACGCGGTGCCGGCGGTGGTCGGGGCGCTCGTCGTCGGCGTCGCCTCGACGTTCGACGCGGACGGCTCGGCGCTGGGCGCCGGCGTCGCCGCCGCCATCTTCGTCGTCCGCGTGCTCGCCCTTCGGCGCCACTGGCGCGGTCCGCGGGCGCTGCGGACGGCAGTTCCCGGTCCGCCCGCAGCGGGCGGACCGCCTTCCTGACACGACGAGAGGACTGAACGACATGACACTGGACGACCGGTACGACGTCGTGGTCGTCGGCGGTGGCGCCGCCGGCCTCAGCGGGGCACTGGCGCTGTCCCGGGCGCGGCGCAGCGTGCTGGTGGTCGACGCCGGCAGCCCGCGCAACGCACCGGCGGAGCACGTGCACAACGTGCTCGGCCGCGAGGGGACGCCGCCCGCGGAGCTCGTGGCGATCGGTCGCCGCGAGGTCGCGGGCTACGGCGGCACGGTGGCGGAGGGCAGGGTCTCCGCACTGAGCCGGGAGGACGGCTGGTTCCACGTCGCCCTGGCCGACGGGCAGTCGGTGCTGGCGCGCCGGCTGCTGGTGACGACCGGGCTCACCGACGAGCTGCCCGACGTGCCCGGCGTGGCCGAGCTGTGGGGGAGGAGCGCGCTGCACTGCCCCTACTGCCACGGCTGGGAGGTGCGGGACCGGGAGATCGGCGTGCTCGGTCCGGGCCCGCAGAGCACCGTGCAGGCGTTGCTGTGGCGGCAGTGGAGCGACGACGTCGTGCTGTTCCCGCACACCGGCGGGGAGCCCACGCCGGAGCAGCGCGAACAGCTCGCCGCTCGCGGGGTGCGGGTGGTCGAGGGCGAGGTCGCCGCGCTCGACATCTCCGACGGGTCGCTCTCCGGGGTCCGGATGGCCTCGGGACAGGTGGTCGCCCGTGAGGCGCTGGTCGCGGCACCGCGGTTCAGGGCCAACGCCGGGCTGCTCGCCGGCCTGGGCGTCGAGCCGGTCGACCAGGTGGTCCACGGCGCCGTCCGGGGCACCCGCGTGCCCGCCGACCCCACCGGCCTGACCGCGGTGCCCGGGGCCTGGGTCGCGGGCAACGTCGCCGACGTGACGGCGCAGGTCATGACCTCGGCGGCGCAGGGGATGGCCGCCGCCACCGCGATCAACGTCGACCTGGTCTTCGAGGACGCGGGCCGCCGTCGAGCAGGCCCGGAGCGAGGTCCAGCAGGCGTCCTAGGGATCGAAGGCCCCGCACCGTTCCGGATGACACCGAGGAGAAGAGATGGGAACCGTGGATCGCGGCCGCCTGGACGGGCGTCGCGCGCTCGTCACCGGTGGGACGAAGGGTTCGGGCAAGGCCGTGGCAGAACGGCTTCGCGAGCTCGGCGCCGACGTGTACGTGACGGCCCGCACGATGCCCGACGGGTACGAGTCCGCGAACCGCTTCATCGCGGCCGACACCTCGACCGTCGAGGGCGCGGCGCTGGTCGCGTCGCGCATCGAGGAGGCCGGTGGCGTCGACGTCCTCGTGCACGTCGTCGGCGGTGCGTCGACGCCGTCCGGGGGGTTCGTGGCGATCACGGACGAGCAGTGGCTGACCGAGCTGAACCTCAACTTCCTCGGCGCCGTGCGTCTCGACCGGGCGCTGCTGCCTTCGATGATCCGGTCCGGGAATGGTGTCGTGCTCCACTTCACGTCCATCCAGCGGCAGATGCCGCAGTACGACGCATCTCTGGCGTACGCGGCCGCGAAAGCTGCGTTGCGCACGTACAGCAAGGGCCTGGCGAACGAGCTCGCGCCCCACGGAGTGCGGGTCAACGCGATCAGTCCTGGTGGGATCGAGACCGAGGCCTACGAGAGGTTCGTGAATCGCATCGCGGAAGGGAACGGTCTGAGCCGCGAGGGGGCGAAGAAGAAGATCCTCGACTCCCTCGGCGGAGTGCCCCTCGGCCGTTTCGCGAGAACGGAGGAGATCGCCGATCTCGTGGGCTTCCTGGTGTCCGACCAGGCGTCGGCGATCGTCGGTGCGGAATACGTGATCGACGGTGGGACCGTTCCGACGACCTGAACCTAGGAGTGTGCCGTGGGCACCATGGACGAACTGATCAGCCCCCTCGTCGTCGCACGGCTACGGGCAGCGCTCGAGGCGGTCGCGCCCACCGGCGACTTCTCCGGTCTGGTCCGGGCCGAAGCTGCCGTGCGTGGTGCCCGCCTCCGGGAACGGGTGGACATCGTCCGCGACGCTCTGCTCGGCGACGTCCCTGCGGGGTTTCCCACCGCCGAGCGAGTCGTGCTCGACGTGCTGGACGAGCCGCGATTCGAGGGCTGGATGATCTGGCCCGTCACGGAGTTCATCGCATCGAGAGCGCTCGAATCCGCGTCGACACGGGACTTCGATGCAGCCATGTCGCTCCTGGCCCGGCTCACACAGGGGCTGACGGGCGAGTTCGCCGTCCGCGAGCTGCTGAACGCGCGCCCCGAGCGCGGCCTCGGCATCATGCAGACCTGGACGGGGCACGACAGCGAGCACGTGCGGCGACTCGCCACGGAGGGATCTCGCGCGTACCTGCCCTGGGCGAAACGGGTGCCGTGGCTGCTCGCCCATCCCCGTGCGACGCACGACATCCTGGACGCCACCTATCGCGATCCGGCCGAGTACGTGCGGCGCTCGGTCGCCAACCATCTCAACGACCTCAGCCGCGTCGATCCCTCCGTCGTCACCGAGACCGCCACGGCGTGGGCCGGCACTCCGGACGCCCATACGCCCTGGGTGCTCCGGCACGGCCTGAGGACGCTGATCAAGCGAGCCGATCCCACCGCGCTGGCACTTCTGGGGTTCACCGGGGACAGCCTGCACGTGGCCCGACCGCGCATCTCCGGCGATGTCGTTCCCTGGAACGGAGAGCTCACGTTCACGGCCGTCGTCACCAACCACGGGGAGACGGACGCCCACGTGGCGATCGACTACTCCATCGGATTCCGACGCGCCAACGGGGCCCTGAGCCCGAAGACCTTCAAGCTCGGGTCGCGACGCATCGCCGCCGGCGGCAGCGCCGTCGTCACGAAGACCCACTCCTTCCGCCCCATCACCACCCGGACGTACTACCCGGGGCCGCACCACGTCACGGTGCAGGCGAACGGGGTTCTCTCGCCACCCGCGGGGTTCGTCCTGGGAAGGGAGGGTCGGGAGGAGAACGGTGATGAGGACGCGAGTCACGTCGGTCGGAATGGTCGACGAGAGCTCCGAGGGACGGCCGATCGACGAAGGCATGAAGGGGCGAGGTCGTGAACGACGTGGCCGAGCGGGTACTGAAGACGGTGTCCTGGATTCCCAGCGGGCGAGTGATGACCTATGGCGATGTCGCGGAGGCGGCTGGCACAGGTGCGCGCGCCGTTGGTCAGATCCTGCGCAACGGCGGTCACGACGTGCCGTGGTGGCGGGTGGTGGATGCGATGGGGCGGCCGGTCGAAGGCGCGGCTCGCGAAGCCCTCGCACACTTCGTCGAGGAATCCACCCCCTTGCTGCACCGACGCGACGACGTGCGCGTGGACCTCGCGCAAGCCGCGTGGCCCATTCACGATGCCGTGCGTGATGCGTGACCCGGGTCAGGGGAGCGCTTGCAGTGCCGGAGCCATCCACGTGCAGCGATCGCGTCGCGTCTGAGGGTGCGCCGGCGAGCGCGGGCATCTGCGGTTCGTCGGCGTCCAGCTGACCCGAGGCTGGGACCGACCGTCGCTCGGCGGCAGCAGGGCCCGCGCGGCCCGGCTGCCCCGGATGCGGGGACGGTGGCGGCCGGGTCCGTCAGCCACCCGCTTCCATGGCGCGGCACCCGACCGCCTGGCCTGGCGAGGAGGGGGTGAGCACACCGTTGCCCGCGCCACGTCGGACGAGTGCCTGGTCCGGCCCGCGCTGTGGGTACAGATACTCCGTGCGATAGATTGTCTTGCAGACAGACTATCTGCCCTAGGGAGACACCATGAGCACGCTGTTCAGGCTGGATTCGAGCATCCGCACCAGGGGGTCGGTGACCCGCGCGGTTGCCGACACCCTCGAGTCGGCGATCCTCGAGGACCTCCCCGACGCGCACGTCGTCCGTCGGGACGTGGGGACCGAACCCGTCCCGGCGACGCTGTGGGGTGCGGCCGCGTACGCCGGATTCACGGCCGTCGGGGAGCGGAGCACCGAGCAGGAGGGCGCGCTCGCGGTCGCCGCGCAGCTGGCCGACGAGCTGGTGGGAGCGGATGCGTTGATCTTCGCCGTCCCGATGTACAACTTCGGCGTCTCCCAGCACTTCAAGACGTGGTTCGACCTGGTCTCGACCGATCCTCGATTCGCACCGGGGACCACGGCGCTCGCCGGCAGGCCGGCGTTCCTCGTCACCGCCCGCGGCGGAGGGTATGGACCGGGGACGCCCCGGGCGGGATGGGACCACGCCACCGGCTGGATGCGACGGGTGCTCGAGGACCTCTGGGCACTGGACCTCGACGTCATCGAGACCGAGCTCACCCTGGCCGAGGTCACGCCGGCGATGGCAGAGCTGCGCGAGATCGCGCACCGGCAGCTCGCGGAGTCCCACGAGACGGCGCGGCGGGGCGGTCGGTCGGTGACCCTGAAGCTCCGGGGTGCGGCCCCCGACGAGCATTCCTCCCTGGCGTCGTAGCCGCCGTCGCCCCGAGCCCTGGTGGTCGCACTGGCGACCACCAGGGCATCTCGGGCAGGTGACTGCCCGAGCGGATCGTCCGCTCCTTTCGAGGGAGCCGGTCGACGACCTGAGCGCAGTAGGATGTGGCCGTGTCCCCGCCCCGTGCATCCGTGAGCGAGCCGGCCACCCAGAACGACATCGGCTGGGCCCTCGGAGGGCTGCTGCGGAGCTACCGGGACGTCGTGGCGCCGGCGTTGGGGGGCTTCCCCCAGGGGCCGCGCGGCTACCAGACGGTCCTCGAGGTGCTCCAGGGAGACCGCCCCACCCAGCAGGCGCTGGCGAACCACCTGGGCATCGACCGCACGGTGATGACCTACCTCATCGACGACCTGGAGAAGGCCGGCCTGGTCGAGCGCCGCCTCAACCCGGACGATCGCCGCCAGCGGCAGGTCGTGGCCACCGATCGTGGTCGGCAGGCGGTCGAGCTCGTCTACGACAAGGTCGTGGAAGCGGAGTGCCACGTGCTCGGTGGCCTCGACCCCGACGAGCAGCAGCTCTTCCGGACGCTCCTGTGCAAGGCGGCCTCGACGGCCGGCGATCCGGCCACCGACGCCTGCCTCACCGTGCTGGACGCCTGACCAGCCTTTCACGCGACCCCGGGGCGCCCCCAGGTCAGCCGCGCTCGCGCGTGATCGCCTCACGCGCGGCGGGCGCGACCTCCTTGCCCAGCCGTTCGAGAACCGCGGGGTCATCGCCCCCGACGAGGACGGCGCTGATGCCGTGGTCGAGGGCCAGCCCGACGATGTCGTCGACCCACGCGTCGGGCGGACCGTCGAGCAGCCCGGAGCGCCTCGGCGCCATCTGCACGCGCATGACGTTGAGCAGCCGGCGGACCGCCGTCGGCGGCCGCCCCGCCTCCGCAGCCGCCGCGTCGATGCGGTCGTTCAGCTCGGGCAGCGAGTCGGCGCCCTGCGGCAGGTACTCGACGGTGGGCAGCCATCCGTCGGCCACGGCGCCGGTCAGCTCGAGCATCCTCGGCTTGTACGCGCCGACCCAGACGGAGATGTCGTGGGCCGGGGAGGGGCCGCGCCGCACGTCGTCGAGGGAGTAGTAGCGGCCCGCGTAGTTGGCGCGCCCCGGCTCCTCCTTCCAGAGCTCCCGGATGATCTCGATGCCCTCGCGCAGTGCGGTGACGCCCTGTGTCGGGGTGAGCCGTCGCCCGCCCATCGAGGCGATGCCGTCCCAGAACGCGCCGGCGCCGATGCCGAGCTCGAACCGGCCACCGCTGAGGAGGTCGAGCGAGGCCGCTGCCCTGGCCAGGACCGCGGGCGGCCGGAGCGGAAGGCTCGTCACGTTCGCGCTCACCCGGACCTTCCGGGTGCGGGCCGCGACGTAGGCGAGCAGTGTGGACGTGTCGAGGAACGAGGACTGGTAGGGGTGGTCCTGGAAGGTCACCAGGTCGAGATCGGAGCGGTCGGCAGTGACGGCCAGGTCGACCACCTGCTGCGCCGCCCGGGCCGAGGGCGTGACGAAGGCGCCGAACAGCAGATCGTGTCCGTAGTCGGTCATGCGATTGCCTCCTGTGGTGTCGCTGCCGAGGTGTCGGGGTCGATGTTGAAGTTGTCGCGGAAGAGGTTGTCCGGGTCGTATCGGCGCTTCAGGTCGCGCAGTCGCCGCAGTACCGGTGCCGGGAACGCGTCGAGGAGCCGTTCCTCGCTCCGGCCGGTCTCGAAGCTGAGGTAGAGACCGTCGACGTGTGGCCGCAGTGGCGCCCACGCGGCCTCCAGCGCGGCGTCGTCCCCACCCATGACGGTCAGCTGGAACGCCGGCTCGCGATGGCTGAACGCCGCCGCGTCCGGAGCCACGTCGGTGATGGCGCCGCCCATCGCGCGCAGCTCGAAGAAGTAGGCGACGCCGCTCTCCAGCAGCGCGGCGGCGTCGGTCGCGAACCGCGTCGTCAGGGCGGGCAGGAACGCCGAACGGGAGTGCGGCTCGCCGTACCCGTGGTGACCCTCCGGTCCGACGTCGGCGGCCTCGCCCATGACGCCGGCGTACGGCGTCATCACCACCCGCTGCCCGACCAGGTCGCCGATCTCGAGGAACGGGGTCAGCCGCTCCACGACGACGTTGGGGTCGGAGCTGTCGACGACTGCGTACAGCGTGATGCTCGACGACCCCCGCCGGGGCACACCGGTGACGAGGAAGGCCGTCGTGTCCCGCGGGGCGGTCGACGCCAGCTCGCCGTAGCGCAGCAGTGACGTCGCGATGTCCGTGGAGACGAAGGAGAGCTTCGCCCAGCCGACGTCGCCGACCTGGGCGGCCTCGAACTCGAACGACGTGACGACGCCGAAGTTGGCGCCTGCGCCGCGGACCGCCCAGAACAGGTCGGCGTTCTCCTGGCTGGTCGCCCGTACCGCGCTGCCGTCGGCGAGGACGAGTTCCACGGCCCTGAGGTAGTCGATGGTGAGGCCGTGCTTGCGGGAGAGGTAGCCGATGCCTGCCGCGGTCGCCAGCCCACCGACCCCGACGCCGCCGTAGTCCCCGGAGCCGATCGCCCACCCCAGCGGTCCGATCGCCCGGGCGATCTGCTTCCACGTCGCGCCGGGGCCGATCCTGACCAGCCGTCGCTCCCGGTCCAGGACCTCCACGGTGTTCATCCGGCTCACGTCGACGACCAGGCCGCCGGAGTTGGTCGAGCGGCCGCTGATGCCGTGTCCGGCGCTGCGGATCCCGAGCGGGAGGTGCCGATGGTGGCGCGCGAAGGCGAGCGCGTCGGCGACCTGCTCGGGGCTGCGCGGCCGCAGCACGAGACCGGGCGCGCCCGTGCGCAGGTAGGTCGACGAGACCGCCCGGTATCCCGGGTCGCCGGGCTCGACGGCCCCCTCTACCAGCGAGGGCGGTACCCCGTCGTAGTCGATGCCGGGAGCGCGTCGGGCGCGCGCCGCCAGGGAGCGGCGCGGGGTCGGGGGGGCCAGCGTGGAGAGTCGGGACAGCAGCGCGTCGAGTTCGGCCTCGGTGGACACCGGCACGACGACCGGGCCGCCCTCCGCGCCGAGGGTCGCGATTTCCGCCGGGGACGTGCCGGGTGCCACGACGGTCCAGGCGGACGGATCCGTGAGGACCCGGGCCCCGGCGAGGAGGTCCAGGCTGTCCCGGGCCTTCGCGATGACGGACGGGTAGGCCGCCGTCGCGTCGGCCGGGTCGGGTGGGTTCGCGTCGGGGAGCGCAATGCCTATCCCGATTCGTCGCGTGGCACCTGCCAGCCATGCCGCGGCGGTCCACCGGTCAAGTCCGGAGCCGTCGTCGGTCGCGGCGTCCGAGGTCAGGACCACCAGTTCGAGGCCGGCGCCCTCGGCGCGCTGCGCCATGACCGTGAGGCGCTCCGGCTGCCCGTGGGACGCCGACACGTCCAGCGCGATCCCCATCTCCACGGCCGTCACGCCCCGATCCGGACGACGGAGGCAGCGCCGGGTTCGGATCCGGCACCCGGTGAGCGCGCGCCGGGATCGTCGCGCCGAGGGCTGAGTGGCGTGCGTCCGAGTCGCTCGTCCACCGTGGTCGTGCCGAGCTCCGCCTGGACGATCGGGCGGACCTCCGTGCCGAAGAGCTCGATCGCGTGCAGGAGTTTGATGCGAGAGGTCTGTGCCGCCGCAGCCGCGAGGATCGGAGCCGCGGCCGATGCCGGGAACTCCGGGGTGTGGTGCTCGCCCACACCGAACCAGTCGAGACCGACCTGCTCCGCGAGCACGATCGACTCCACGACGTTGCGGATCGCCTGAGCCTCTGAGATGTATGCACCCGTGGCCGGGTCGCGCATCGCGTCCCCGAATGCTCCGATGCCGAGCTCCATGTCGATCCCCTCCGTCTAAGTTGCACCTGAGATAATCTGTACATCAGATGATCTATTCCGGCAGGGGTGAACGGCGATGGCACCGAGAAGCGGGGCAGAGGCGAGTCAGTTCACTGGTGGGGGTCATCGGCGCCGGGAAGGCGGGCACCGCCATCACGCGGCTCGCGCTACGGGCGGGACACCACGTGCGGCTTGCGCGCGCTGGCAGTCTCGAGGAGCTCGGCTTCATGGTCGTGGTCGTCGCGCCAGGGGCTGCGGCAGTCGCTCCGGCGGACGCCGCGGTGGGTGCCGACCTCGTCGTGCTGGCCGTTCCGCTGGCTCGACACGGGGAGCTGCCTGCGGCCACGCTGGCAGGCGCTGTGGTCGTCGACGCGATGAACTACTGGCCTGCCGTCGACGGTCGGATGCCTGACTTCGAGGGCCCCGAGTCCAGCAGCGAGGTCGTGCAGCGGTCGATCCCGGGCGCTCGTCTGGTCAAGACCCTCAACCACGTCGGCTACCGAGAGCTGGAGGACGAGGCCCGTCCGGCGGGCGCCGCAGACCGGCAGGCCATCGCCGTTGCCGGGGACGACAGCCAGGCGCGTGCAGTGGTCGCGGAGTTCGTCCGGAGCCTCGGCTTCGACGCGATCGACCTGGGCGCGCTGCCCCTCGGGCGGCTCCTGGAGCCCGGCGGGTCGGTCTTCGGGCGCCCCATCGACGACTCCGCGGCGCGACAGCTGGCCGAGGAGGCCGCCGGCCTACGGCCCCGACACCGCAGGTCAGACGGGGCCCGGTGACTGAGTCACTCAGGGAGTTGCCACCGCACCCGCGCCCTCATCGACAGCTACCGCTTCGCGATGGACGGCGATTCCGTCACGGAGCTCGTCATCGCGCCGCGACGACCCTGCCCCCGTCGTCGCGGCGCGACGACCGTGCCCTCGTCGTCGGCGTGGCTCGGACGGGCCTCGGCCCGAGTGGCAGAGGAGCAGGTCGACCACCGGTCATGTGACGGATGTGCGAGGCCCGGCGCCCGGCGAGCATCCCGGCATGGCTCCAGACCAGGAAGACCCGGCCACGCCATCGCAGAGCAAGGAGCCCGCCTCGCTCATCGCCGTCTGCCAGCTGGCCGCGGAGCGACGGCACTTTCGCGACTGCGACGACCGCCTCGTCCCGGCTGCACGTATCCCGGCCGCCCGAAGGGGAGTCCCGGTCGGGAAGGACGAGACGAGGCAGTGACCACCGGCGGGCGGTCACGCGCGCCTCGCCGTACCGGAGCCGGAGACGTCGTCCCGGAACTCCACCCGGCATGTCCCGCCGCACATGTGCCGTCGTCGAGGGGGATCGCGGCTCGCGCAGCCGGACGGTGGTGGGCGTTGATGGGATACCTGCGCCCTCGGCGCACCCGCTCGGACTGTCCGCTGAACGCGTCCCGAGGCCCCCGGAACTCGAGCCACGCACGTGAGCAAGCCCTTGGGGCGGCATGGTCAGGCGGACCTCTCAAGGGTCGGGTAGTCGGTGTAGCCGGCTCTGCCGCCGCCGTAGATGAGTTCGGGTCGCAGCGGGTTGAGGTCGGCGCCGATGGCGAGGCGAACCGGCAGGTCGGGATTGGCGATGAAGGACTTGCCGAAGGCGACGGCGTCGGCCCATCCGTTCCGGAGCACGCGCTCAGCCTTGGCGGCGTCGTAGCCGCCTGCGGCGATGATGACGCCGCTGAAGGCTTCGCGGAGCTTGATGCGGAAGTCGTCGTCGAGAACGGGTCCTTCGGCCCAGTCGGGTTCGCTCAGGTGGAGGTAACCGACGTTGCGCTCGTTGAGCCGTTCGGCGATGTAGAGGCCCATCTCGTGCCCGTCGGCGTCGTCGAGGCCGCCGAACTTGATGAGCGGTGAGATGCGCACGCCGACGTGGGCGGCGTCCCAGGCGTCGATGACGGCGTCGACGACCTCCAGAGGGAAGCGGGCCCGATTCTCCAGCGAGCCGCCGTACTCGTCGGTTCGCAGGTTGCTGCTGGACGACATGAACTGTTGGAGGAGGTAACCGTTGGCGCCGTGGATCTCCACCATGTCGAACTCGGCGTCGCGGGCGTTGCGTGTTGCTCGGCGGTAGTCCTCGACGATGCGGGAGAGCTCCTCGGGCCGAAGCTCGCGGGGGGTCGGGCAGGGGACACTGACGAGATTGCCGTCGGTGTCGGTGATGGTGGTGGTGCCATCGAACGGCAGGGCGCTGGCCGAGACTCCTGGGCCGCCGTTCTGCAGGTCGGGGTGGGTGACCCGCCCGACGTGCCACAGCTGGGCAGCGATCTTGCCGCCGCTGCCGTGCACGGCGTCGGTGACGCGGTGCCAGGCGGCGACCTGCTCGGCGGAGTAGATCCCCGGCGTGGCGAAGTAGCCCTTCCCCTCGGGGCTGATCTGGGTGCCCTCGGTGACGATGAGGCCGGCGCCTGCGCGCTGGGTGTAGTACTCGGCCATGAGCTCCGTGGCGGTGTCGCCGGGCTGGCCGGCGCGCATCCGGGTCATCGGTGCCATGAAGATCCGGTTGGGGGCCGTGAAGGCCGGCAGGGACAGTGGGTCGTGCAGGGTCGACATGCTGCTGCTCCTTGAAAATTTCGGTGACGCAGTTGCGTCGGGGACTCATTCGGTGGCCGTCGAACTGGTGGGTTCGCGATCGCACGGGCCGTACAGGTGGCTGTCACGGCGGCACGCGTGAACGCACAGTGGTCGCGGCGGGCAGGGCAGGTGAAGACCGCGGTTCCGTGGTCGGTGGTGATCGTCGCCGTCATGTTCTCCACGCCGGCCCGGCGGCGGGATGCCGTGGGCGCGCCGACAAGGCTCGCCCGTACCGGTGTGGCCAGCACTCCCGCTCCGGCGGGTCAGGAGCGGATGAACTCGAGCAAGTCGGCGTTGATCGTCTCGGCCTCTGTCGTCGGCATGCCGTGCGAGAAGCCGGCGTAGGTCTTCAGCGTGGCGTTCTGCAGGAGCTCCGCGGACAGCGGCGCCGAATCCGCGTAGGGCACGATCTGGTCGTCGTCCCCGTGCATCACCAGGACCGGAACCGCGATCTTCTTCAGGTCGTCGGTGAAGTCGGTCTGGGAGAAGGCGACGACGCCGTCGTAGTGGGCCTTCGCACTGCCCGTCATCCCCTGGCGCCACCAGTTCTGGATGATTGCCTCGGACGGCTCGGCGCCCGGCCGGTTGAAGCCGTAGAAGGGCCCCGACGGCAGGTCGCGGTAGAACGTCGTCCGGTTGGTGGCGACCTGGGTCTGGATGTCGTCGAAGACGCTCTTCGGCAGGCCGCCGGGATTGGCGTCGGTCTTGACCATGAGCGGCGGTACGGCACTGATGAGCACGGCCTTCGCGACGCGGTCCTCACCGTGCCGGCCGAGGTAGCGCGCGACCTCGCCGCCACCGGTCGAGTGGCCGACGTGCACAGCGTCGTGCAGGTCGAGGTGCGCCGTCAGCGCGGCCAGGTCGTCGGCGTAGTGGTCCATGTCGTGTCCCTCGCTGACCTGCGCGGAGCGGCCGTGCCCCCGCCGGTCGTGCGCGATGACCCGGTAGCCCTGAGCCAGGAAGAACATCAGTTGCGCGTCCCAGTCGTCGGACGACAGGGGCCAGCCGTGGCTGAAGACGATCGGCTGACCGGTCCCCCAGTCCTTGTAGAAGATCTCGGTTCCGTCGTCGGTGGTGATCGTGCCCATGGCGGAGGCTCCTCGTGTGCGTCTGGTCCGCCGGACGGGATGACTCCGGCGGGAGATGAGGGGTACGACGCTCGACGAGGGCTGGCAGCTCCGCATCCGTCATATGACCGATCCGGTGCTGTTCCTGGTCGTGAGGAACGACGAACTCGCCGGGAGGAGTGGCCCTGCAGTCGACGCCTGCCGGGCGACCGAATCGGGTCGCCAGTAGGGCACCGTCGTCTTCGGGGGAGGCGTCGAAGACCGGTCATCTGACGGATGTGCGTGTCCTTGCGCCCGGCGAGCATTCGGGACATGACATCGCCCGAGGACCACCCCTCCACGACGTCGTCGAGCAGTGAACCGGCCTCGCTGGTCGCCGTCCGCCAGCTGGCTGCGGAACGACGGCAGTTGCGCGACGGCGACCACCGCCTCGTCTCGGCCGCCCGGATCAGGGCCGCCCGACGGCGAGACGCGCTCGGGCAGGACGACGCCGCACGGTGACCCACGCGCTCGGGAGCGACCGACACTGAACCGCATGGAGGGCTGGGGCGACGTGCGGCGCCTGGAGCCGACCGCGGCGGCCCCGGCGGCCGACCTGGGCGCCTGCCCCTTCGCGCGTGTCCGCCTGCAGCCGGTCCACGGGGCTGGCTGCGGCGGTGCCGGCGGGTGGAGGAGTCCCGGGCTCCGCTGCGGGCCGCCCGGGACACCTTCGACGCCCCGGGCGCCGCTGCGTGGGGCGACCGGCGCGCCACGAACTGCGCGCCTCCGCGGAGCAGAGCAGGCGGCGCACCCCGGAGGCGCGCGAGCAGCCGAGCCTGCAGGGACTGCTGATCGCGCAACTCGCCGCGGACGACCCGACCAACCGGGAGATCGGCGCGCGGCTGTACCTCTCGCACCGGACGGTCGGCACGCACCTGCACCGGATCTTCCCGAGGCTGGGGATCACCTCCCGTGTGGCCCTGCGCGCAGCGATCGGCCCGTGACCGGCCGATCCACCGTCGGCGCGAGGGTCATCTGACGTACGCGAGAGGGGGGCATCGCTTCCTACGGTCGTTCCATCAGCGCTGACGCGACCGTCCCGGTCGTCCCGGTCGCTGCGGATCGAGAGGAACGATGATGACCATCGACACCGACACGGGCACGACGGCCCAGGAAAAGCCCACCGTGGTGCTCGTGCACGGCGCGTTCGCCGAGTCCGCGAGCTGGAACGGGGTGATCGAGCAGCTCAGGAGCGACGGCTACCCGGTCATCGCCGCGGCCAACCCGCTCCGGGGCCTGCGCTACGACGCCCTGCAGTTGCGCAGCATCCTGGACCAGGTGAGCGGCCCGATCGTGCTGGCCGGGCACTCCTACGGCGGCTCGGTGATGAGCGTGGCTGCGGACGGACACCCCGGCGTGCGGGCGCTCGTCTACGTGGGCAGCTTCCTGCTGGAGGAAGGGGAGAGCACCGGTGAGCTGGCCGGGAAGTTCCCAGGCAACGAACTGGGGTCCGCGCTGGACCCCGTTCCCGTCCCCGACGGGAACGGCGGCACGGTGACCGACCTGTACATCCAGCCGGACAAGTTCCGGCAGGTGTTCGCCGCAGATGTCCCGCCGGCGGTCGTCGAGCTGATGGTCGCGACGCAGCGGCCCATCACCAGCGAGGCGCTGGAGGAGAAGGCGACGGCGGCGGCCTGGCGGACGATCCCGTCCTGGACCCTGGTCACGCGGCAGGACCTCGCGGTTCCCGCCGAGGCGCAGATCTTCATGGCCCAGCGGGCGCGGTCCACCCCCGTCGAGGTCGACGCCTCCCACGCCGTCGCCGTGTCCCGGCCCGGGGCGGTCGCCGACCTGATCGTCGAGGCCGCCCGCGCGACAGCCGGCTGAGGCTGACGACCGCGCGGGCACGCTCCGTGACGCTCCGCGATCACGGAGCGTGCCCGCGGCGCCTCTGTTCCGTCGAGGGAGCCGGTCGACCTCGCGCCGCCCTGCCATGGGCAGGTGCCTCCGTCGCCTTCTCGGGACGGGACGGCCTGGTCACCTGGACGGTGACACCGTCCGCCCCGGTCACGGGCCGCTACGAGCGGCCGGGTCATGCGGACAGTGCCACCGTCGGTGGTGTGCGGGCAGCGCGCAGGGCCGGGTAGAGCCCGGCGACGGCGCCGATGCCCAGGGTCGCGGCCACGCCGACGACGGGGACCCCGGGCGGCACCACGGGGAGCCATCCGTTGGCCACGGCCACCACCGCGGTGACCGTGCTCCCGATCCCCGCCCCTGCGACGCCACCCAGAGCCGACAGCAGGAGCGCCTCGCTGAGGAACTGGGCGGCGATGTGCCGGCGGGTGGCGCCGAGCGCACGGCGCAGACCGATCTCCCGGCGCCGCTCGATGACCGAGATGATCATGGTGTTGGCCACCCCGATCCCGCCCACGACGAGCGCGATCGCGCCCAGGCCCAGCAGGAGCCCGGTGAAGGCCTCGTCGGCGGCAGCGCGCGCGGCGAGGGCGTCGGAGGGGCGGGAGACCGCGACCGCGCTGGGCCGGGCGGGCTGCAGGGACGGGGGGATGAGACGGGCGACTGCGGCGACCGTTGCGTCCGTGGAACGCTCGTACAACCGGGTCGGCGTCCCGGTGTAGCCGAGTTCGGACGTCGCGACCGGCATTCCCACCAGGGCGGCGACGTCGAGCTCGGGGGCCAGCTGCACCGGACCGAGGATGCCGAGCACGGTCGTGTTCCGGCCGCCCAGCCACACCTGCCGTCCCACCTCGGTGATCCCCAGCCGCCGCGCTGCCGTGGCGCCCAGGACCGTGGTGGGGAAGCGGGCGGAGGCCTCGTCCAGCCAGCGACCGGTCCGCACGTGCCCCCCGACGACGTCCAGCAGGTCCAGCTCGGTGGCGGTGACCGTCAGGCCACCGGTCAGCCCGGCGTCGACCGCCTTGCTGCGGTAGACGGCGACGTCGCCGAGGTCGGCGGTGGTCGTGGCCGCGGTGACCCCGGCGATCCGCTCGACGCGGGCTGCCGCGTCGGCCGGGAGCGACGGGAACTCGATCCCGCCGGGGGAGTCGGCCACGCCGGCGGTGAGCAGATTGGTGCCCAGCGCCGCCAGTTGCCGGTCCAGGCGTGCCTGGCTGGAGGCGGACAGGCCCACCACGGCGACCATGGCGCCGATCCCGATGGCGATGCCGAGCGCGGAGAGCACGGCGCGCACCGGACGGGCACGAAGGCCTGCCGAGCCCAGGTGCACGAGATCCCCCGCGCGCAGCCGGGAGGCAGGGGAGCCGGGTCGCCTGCGCCCGTCGGCGGGGGTCACCGGGCTTCCCGTCCGTCGCGGCCGGCGGCCATCGGGGACCCGGAGTCGGCCACGACCCGGCCGTCGGCGATGGACACCTGCCGGGGCAGGCGGGCCGCGAGTCGCTGGTCATGGGTGATGACGACGACCGTCGTCCCGGTCCGGTGCAGCTCGTGCAGCAGTTCCACGATGCTGCCGCCGGAGCGGGAGTCGAGGTTCCCGGTCGGCTCGTCGGCCAGCAGCAGCGGTGGCCTCCCGACGACGGCGCGAGCGATCGCGACGCGCTGCCGCTCGCCCCCGGACAGTTGGGAGGGCAGGTGGTCCAGTCGGTGCCCGAGCCCCACTCCGGCCAGCGCGGCACGGGCCCGCTCCCGGCGAACGCGGCGAGGCACGCCGGTGTAGAGCAGCCCATCCGCGACGGCGTCCACGGCGCTCACCCCCTCGGCGAGATGGAACTGCTGGAACACGAACCCGATCCGGAAGGCCCGCAGGGCCGAGAGGCCCGCGTCGGACAGCCCGCCGATGTCGACACCGTCGACGAAGACCCGGCCGGAGGTGGGGTGGTCGAGGGTGCCCATGACGTTGAGCAGGGTGGACTTGCCCGACCCGCTGGGGCCGACCACGGCGACGAACTCGCCCGCCTCCACGGCGAGGGTGATCCCGTCCAGCGCTCGCGCGGGGGGCGTTCCGTAGCTCCGGGTGACGTCGTCGAGGCGGAGGACGGCGCTCATCGGGTCGGCACCACGACGTGGAGACCCTCGCGGATGCCGTCGCCGGAGACCTGGACGCGTCCGGAGGCGAATGCGCCGACGGTGACCGGGACGACGGTCGTCGGGTCACCGGCCCGCCGGCCGGGCACCTCGACGCCGAAGGTGGTCTCGTCGACGGCGACGAGCGCCTCGACCGGGACGGTCAGGACGTCCTCGCCGAGGGTGCTGGTGAACCGGACGAGCACGTTCGCCAGGGAGAAGGCCGCCGCGCCGGTCTGGTCGTCCAGGTCCAGGGCGACCGGCACCACGATCCTCGTGCTCGTCCCGTCGGCCGAGGGCCGCTCCACGGTCTCACCCACGCTGCGCACGGTGGCGGGAAGCTCGGTCCCGTCGGGCAGCACGACCGTGACCGCGGCGCCGACGACGGCGAGGCGCCGGTCGTCCAGCCCGAGGTCGGCATCGACGACCTTGTCGGTGCCCGATGTGGTGAACAGCTCCGTGCCGGGGGACACCTCCGCGCCGAGCCGGCTGGTGAGCGCCGCCACGCGGACGGGCTGGTCGGAGACCAGCACCGCCGACCGCTCGACCACGCCGGTGCGCTCGACGCCCAGGACCTTCTGCCAGGCCCGGACCGCGGAGGCCGTGGCATCGGTGAAGCGTGCGTCGGGTGCGCCGGTGAAGTGGCCGAACGCCACCAGGTTCTGCTCCAGTTGCCGAACGTCCTCGCCGTCGGTCACCCCGGTCCGCAAGGCCCGCCAGGCCGGCATCTGCCCGATGAGGAGGACGACCGGCCGGGTGTCGACGGTGTAGAGCGGATCGCCGGCGGAGATCGTCGTGCCGACGGCCGGGAGCATCGTGACCACGCCGGCCGATCCGGAGGTGACAGGCCGCCCGGCCGGGAAGCGCAGGATTCCACGCACCTCGGTCTCGGCCACCATCGTCCCGACGGTCACCGGGACGGTCGCCGGTCGGGTGGAGGGCGCTGCCGCGGCGTCCCCCCGCACTTCCTGCTGGGCCCAGACGCCGACGCCGGCAAGCGCGGCGACCAGCAACCCGCCGGCCGCCACCGCCCGCCACCGCCGACGCGCGGGGCCTGGCGGATCGGCCACCGCTCCGGAGCACACCGTCGCGGCGGGCTCGACCGACTCCGGCCGTTGCACCTCCCCGGGCGCTGACTGCGTGGCCTCACCCGTCGGGCACGCCGCTGTCCGGGGCGTCATTCGGCCGGCGTCGTGCAGTCGGCGAAGTCGGCGTCGGGCACGCCGTTCAGGGCCAGTGGAGCCCCGACCTCGGGATCGGAGACGTCGTGGCCGAGCTCGCGCAGGCACTCGGCCAGGGCGAGCCCGGCCTCGTGCATCGCGCGCAACTCCTCGTCGCTGAAGTCGCGCGTCGGTGGTTCGCCGATCTCGGCCATGCACTCCGCGGCCGCGGCCTGGATCTCCGGGCCGCTCTCCTGGATCCCGACACCCGGGACCGGATCCTTCACGTCCAGTCCTCGGCTGCGCAGGCACTGGGCCATCTCCAGGTCGTAGGCATCCCGCTCGGCGGACGCACCGCCGGTGGACGATCCGCTGCCTCCCCCGGCCGATGCCGACGATCCGACGGGGGAGCCGGTCGGTGAGGCAGTGGTGCCGCAGGCGGCCAACGCCAAGGTCAGCGCCGGTGCGGCGAGCAACGCCGCCGATGTCCGACGACGCAACGGGGTGGAACGGAGAGCGAGCACGGTGGTCCTCCTGGGTCAGTGGCAGTTGCCGCGGTAGCGACGCCATCGACCCAACCGGCCGGCCCGTTGCGCGCGCGTTCGCGAAAACAGATACGTCCACGACAGGTGGGCGCGGGCATGTCGTGCGCGTATGCGGAATCGGAGACGCCCTGGCAACCGCCGCTGGACTGCACTGCATTCGTCCACCAGTTCGCACGTCCGCGCCGGCACCGTCCGGCGGGGAGGAGCTCCACCATGAGGATCACCAGCCGACCACCTGCCATCGCGGCGAGACGGGCTGCCCGAGCGTCCGTCGCCGCCCGGTCGGCACCGTGGCGACCGCGCCTGTCGGTGCTCTCTGCGGTCGCCGTCGTGCTCGCCGTCGCCGCCATCACGCTCGGCCCGGCCGAGGTCGTCGCCGACGCTCGCCGGACCGTGATGGCCGGGGTCGAGGCTCTGACCGCGCCGTTGCCGGGCACCGTGCACCGGGCACAGGTCGAGGCGGTGGCGAACGTGCTGCTCTTCGTCCCCGTGGGTGCGTTGGCCGCCCTGGCCTTCCGGCGCTCGGGTCCGGTGCTGCCGCTTGCGCTCGCGGCCGCGACGTCGGTGCTGATCGAGCTGGCGCAGACCGCGCTGCCCGGCCGCGTGCCCGACCTGGTCGACGTGGCCGCCAACACCGCCGGCGCGTCCGTGGGCGTCGTGCTCGTCACCGTGCGCCTGGCCGTCTCTCGCGGGGACGGGCGCCGGCCGCGGCGCGGGCTGCGCCTCGCACTGCTCGCCACCCCCGCCGTGATCGCGGGCCTGGCCGGGTGCTCGCAGACCGCACCGGAGGGGGCCGCCGACGCGCCGGCACCGAGCACGTCGCACGGGGGCCCACGGACCGTGGAGGACGGCCACGTCGCCGACGGCGAGGAGCTGTCACCCTTCGCCGACGTCCCGGCCATCACCAACCTGGACAGCGCGCTGCGCACGGCGGTGCAGGACGCGGCCCGGGACGCGACGGCCGACGGGGTGGACTTCCACGTGTCCAGCGGGTGGCGCAGCGCCGCCTACCAGCAGGCGCTCTTCGAGGACGCGGTAGCCGAGCACGGCAGCCCCGCGGCGGCCCGAAAGTGGGTGCTCGGTCCCGACGAGTCATCCCACGTCACGGGCGATGCGGTCGACATCGGTCCCGTGGACGCGATGAGCTGGCTGTCCCAGCACGGGTCGGACTACGGCTTGTGCCAGACCTACGGCAACGAGATGTGGCACTTCGAGCTGGCCGTCCAGCGCGGGGGCCAGTGTCCCGCGCCGGCCGACGACCCCCGCACCGGCTGACCGCATGACGTCTGCCCGCGAACCGGCCAGCGTGGTGGCGGCACGGCAGCTGGCCGCCGAGGCCCACGAGCGCCGCCGGATGCTCTCCCGGTCCGCCCCCTCCCGCGCCGATACCGCGCGGATACGGCGAGCTTCCCACCTTCGTCCCGTGCGGGTGCTGATCGCCGGGGACGAGCCCTTCCTGGCTGATGCCATCCGGGACGGCCTGCGCCTGGAGGTCATCGCCGCCGACGTGGTGCAGGACGGGGGCAGCACCCTGGAGAACTCGGCCGTCAACAGCTACGACGTCGTCGTGCTGGCCCGCGACCTGCCCGGCACCTCAGGGGGCGAGGTCGCCCGCCGGATGGTCGCCGACGGCCGACGGAGCCGCATCCTCGTGCTGACCGCGGCCGACCGGCTGGAGGAGGCGGTGGCCGGCTTCGGGCTCGGCGCCGACGGCTACCTCACCAAGCCCTTCGCGATGCCCCGACTGCTGGTGCGGCTGCGCGCGCTCGGGCGCCGTCGGGTCGACGGCGCACCCCCGGTGGTGGAGTTCGCCGGCCTGACCCTTCGCCAACGCCGTACGGATCACCGTTTCCTCCTTGCGCAAGCGCCTGGGCGACCCGTGGCTCATCCACACCGTTCCCGGCAGCGGCTACCGGGTGGGGGCGCCGACGAACGGCCTCGACACGAACGGCGCCGGCCGCCGGTGAGTGCCCGGCTGCGGCTGACCCTCAGCGACGCAGGCTTCCTGCTCGTGGCCGGACCGGCTCGGGTGGCGGTGCTGGTCTCGGTCGTCCGGTTCGTGCTCGCAGGGGTCGCCGCCGCGATCTTCGTCCTCCGGGTGCTCGCCCTGCAGCGCCACTGGCGGGGGGGGGGGGGGGGGGGGGGGGGGGGGGGGGGGGGGGGGGGGGGGGGGGGGGGGGGGGGGGGGGGGGGGGGCGCGGTGGCCGGCGCCTCCGCCAGGCCCCCCGGCCCG
>NZ_JBJHAO010000023.1:0-38222 GCF_054051075.1 Blastococcus sp. SYSU DS0617
ACCCCCCCGCCCCCCCCCGCACCCAGCCCCCCCCCCCCCCCCCCCCCCCCCCCCCCCCCCCCCCCCCCCCCCCCCCCCCCCCCCCCCCCCCCCCCCGCCCCCCCCCCCCCCGGTCCCGCTCCCCGCGTGCGGGGGTCCTGCTGTCAGGCCCGCGGGCCACCTGCGGCGTAGACGACCTGACCGGAGATGAAGCCGGCGCCCTCGCTGACGAAGAAGGACACGAGGTGTGCGATGTCCTCGGGCTTGCCGGTCCGGGCCACCGGGATCTGCGAGGCAGCGCCCTTGATGAAGTCATCGAACGGGATGCCCATGCGGTCGGCGGTCGCCTTGGTCATCTCGGTCTCGATGAAGCCGGGGGCGATGGCGTTGGAGGTGACGCCGAACTTGCCGAGCTCGATGGCCAGGGTCTTGGTGAAGCCCTGCAGACCCGCCTTGGCCGTCGAGTAGTTGGCCTGGCCGCGGTTGCCGAGCGCCGAGGTGCTGGACAGGTTCACGATCCGGCCCCACTTGGCCTCGATCATGTGCTTCTGGGCGGCGCGCGACATCAGGAAGGCACCGCGGAGGTGCACGTTCATGACGATGTCCCAGTCGGAGTCGCTCATCTTGAACAGCATGTTGTCGCGGAGCACGCCGGCGTTGTTCACCAGCACGACCGGCGCGCCCAGCTCGGTCGCGATGCGGTCGACGGCGGACTGGACCTGCTCGGCGTCGCTGACGTCGGCGCCGACGGCCAGGCCCTGCCCACCGGCCGCCTTGATGGCGTCGACGGTGCTCTGGGAGGCGGCCTCGTCGAGGTCCAGGACCGCGACGGCGAACCCGTCCTTGGCCAGCCGCTGCGCCGTGGCCGCACCGATACCGCGCGCGCCGCCGGTCACGATGGCCACCCGGGTCCCGCTGTTTGCCTCGCTCATGAACATTCCTCTCGTCAGGTCTTCTCGGAGCGCCGTCCCCGGCCGAGCGGCGGACGGCAAGCTGTTCGGCACCTTACGGGCACCCGGTGAGTCAGCCGTCACACGGGGCGGCGCCCGGTCGTCAGGGCCAGATGGAGGCGACGATGATCGCGGCGACCGCGAGCTGACTGGCCGCGCTCACCAGGCTCGCCGGGTGGAACTGCACCCGGACCAGCGACTGCCCCAGAGAACCCGGGGTCACCAGGTTGAGCACGAGGAAGGCCACCGCCTGCAGGAGCACGCCGACGACGCCGAAGACCACGGTCCACCACAGCGCCCGGCCGAAGCCGTCGGTCGCGTTGGTCCAGATCGTGGTGAACGCGATCGCGCCCTGGCCGAGGAACCCCGCCGACAGCACGATGCCGGCGTTGATGGACCCCTCCTGGTAGATGTGCCGGCCCAGGTGGCCCGGGGTGAGGAGGTCGAGCGCCACGAAGCCGAGGGCCAGGAGCGCGATGCCCACGCCCGTGTACGCGGCGGCGTAGCCGATGCTGGCCAGCACGAGGGGGACCTCCGGGACGTCGGGGCGGGAACGGCCTGCCGTGTCTACCGCACGTCCTCCCCCGCCGCACGCCTCGGGGCCTGCGACGGGCGGACGACGTCGACCCGGTCGAACCCCTCCGCGGTGGTCGGCGGCCGGAACCGGGCGACGGCGGCGTGCACTCCGACCAGCGGCACGCGGGTGCCCTCGGGGCGCGCGGCGTTGCGCGCCAGGCAGACGTCCAGCGGGGTGTCCACCCAGACCGCCCGCACCGGGACGCCCGCCTCGCGCGCCGCCGCGACGAGCGGCGCGCGCTCGGCGGCCGAGGGGTTGGTGTTGTCCACGACGACGCTGCGGCCGGCGGCGAGCAGCTCGGCCACCACGCGGCGCTGCCGTGCCTCGCGCCGTTTCGCGCGCGGCCAGTGGTCCTTGCTCACGACCGCGTGGGTGCCGGCCAGCTCGGCGGCCGCCCAGGTCGACTTGCCGGCGCCCTGCAGACCGACCATCACCACCAGCTCGGGCACTCAGCGCACCGGCGTACCGGCGTCACCGGCCGGCGCGTGCTCCTCGCCCGGCACCCGCCGGGGCTGGTGCAGCCGGCGCACGGAGGCCAGCGCGGACCGCCGGGCGTGCATCCGGCGCCGGGCGCGCGAGGTCCTCGGCGCCCGCGGCTCCTCCCGGAGCAGGGCGTCCAGCCAGTGACCACGCGGGTCGACGTCCACCAGCAGGGCCTTCACCAGCAGGGTCAGCGGGATCGCCAGCAGTGCGCCGAGCGCACCGAGCACCCAGCCCCAGAACAGGAGGGCGATGAAGGTGACGGTCATCGACAGGCCGACCGAGTCCCCGACGAACCGCGGCTGGATCAGCGTCTGCACGACGAAGTTGAGCAGCGTGTAGATCACCAGGATGGCGATCAGCTCGCCCCAGCCGCCGGCGAGCAACCCGAGGAGCGCCGGGGGGACCACACCGAGCACGAACCCGATGTTCGGCACGTAGTTGGTGATGAAGGCCAGCAGGCCCCACAGCGGCGCGGCCGGCACGGCGAGGATGGCCAGGGCGATCGCGTCGCCCACCGCGACGATCGCCCCGAAGACGGTGCTCACCAGCAGGTAGCTGCGGGTGCCCTGGGCGAAGAGGGCGAAGGCCACCGGCAGGTGCGGCCGCTCCCGCGCGATGAGGGCCAGCCGCCGGCCGTAGCCGCTGGACTCGATGGCCATGAAGACCAGCGCGGAGAGCAGCAGGATCAGGGTGCTGGCCGTCGCGGTGATCCGCCCCAGCAGATCGGTCGCCAGCCCCACCACCTGCCCGTACTCGATCTGCTCGACGAGGTCGGAGAGCTGTCCCGAGACAAGGCCTGCGTCGTTGAGGTCGGCGACCACGCCGTCGAGGAGCTCCTCGGCCTGGTCGGCGTAGTCCGGGAGCAGGGCGGCCAACTGGGCGACGCTGGCCACGAGCAACGCGACGAACCCGAGCAGCACGGCCCAGACGAGGAGCAGCAGGACCGTGGTCGCCACCCAGCGTGGCGCGCCGTGGCGACGCAGCCAGCTCGAGACCGGCATGAGGCCGACGACGACGACGAGCGCCGTCAGGATGGGTGCGGCCAGCCACGCGACCTCGCGCAGCCCGGCGATCGCGATGGTCCCTGCGGCCAGCCCGCCCAGCAGCAGCAGCCATCGGGGCAGGCCGGTGGGCGAGCCATCCAGGGCCTCGGTGGCGGTGGTGGCGCCCGTGGCGGTCGGAGCGGTCGCAGCCGCGTCGGCCGTCCCCGCGTCGGCCGCGGTAGCGGCCCGGCGGTCGGCGTCGTCGGCCGGTGGCTGCGGCCCGGCCGCGCCGTCGGGTGCCGTACCGGTGGACAGGGGGTGGGAAGCGGGCGGCTCGGGGGCGGACTCGTCCGTGGCGGACTCGTCGGCGGCGGGCGCGTCGGTGCCGTTCGGCACGGCGGCGGACGGCTCGGCGGCGGACGGCTCGGCGGCGGCCGGTGCGCTGGGGTCGAGCGCGCGGGGCGACTCCTGCCCCCTGCCGTGCACCGCAGGTCGCACCACCGGGCCACCCCTCCCCTGGATCGCGGGCCTCGTACCCCTGGAGTGTCCACCCATGCCCGCGCACCCCTGCGCCCGGCGCGTGTGTCCACCGACGTCCCGGACGGGCGGCGCGGACCGACTGCCCGGGCAGGCGGCGGATCGACGTCCCGGACGGGCGGCGGATCGACGTCCCGGACGGGCGGCACGCCGACGCGTCCCGGACCGGCGTCGGAACTCCCGCCCGCAGCGGGCGCCGGCGTGCCAGTGTCGACGCATGGATGCCGTCGCGCTCCGCACGGCGACTCCGGCCGACGCCGAGGCGGTGGAGGACTACCACCACCACTGCTTCGTCACGACGTACGCCGGCCGGCTGCCCGCCGACGGGTTCCAGCCCCCCGACCGCGCGGGCACCCGGGAGCAGCTCCGCGACTGGTTCCGGCCGGGCTCCGACTGCACGACGCGGGTGGCCGTCGCACAGGGCACGCCGATCGGGCACGTCACGATCAGCGGGCACCGCCTGGTGCACCTGTTCGTCGATCCGGACCACCACGGCACCGGCCTCGGCCGGCGCCTCCTCGCGCTGGGCGAGGCGATGCTCGCCGCTGCCGGCCAGACGGACCTCGAGCTGCACGCGCCCGGGTCGAGAACCACGCGGCGATCGGCTTCAACGAACGTGCGGGGTGGGCCGCGACCGACCGCGTGATCCACACCGTCGAGCACGGCATCAGCTACGACGAGCGAGTGCTCGTGAAGCACGCCTCCTGACGCGAGCCCGGGCATCAGGCCTCGACCACCGGGGACCAAGCACCGCTCACCGGCACCTGGCACCGGCACCGGCACCGGCACCGGCACCGGGCGCAGGGCATCAGGCCTCGACCGCCGGTCACCGGACACCAGAAACCAGTCACCGCTACCGAGGTACCCGGTCACCAGGCAAAGGCCACCAGGTACCGCCCACCAAACGGCGCCATCGGCCACCGGCACCACCCACCGGGCCACCGGCACCACCCACCGGGCCACCGGCACCACCCACCGGGCCACCGGCACCACCCACCGGGCCACCGGCACCGCCGCCGCCGCCGGCGATCGTCGACCCGTCGACCCGTCGACCCGTCGAAAACTGTCGTACCCCGAACGTATGTTCGATGCATGCCGATGGCCGCGCTCCAGCGCTCCGTGATGGAGGGTGCGCTGCTGGGCCTGATGCTGCAGCGGGCGCCGTCGGTGCACCGGCTGCCGGTCGGCCTGATGACCGCCGACGAGGCGGCAGCGGAGCTGCAGCGGGTGCAGGCGCGCAAGGCCATGGACGCCGCCTACGAGGCCGAACTGGTCATGGCGCTGGCCGCCGCCCGGCCCGACACCGACGATCCGCCTCCCGGGCATCCGGGTGCGCGGCGGCGCGGTGGTGGCTCGCCGGTGCCGGGGACGTCGGAGTTCCTGCCCGACGAGCTGGCGATGGTGCTCAACTGCTCCCGCGCCTTCGCCGCCGGGGTGCTGTCGGACTCCTACCAGCTGGTGGAACGGATGCCCGCGGTGCACGCCGACTGCACCGCCGGCCGGTTGGATTGGTACCGAGCGCGGGTGTTCGCCGACGTCCTCGGTACGGCCACCGACGAGGTGGTCGCGGTCGTGGTGCCCGCGGTGCTGCCCCTGGCGGCCGGCCTGTCGGCGGGGAAGCTCCGTAAGCGGCTGGTGGCCGCGGCCGAGGCGGCGGATGAGGAGTTCGCCGAGCAGCGGCGCATCGAGGCCGAGCAGCGCGCGGCGGTGCGGCTGTACCAGACCGGCGACGGCATGTCGGTGCTGACCAGTGAGCTGCCCTCGCCGGTGGCCGCGGCGATGTGGTCGGTGATCGACCAGGCCGCCCAGCTCGCGAGGACCACCGGGGACGACCGGCCGATCGGGGTGCTGCGCACCGAGGCGCACGCCGCGCTGGTGCTGCGCACCTGGGACACCTCCCGCCCGGCGATGACCGGCCACCTCAGGGTCACCGCACCACTGTCAGCCCTGCGCCCGCCGAACCAATCCCGCACCGCGGCCCAGGAGACGCCGGCCGACGAGGCGCCGAACCGGGCGGTGGAGCGTGCGGCAGCCGGCGCGACGACCCCGGCCGTGAACGGCACCGCCATCACCGCCGCCCACCTCCGCGAACTGCTCACCCAGCTCGGCGCACTCGGCGTCCAGGCTCCGCCGGGCGGCAGCCTCGCGGTCGCCCTCACCGACGACGACGGCGCCCTGCTCGCCACCGCCAGCGCCACCGAACTGACCCGCCGCGCCGCCCGCGGCTGCCCGGCCCACGGCCCAGACGTGGCCTGCGAGTGCCCGGTCCTCGGCCCGCCGCCGGAGGCCAGCGGCTACGCCCACACCCCCGCACAGGAACGGTTCATCCGCCTTCGCGACCGCACCTGCCGGCACCCCGGCTGCGGCCAACCCGCCGGACGCACCGACGCCGACCACGTCCTCCCCTACGACTGCGGCGGGCGCACCACCTGCCAGAACCTCTGCTGCCTGTGCCGCACCCACCACCGACTCAAGACCTTCGCCCGCAACTGGCGCTTCCAGATGCACCCCGACGGCACCCTCACCGTCACCACCCCGTCCGGCATCACCCGAACCACCCGACCACCCGGACTACGCGCACAACCCGCGCTACCGGCACCGCAACCGGTACCGGCCGACAACACCCCACCGCCCTTCTGAGACCGGTGCGGGGTCCGTGTGCTGCCGGGTTCACCTGGGGGCGTCGAGGAGCTCCGTCATGGCCGTCAGGCGGAAGAACCGGGCGGTGTCCCGCGCCGTCTGGTCGCCCCGGTCCGGATCGGCGCCGGCAGCGAGCAGGTGCCGGACGGCGTCCTCGGCCTGCTTGAACACCGCGGCGGCCAGCGCCGTCTGCCCCTTGTCGTTGACCCGGGCGTGATCCGCGCCCCGGGCCAGCAGAGCCGCCACCGTGTCGCCGTGACCGTGGTAGGCAGCGAGCACCAGCAGGGTGTCGCCGGCGCTGTTCGTCAGGTCGACCGGGACGCCGGCGTCGACGTAGGCCGCCAGCACCTCGGTCTCGCCCTGCCGCGCCAGGTCGAAGAGGTGGCCCGCCTGGACGGTTCGGGTGGACGAGCCGTCGCCGATGCTCATGGCGGGCAGCGTAGGAGGCTCCGGCGGCGCGGCGGAAGGCTCGAACGGGCGTGGTCGGCGCGCGTGGCGCGCCCGGTACGGGCGGACCGTGCCCGGTCGGCGCCAGGTACAGACCGTGCCCGGTCGGCCTCGGGTACGGACGGCGCCGGTTCGGCGTCAGGTACGGACCGCGCCCGGTCGGCTCAGGCAGCGGCGGGTCAGCGGGGCGCGTCGAGGAGCTCGGTCATGTCCGTGAGGCCGAAGAACTGCGCGGTCGCCCGGGCGCTCTGGCCACCCAGGTCCGGGTCGGCACCGGCGGCGAGGAGGTGACGGACGGTCTCGGCAGACTGCTTGAACACCGCCGCGGCCAGGGCGGTCTGTCCCTTGTCGTTGACGCGCGAGTGATCGGCCCCGCGTGCCAGGAGCGCCGCGACCGTCTCCGCGTGGCCGTAGTACGCGGCCAGCAGCAGGAGCGTGTCGCCCTTCTCGTTTGTCAGGTTCACCGGGGCGCGCCGGTCGATGTAGGACACCAGTTCCTCGGTGTGGCCGAACCGCGCCAGGTCGAACATCCGGCGGGCCACCTCGAGCAGCTGGGGATCGATCTCTCCGCTGGTCACGCCGCCCACCCTAGGAGTCCAGGACCAACTTGTAGCCCCGGTGCGACGCGACGAAGCCGAGCCGCTCGTAGAAGCGGTGCGCGTCGGGACGGGCCTGGTCGGTCGTGAGCTGCACCAGCGCGCAGTCGCGCCGGCGGGCCTCCACCAGCGCCCAGCGGAGCAGCGCCTCCCCCAGCCCGTCGCCCCGGCGGTCGGCACGGACGCGCACGCCCTCGACCTGCGCCCGCAACGCCCCACGGCGGGAGAGCCCCGGCAGGAACGACAGCTGCAGGGTGCCCACCACCTCGGCACCGGTCAGCGCCACCACCAGCAGGTGGGCCGGGTCGGCGTCGACCAGCGCGAAGGCGCGCCGGTAGGGCTCGAGGCCACCGTCCGCGGACTCCCGCACGGATCCCAGCGGGTCGTCGGCGAGGAGAGCCACCAGCGCAGGCAGGTCCGCGGCCCCCGCCCGGCGCACCACCACCCCGGGGACCCCGGGCAACGGTCCCCACGCGGCGTCGTACACACCGCAGAGTGTCCCGCAGCCGGCCGGCGCGGCGGACGCCCCGGCCGGCCGCGGGAGCGGCTCAGCCGGTCGTCGGGCGGATGCCCCGCTGATCGGCGTTGGGCGCCGCCTTCGCGACCAGCCCGGGGAGGACGTCGTCGAGCTCCTCGACCGTCCACCGCGCGCCCTTGTCGACGCCGGGACCGGCCTGCCACCCCTCGGCGACGCTGATCATGCCGCCGCGGACGTTGAACACCCGGCCGGTGACCTCCCGCGCAGCGGGCCCGGCCAGCCAGACGACCAGCGGCGCGATGTTGTCCGGCGCGGACGGGTCGAACGCCTCCGGATCCGGCTTCTCCCGGTCGGGCCGGAGGTTCTCGGTCATCCGGGTGAGCGCGGCGGGTGCCACCGCGTTCACCGTGACCCCGTACCGCCCCAGCTCCATCGCGGTGATCACCGTGAACGCCGCGATCCCGGCCTTGGCGGCGCCGTAGTTCGACTGGCCCTGGTTGCCGTAGATGCCCGAGGACGACGTCGTGTTGATGACGCGAGCGTCCACCGGGCGGCCGGCCCGGTGCTCCTCCCGCCAGTAGGCGGCCGCGTGGCGCAGCGGGGCGAACGTGCCCTTGAGGTGGACCTGGATCACCGAGTCCCACTCCTGCTCGGACATGTTCACCAGCATCCGGTCACGCAGGATGCCGGCGTTGTTGACCAGCACGTCCAGCCGCCCGAAGTGCTCGACGGTCGACTGCACGAGGCGCTCGGCGGCGGCGAAGTCGGAGACGTCGTCCCCGTTCGCGATCGCCTGACCGCCCATGGCCCGGATCTCGTCGACCACCTCACCCGCCGGGCCCGTGGATCCACCGGTGCCGTCCACGTCGGCGCCGAGGTCGTTGACGACCACGGCATAGCCCTGCCGCGCGAACTCCAGGGCGTGTCCGCGGCCGATGCCACGGGCCGCACCCGTCACGATGACCACGCGTTGCTCGTCGGACTGCATCAGGCAGCCTCCTTCTCGTCGGTGTCCCCTAGAATCCTGTTCCAGGATTGCCGGCGTCAACCGGCTGGGCCGCCGCGAGGGCGACCGCTCGACCTCCGAGGGGATGCATGGCTGCCGACGCGCGCACCACCAGCAGCAGCGAGGTCGCCGCACCCTCACCGGCCGCTCCGGAGCCGGTCGACGTCGAGCCGCGCGACGAGCGCGCGGTCATGAAGGAGGCCTGGCTGGCGCTCTCGGTCGTCAGCCTCGCCAGCGTCTTCTCCGGGATGTCCGGCAGCGCGCTCAACGTGGCCCTGCCGACCGTCGTGCGCCACTTCGACGCCAGCGCCACCGCGGCCAGCTGGATGCTGCTGGCCTTCATGCTGGCCAACACGGTCATGATGATCTTCTTCGGGCGGCTGGCCGACATGTTCGGCCGCCGCCAGATGTACCTCATGGGCCTGGCCACCTTCACCCTTGCCAGCTTCCTGTGCGGCCTGGCCCCCAACGCCTGGGTCGTCGTCGGCCTCCGCGTGCTGCAGGCCGCGGGCGCGGCGATGCTGCTCACCAACAGCGCCGCCATCGTCACCGCCGCCTTCCCTCGCGCCCGCCTCGGCCAGGGCATGGGCATCTACCTGGCCTCCTTCTCCGTCGCCCAGCTGCTGGGCCCCACCGTGGGCGGGGTCCTCGCCGAGCACGCCGGCTGGCGCTGGGTCTTCTGGTTCAACGTGCCGATCGGACTGATCTGCCTGGCCTGGGGTGCGTGGGCGCTCCCTCGCGTCGCCCGGGCGGGGGAACGCCAGGGCATCGACGTGACCGGCAACCTGCTGATCCTGGTGGCCCTGGGCAGCGGCCTGGCGGCCCTGTCGCAGGCGACCACGCTGGGCTGGGGCAGCTGGCTGGTCATCGGCGGGCTGGTCGTCTTCGTCCTGGGCATGCCGACGTTCGTCCTCTTCGAGCGCCGGGTGGCCCACCCGCTGGTCGACATGACGCTCTTCCGGAACCGGTCGTTCGCGCTCGGCCTGATGGCCTCCTTCCTCAACTCCACCTCGCAGGCGGGTGTGCTGCTGCTCTTCTCGCTGTACTTCCAGGCCGTGCAGGGCGTGGACCCGTTGACCGCCGGCCTGCGCGTCCTGCCGTTGGCGGTGGCCACGCTGGTCTTCTCGTCGTCGTCGGGGCTGTTCCAGCGCTGGGTCTCACCGCGCGCGCTCGCCGTGGTGGGCAACCTCTGCACCGGCGCCGGCCTGATCGTGCTCGCCTGGTCGGTGATCACGGCGGCCGACTACGTCGCCATCGCCGCCGGTCTGGTGCTCGCCGGTGCCGGATCAGGCCTGTTCATGCCGTCCAACACCACGGCGCTCATGGGCGACATGCCCCACGAGCGGCTGGGCATCGCCAACGCGATGCGGCTGATGCTGCAGCAGAGCGGGTTCGTGCTCGGCACGGCCGTCGTCCTCTCCGTGCTCACCGCGCCGCTCGCGCCGGAGCTGCGGCAGTACGCGTTCGCCGGCACGTTGTCCGACGTGTCGGCCGAGGGGTTGGCCGATCTCCTGACCGGCTACCGGTGGACTCTGTTCACGATGCTCGCGCTCAACGCGGCGACCGTCCTGACCTCGCTCGCCGCGCTGCGCGCGAGCACGAGGCGCCTCCGCGCCGAGGTCACCGCTCCGGGAGGTCCGACAGCCGCCGGATGATCGCCAGGGCGCTCTCGGTGACCGCGACGGCCTGCTCCTCGGTCTCGCAGCCGATGATCTGGCGGCCCGCCTCGCCCATCGCCGCGGTGAGGATGGAGACCAGGAGCCGATCGGCCGGCCCGGTGCCGACCGCGAGGAGCACCGCGTTCTGCCGGACCCAGTCGTTGCGCCGGCGGCTGCGGACGAGGAAGAAGCCCGGCGGCCCGTCGCCGTCCAGGAACAGGCGGGCCAGCGCACGGCGCTCCCACGTGGTCTCGAGGTAGGCCCGCGCCCCCACGAGGAAGAGCTCCGCCGGGGCCGTCGTGCCGGCACGCCGGGCCAGGGCGACCGCGGTCGCCGCCTGCTCCTCGTACGCCGCCTGGTGGTCCTCCCACACGGCGAGGAAGAGCTCGGACTTGCCGCCGTAGTGGTGGTACAGGCTGCCGACGCTCAGCCCGGCGAGCTCCACGACGTCGGCCACGCTGCACTCGGCGAAGCCCTTCTGGGCGAACACCTCTCCGGCTGCGGTGATGAGCGTGCGACGCGTGTCGGCGGTGCGGCTCCACTGCCAGGCACTGCCCTGCGGCTGCTCGCTCGTCCGCACCCGGCCCACACCCCTCGAACCGACGACACGCGACTGCGGCGAGACTACTGGCGCGTAGTGGTCTGCGTCACCTCTGCGTCACGGAACGCGCTTTCCGCGGACTCCGAAGAGCCCCTTGCGAAAGAAGTTAGAACCCTGAATGGTTAGCGGCTGTGATCGAAGCCACGCCGACCGGCGCGCGGACGGTGGCCCGCCTCGCCCGGTTCGTGGAGGTGGCTCTGGCCGAGTGCGAGCTCTCCATGCCGCAGTACCGGCTGCTCAGCCTTCTGTCCGAGGGCTCCGTGAACGCCTCCACCCTCGCGCGCCGGCTGGTCGTGAGCCGCCCGAGCGTCACCGCACTCGTCGACGGCCTCGTCGCCCGGGGCATGGTCGAGCGCGGCACGGATCCGGCCGACCGCCGCCACGTCACCCACCTGGTGACCCAGAGAGGGCACGAGGTGCTCGCCCAGGCCGACCGCACGGCCGCGGCGCGGCTGCAGGACCTCTCCGCACACCTGTCTCCCGACGACGTCCCCGCCGCGCGCGCGGGTCTCGCCGCCTGGGGCCGGGCGCTCGACTCGTACCGCGAGACCGCAACGCGCGCGCGCCACTGGCCCTCGACAGGAGACACCATGCAGCCCACCGCATCCGCACAGGCCCCCGCCGCACCCGCCGCCCCCTCGGCCGACGTGCAGGCCCTCGTGGAGCGCGCCGCGGCCACCGGCACGCTGGGTGCCCTGTGGGCCGCCCGGCAGCCGGACGCCCCGGCGATCCGCTCCGCGCACGGTGACCGGACCTTCGCCGAGCTCAACGGCCGCGTGAACCAGCTCGCCCGCGCCCTGCGCGCCCGGGGCCTCGGCGCCGGCGACTCCATCGCCCTCATCAGCTCCAACCGTCCCGAGTTCGTCGAGACGCTCTACGCCGCCCAGCGCTCGGGGCTCCGCCTCACGCCGGTCAACTGGCACCTCACCGCCGACGAGATCAACTACATCCTCCGCGACTGCGGCGCCCGCGCCGTCGTCGTCGACGGCCGGTTCGCCGACACCGTCGGCCAGGCGCTGGACGGCGTGGAGGCCCGCGCCCTGCTCGTCGTCGACGGCGCCGGCGAGCGCTTCGAGGACTACGAGCAGGCGCTGGCCGGCGAGTCGGCCGAGAACCTCGAGGACCCGGTGCTGGGCAGCACCATGGCCTACACCTCCGGCACCACCGGGCGCCCCAAGGGCGTGCACCGCTCCGCCGCCCCGGCCGCCGGCGCCGCCGCCTCGGAGCTGGCCACCCTCGTGGCCGAGGCCTCCGCCTATGTGCCCGGGCAGGACCTCAACCTGGTCACCGGCCCGCTGTACCACTCCGCGCCGCTGCTCTTCTCGCTCAGCATGCCCCTGTCCCGCGGCGCCGGCGTCGTGCTCATGGACAAGTGGGACGCCGAGGAGACCCTGCGGCTGATCGAGCAGCACCGGATCACCCACACCCACCTGGTGCCCACGATGTTCCACCGGATGATCTCGCTGCCGCAGGAGGTCAAGGACCGGTACGACCTCAGCAGCCTGCGCAACATCTGGCACGGGGCCGCCCCCTGCCCGGTCCCGGTCAAGCAGGCGCTCATGGACTGGCTGGGCCCGATCGCGTGGGAGTACTACGCGGCCACCGAGGGCTTCGGCTCGGTCGTCTCGCCGCACGACTGGCTCGCCCGCCCCGGCACCGTCGGGCACCCGACGCCCGGGCACATCCGGATCCTGGACGAGGCCGGGGAGGACCTGCCCGCCGGCGTGCCGGGCACCATCTACCTGCGGGCCCCGGAGACCGGGCGGTTCGTCTACCTGGGCGACGAGGCCAAGACCTCGTCGTCCTACCTCGGCGACTACTACACCCTCGGGGACGTCGGCTACCTCGACGAGGACGGCTGGCTCTTCCTCACCGACCGCAGCGTCGACCTGATCATCTCCGGCGGGGTCAACGTCTACCCGGCGGAGGTCGAGGCAGCGCTCATCACCCACCCGTCGATCGGCGACGTCGGCGTGATCGGCGTGCCCGACGCCGAGTGGGGCGAGTCGGTCAAGGCCGTGGTGGAACTGCAGCCCGGCTACGAGGCCTCCCCCGAGCTCGCCGAGGAGCTCAAGTCCTGGGCCCGCGAGCGGCTCGCCCACTTCAAGTGCCCGCGCACCGTCGACTTCGTCGAGGAGTTGCCGCGCACCCCGTCCGGAAAGCTGTCCAAGCGCACCCTGCGGGAGAACTTCCGCCAGCAGGCCGCGGCCGGCGCGGACGCCTGAGCGGCACCGGCCCGAGAGACGATGACCTCCAAGGACTCGACATGCCCCTGACCGTCCGACCGATCCCGACGCTCGACGAGCGCATCAACGACATCCGGATGCGCACGGCCGAGATCGTGAACGCCGACATCCTCCCCAACGAGCGCGAGCTCTGGCGCTCCGCCCGTGGCGGATCCGTCGAGACCGAGCCGGCCGTCGTCGACGCCAAGGCGCTGCGCGAGGAGATCAAGCAGAAGGTCCGGAAGGCCGGGCTCTGGGCGCCGCACCTCCCCCCGGAGTACGGCGGCATGGGGCTGGACTTCCTCGCCCACGCGTACATGAACGAGGTCCTGGCCTACGCCACCGGCGCCGCGGCGCTGTTCGGCGTCGTCGCCCCCAACTCGGGCAACCAGAAGATCCTGCTCAAGTACGGCACCGAGGAGCAGAAGGAGCAGTGGCTGCGCCCCCTCGTCGAGGGTGAGATGGAGTCCGGCTTCTCGATGACCGAGCCGGAGAACCCCGGATCGGACCCGCGCTCGCTGACCACGACCGCCGTGCGCGACGGGGACGAGCTGGTGCTCAACGGGCACAAGTGGTTCACCTCCAACGGCAACGCCGCGGACTTCTTCATCGTGATGACCCGCGTCGTCGAGGCCGACCATGACCCGGCCTCCGGCCGTGGCCAGATGGCGCAGCTGATCGTGCCGACCGACACCCCCGGCGTGAACATCGTCCGGGGCGTCGGCATCTGGGGCCGGCCGACGTCGGACCACGTCGAGGTCCGCTACGAGAACGTGCGGGTGCCGGCCAAGAACCTGCTGGGCGCCGTGGGCCAGGGCCACCAGGCGGCGCAGGACCGGCTGGGCGCCGGCCGCGTCTTCCACTGCATGAACTCGATCGGCCAGATGTGGCGCGCCTTCGACCTCATGGTCGAGCGGGCCACCACCCGGACCGTGCACGGCGGCCCGCTGCAGGACAAGCAGTTCGTCCAGGGCTTCATCGCCGACAGCTACATGGACATCAGCGCCGCCCGGCTGATGACCATCCAGGCCGCCGAGCGCGTGGCCCGCAACGACCGCGGCGCCCGCACCGACATCTCGTCGATCAAGGTGTTCGTGCCCTCGGCCTACTCGCGGGTCGTGGACCGGGCCATCCAGGTGTGGGGAGCGGCCGGGGTCTCCAGTGACCTGCCGCTGTCCAGCATGTACCTCGGCGCCCGCACCCTGCGGCTCGCCGACGGACCGGACGAGGTCCACAAGGTGCTGATCGCCAAGCACGTGCTCGACCGGTACGCCACCGAGGGCGGCTGGGACTTCGGCAACTGACGACCCACCCGCCGGATGCCCGGCCCACCCACCAGATGACTTGTCCAGTCCGTACGACTCCTGAGAGGTTCACCCCATGCTGATGCAGTTCGACAAGGAGCAGGAAGAGCTGCGCCGGACCCTGCGCCGCTTCCTCGAGACGAAGTCCTCCTCCGAGGAGGTCCGCCGCCTGATGGAGACCGAGGAGGGCTACGACCCCGCGGTCTGGAAGCAGATGGCCGAGCAGCTGGGCCTCCAGGGCCTGGCGATCCCCGAGGAGTTCGGCGGCTCGGGCTTCGGCATCCTGGAGACCGCGCTGGTCACCGAGGAGATGGGCCGCGCGCTGCTGCCCGCCCCCTACCTGGCCACGGTCCTCGGGGCGAACCTCCTCCAGCTGTCGGACGACCAGCAGGCCAAGGCCGATCTCCTGCCCGGCATCGCCGACGGATCCACCATCGCGACGGTCGCCCTGGCCGAGGCCGACGGCGCCTGGACGGCGGAGAACCTGCAGACCCGCGCCACGAAGTCCGGTGACGGCTGGACCCTCGAGGGCCAGAAGTCCTTCGTCCTCGACGGCACCACCGCCACGCTGCTGCTCGTGGTCGCGGAGACCCCGGGCGGCCCCAGCGTCTTCGCGGTCGAGGGCTCGGCCTCCGGCCTCACCCGCCGGGCACTGACCACCCTGGACATGACCCGCAAGCTGGCCGAGGTCGGCTTCTCGGGCACCCCGGCGCGTCTCGTGGGCGCCGAGGGCGACGCCGCGACGCTGATCCCGCAGCTGATGCGCATCGCGGTGGTCCTGCTCGCCACCGAGCAGGTCGGCGGCGCCCAGCGCTGCCTGGAGCGGACCGTCGAGTACGTCAACATCCGCTACCAGTTCGGCCGCCCGGTCGGCAGCTTCCAGGCGGTCAAGCACCGCTGCGCCGACATGCTGCTCGAGGTCGAGTCCGCCCGCTCCGCGGCCTACTACGCCCTGTGGGCGCTGGCCGAGGGCGCCGACGACGCCGAGATCTCGGTCGACCTGGCCAAGGCGTACTGCTCGGAGGCCTACTGGATCGCGGCCTCGGACTCGATCCAGCTGCACGGCGGCATCGCCTTCACGTGGGAGCACGACGCGCACCTGTACTACCGGCGCGCCAAGTCCACGAGCCTGCTGTTCGGCACCCCGACCGAGCACTGGGACGCCGTGGCCGAGAAGCTGCTCGCCTGACGCACCGCGCATCCCGGCCCCTGTGCCGGCCTCCGGGCCGGCACAGGGGCCGTCGCACGTCCGCGGCAGGTCGCACGTCCGCAGTCGGTCGCACGTCCGGGGTCGGTGGCATGTCCAGGGCCGGTCGCTGATCCCCTCCGGTCGCTCCTCCGGGACCGCCGCTGATCCGGGACGGTCGCCGGGCGGCCGGTGGAGGGACCGGCTAGAACGGGGGTATGTGCCACGACCACGACAGCCGTCCACCCGCACCGCCGCGCAGCGGGGAGGTTGCCGACCGCGCCTCCCTCACCCTGACCGCCGCTGACGGGACGCGGTTCGCCGCGGCCTACGCCGCCCCGGCCGGCACCCCGCGCACCGGAGTGGTGGTGCTGCCGGACATCCGCGGACTGCACCCCTACTACGTGGCGCTGGCCGAGCGCTTCGCCGAGGCGGGCATGGCCGCGGTCGCGATCGACTGGTTCGGCCGCACGGCGGGCGTGCCGGAGGACGGGACGCGCGGCGAGGACTTCGGCTGGCAGGAGCACATCCCGCAGACCACCACCGCCGGCATCGACGCAGACATCGTGGCCGCGATCGCCGCCCTGCGAAAACGGCACGGCGCGGACCTGCCGGTGGTCACGGTCGGGTTCTGCTTCGGGGGGAGCCACTCGTGGCGGCAGTCCGGCGGCGACCTCGGCCTCGCGGGCTGCGCCGGCTTCTACGGCCGCCCGGCGCTGGTGGGCGACGCCGCCGCCCGGGCCGTGCTGCCCACGGTGATGCTGATCGCCGGCGACGACAAGGCGACCCCGGTCGAGGACCAGCTCGCGCTGGCGGAGACGATGCGCGCCGCCGGCGCCGACGTGGACGCCGCCGTGTACGACGGGGCACCGCACTCGTTCTTCGACCGCGCCTACGGCGACTGGAGCGACGCCTGCCGGGACGCCTGGGAGCACGTCCTGGCGCTCACCGACCGCGTCGCGCGTAGCTGACCGGGACGACGGGCGGACCCGGGGAGACGACCGGCGGGCACGGGGAGACGACCGGCGGGCACGGGGAGACGATCCGGCGGACGCGGAGAGACGACCGCGGCCGAACGGACCGGAGTTCCGGTCCGCTCGGCCGCGGGACGTCCTGCGAGCTGCTGCGGGTCAGGAGACCGCAGTCGCTCCGGCCATGTGCCGACCACTCTCGGTGGCCTGCTCCCCCACCAGCGGGAAGTGGCAGGCGACGTACTGCTCGCGTGCGACCTCGCGCATCTGCGGCTCCTCGGCCGCGCAGAGGTCCTGCGCCCGCGGGCACCGGGTGCGGAACCGACACCCGCTGGGCGGGTCGACCGGCGAGGGCAGCTCCCCGGACAGGCCGGCATCGCTGTGCTTGGCGTCCGGGTCCGGCTCCGGGATGGAGGCGAGCAGCGCAGCCGTGTACGGGTGCGCCGGGCCCCCGTACAGCGTGTCCGACGGTGCGACCTCGCAGATCTTGCCGAGGTACATCACCGCGACCCGGTCGCTGATGTTCTTCACCACGGCGAGGTCGTGGGCGATGAACACCATGGTCAGCTCGTACTCGGCCTTGAGGTCCTCGAGCAGGTTGAGGATCTGGGCCTGCACGGAGACGTCCAGCGCGGACACCGGCTCGTCGCAGATCAGCACCTCCGGCCGCATGATGAGCGACCGCGCGATGGAGACGCGCTGGCACTGACCACCCGACATCTCGTGCGGACGCCGCCCGCCCGCCCGCTCGGGGTCGAGCCCGACCTCCGACAGCATGTCGTCGACCCGCGGATCGTCGGCGCCCTTGCCCTCCCAGATCGACAGCCCTTCGGCCACGATGTCCTTGACCCGGCGTCGCGGGTTCAGCGACGAGATCGGGTCCTGGTAGATCATCTGCAGCTTCGTACGGCTGCGCCGGAGCTCGTCGGCCGACAGGGAGCTCAGGTCCGTCTCACCGAACATGACCTTCCCACCGGTCGGGCGGGGTGCCTGCATGATCGCCCGCCCGGTCGTCGACTTACCGCACCCGGACTCCCCGACGAGGCCCAGGGTCTCGCCCTTGGCGATGTCGAAGCTGATCCCGGAGACGGCGTGCACCTTCTGCCCCCGCTCCAGCGGGAACTCCACGACGAGCCCCTCGACGCGCAGGACGATGTCGTCCCGATCCCGCAGGTGTGCGGTACCACTGCCGGCCATCAGGCTGCTCCTGCCGTTGCGAGAACCGTGCTGTCCAGAGGCGTCCCCGCCGCGGTGCGCCCAGCGGCCACGTTGCGCGCGAGCGCCTCCTGGCCGGCCGTCGTCCCCACCGGGAAGTGGCAGGCCGCCTCGTGCCCGGGGGCGTGCGGCGCGAGCAGCGGCGTCTCCGTCAGGCACTTGTCCTGCGCGTAATTGCACCGCGGCGCGAACGGGCAGCCGGCCGGCGGGTCCACGAGGTCCGGTGGCCGGCCCGGGATGGCCGCCAGCCTGGTGTGGCTGGGCTGGTGCAGCCGCGGGATGGACCGCAGCAGACCCTCCGTGTAGGGCATCCGGGTGCGGGCGAACAGCTCGCGGGTCGGTGCCCGCTCGACGATCCGGCCGGCGTACATGACCGCGATCTCGTCCGCCCGGCCCGCGACCACGCCGAGGTCGTGGGTGATGATGATCAGCCCCATGTTGCGCTCGTCCTGCTGGGTCTCCAGCAGGTCGAGGATCTGGCGCTGGACGGTGACGTCCAGCGCCGTCGTCGGCTCGTCGGCGACCAGGAGCTTGGGGCTGCAGGCCAGTGCGATCGCGATGGTGACGCGCTGCCGCATACCGCCGGACAGCTGGTGCGGGTACTCCCCCAGCCGACGCTCGGCCGCCGGGATCCCGACGGACTTGAGCAGCTCGACGGCGTGCGCCTTGGCCACCTTGCCCTTCTCGCCCAGGTGGATGCCCAGGGACTCGGTGATCTGCTCGCCGATCTTGGTGACCGGGTTCAGCGAGGTCATCGGGTCCTGCAGGATCATCGCCAGCTCGGCGCCCCAGATGGTGCGCATCTCCTTGTTCTTCATGGTCGTGAGCTCACGACCCTCGAAGCGCACGGAGCCCTCGCGGATGGTGTTCGTCTTGGGCAGCAGGTTCATGATCGACCGCGAGAGCACGGTCTTCCCCGAGCCGGACTCGCCCACGATGCCCAGCGTCTTGCCCCGGTCCACCCGCAGGGAGACGCCGTCCACCGCCTTCACCACACCGCGCGGCGTGTCGAAGTAGGTGCGCAGGTTGTCCACCTCGAGGAGCGGTTCACCCGCCCGGTCTTCCAACTGCGCGGTGGTCACAGGTTGCTCCCTCGGACATCGAAGCGGGTGCGGAGCGAGTCGCCGACCAGGTTGAGCGACAGCACCGTGAGGAACATGGCGAGAGAGGGGATGAGGACGACGTGCGGCGCCTCGCTGAGGTACCGCTTGCCGTCGAAGATCATCCCGCCCCAGGTGGGTGCCGGCTGCTGGACGCTGAGCCCGAGGAAGGCCAGCGTCCCTTCCAGGACGATCACCACGCCCATGGCCACCAGACCGAACGCGGCCACCGGGAGCACCACGTTGGGCAGGATCTCCCGCGCCAGCACGCGCGAGTTCTTCGCCCCCATCGTCCGGGCGGCCCGGACGAACTCCCGCTCGGCGACGGCGAGCGTCGTCGCCCGCGCCACACGGGTGTAGATGGGGATCGACAGGAACCCGACGATCAGCGAGATCACGACCAGGCTGCGGCCGACGAAGGCGAGCAGCACCAGCAGCAGCACCAGCGCCGGGAACGCCAGGATGATGTTGATGATGGTCATCAGGACCGTCTCGGTCTTCCCGCGGAAGAAGCCCGAGATGATCCCGAGGAAGCCCCCGACCACCATGCCGATGGCCACCGCCGTGACGCTGATGGTGACCGAGACCCGGGCCCCGTGGACCAGGCGGGCCAGGGTGTCGCGGCCGAGGCCGTCGGTACCCAGCCAGTGCTCCGGGCCCGGCAGCGCCAGCTTGTTGATCACATCCGGCGTCAGCGGGTCCTTGACCGGCAGCAGGTCGGCGAAGACGGCGCAGATGAGCACCACCACCAGCCAGACCGTCGCCAGCCAGAAGACGAGGCCGAAACCGCGGCGCTTCTTCTTCGCCCCGGGCGCGGTGGTGACCGCCGAGGGATCGGTGTGGAGCGGATCCTTCGGATCGGCGTCGTCAGGGGTGCCCGGATGAGGAGCACCCAACACTGGGCTGGGGGTCTGCACCTCCGAGGCACCCTCCGCACGCGAGCCGGCGGGTGTCTTCGGCGAGTTGTCAGACTCGTGCCGTACTGCGTCCATGAGAAATCCTCGGGTCGAGGTACGAGTAAAGGATGTCGACGGTGAAGTTCACGACGACGTAGCTGACGGCGATCACCAGGGCGACGCCTTGCACCATGAGCAGGTCGCGCACCAGCACCGCCTCCAGGAGGAGCCGGCCCACGCCCGGCAGCGCGAACAGCGTCTCGATGACCACCGAGCCGCCGATGATCGCCCCGACCTGCACGCCCGCGACCGTCATCAGCGAGAAGGATGACGGACGCAGGGCGTGCCGGAACAGGATCCGGCGGTTGGACACGCCCTTGACGCGCGCCATGGTCACGAAGTCCTGCTGCAGCGTGCCGATCATGTCGGTGCGGAGCAGCCGGGTGTAGACGGCCATCTCCGCCACGGCCAGCGACAGCGCCGGCAGCAACGCCGACCGGAGGTTCTGCACCGGGTCGTCGGTGAAGTTGACCCAGCCCGTGGCGGGCAGCACACCCAGCCACACGGCGAAGATCAGGATCAGGAAGATCGCCACCATGAAGTTCGGCACCGCGAGGAGGCCGAAGCTCGTGCTGCTGATCAGCTTGTCGGTCCGCGTGCCGGCCCGGTAGGCCGACAGCATCCCGACCGGGATCGCGATCGCCAGCGCGATGAGGATGGCGAGGATCCCGATCTCGGCGGTGACCGGCAGCCGGTCGATGATGGCCTCGCTGACCGGCTCGTTGGTCCGGTAGGAGCGACCGAAGTCGCCGGTCAGCGCGTCACCGATCCAGTGCAGGTAACGCACGGGCAGCGGGTCGTCCAGGCCGAGATCGGCTCGGACGGCCGCGATGGCTTCGGGGGTCGCGTTTTCCGCTCCCAGGATCTGCAGCGCCGGGTCGCCGGGCAGCAGGCTGGTCATGAGGAAGGTCAGCAGCGACACCGCGAACAGGGTGGCGAGCAGCGACGGGAGCCTGCGGAGGACATACACGGGCGGTTACTCCGTCGTCCAGACGTGGCCCCACATGATCTGGGAGCTGGCCGCGCCGTTGCCCTCGGTGCCGTCCGGGAAGGTCCAGCCGTCCAGGTTGCGGACCTCGTCCTGGGCGGCCATCACGGTCAGCGTCCCGCCGCTGTAGGTGTTGGGGACGTTCTCGTTGAGGACCTCACCGATGGCCTCGACGGCCGCCTTGCGCTCGTCGATGTCGGTGGTGGTGCGCAGGATCTCGAGCTGCTCGTCGATCTCCGGGCTCTGGAACGCCGTCATGTTGAGCGGCCCTTCGGTGAACGCCTGCTGGAACACGATGTAGGGGTCACGGTCAGCACCGACGCGGGTGCAGCCCATGTCGTAGTCGCGGGCCAGCATGTCCGAGATCCACGCGGCCTGCTCCTTCTGCTCGAGCTCGACCTCGGCGCCCAGGACGTTGAAGAAGGCCTGGTAGAGCTGGGAGAGCTCGTTGAGGCTCGGGTCCGGCGGGCAGGTGAAGGTGAAGGAGATGGGGCTGCCCACCGGCTTGCCGTCGGAGCGCTCGGGGTCGTTGATGTACTCGTCGTAGAGCTCCTGGGCCTTCTCCACGTCGTACTCGGGGTAGGACTCCTCGAGCGCCTCGGAGTAGTACGGGCTGTCGGGGCTGAAGAACTGGGTCTGCAGCGGGGTGACGCCCTTGCCGCCGAGCACCTCGATCAGGGCTTCCTGGTCCATGGCGTGGGCCAGGGCCTGCCGCACCCGGATGTCGTCGAACGGCGGCCGGCTGACGTTCATCGTCGAGCCGCCGGAGTTGCTGCCCAGGTGCTCGAAGTTGGTCACGCCGTCGAGCTCACGGGCGCGGATCACGGTGCTCTGCCGCAGCGACTGCATGACGTCGATGTCACCGCTCTGCAGGCTGGACAGGCGGGTGTCCTCGTCGGGGATCGGCCGGAAGATGATCTCGTCGAGGTAGGGCAGGTCCTCCTGCCAGTAGTTCTCGTTCTTCTCCAGCACCAGGCGGCTGTCGCGCTGCCAGCTCCCGAACGTGAAGGGGCCGGTGCCGACCGGGTTGGCGCCCGCGTCGGGGCCGAACTGGGCTGCTGCGGTCGGCGAGAACGGCCAGCCGGCAGCACCGACGAGGTTGTCGGGGAACGCGGCGTTGGTCTCGGCGAGCCGGTAGACGACGGTCAGGTCGTCCACCACGTCCATGGACGTCACGTCGGACACGGAGGCGGCGACGTTCGAGCCGGGCCTCGTCAGGTACTCGTCGAAGATCGTCTTGAGCGCCTGGGCGTTCAGCGGGGTGCCGTCGTGGAAGGTGACGCCCGGGCGGAGCTTCAGCGTCCACTCCGAGAGGTCCTCGTTGGGCTCCATCGACTCGGCCAGGTAGGGCTTGACCTCGCCGTCCTCGGTGCGGTGCATCAGCGGGTCGTAGAGGGCGTAGGCGACGTTGACGCCCGGCTGGTTGAAGGTGCCCTCGCCGGGCAGCCAGCTGTTGGTCTCGGCCTCGAGGCCGACGGTGATGGAGCCACCCTCGACCGGGTCACCGGCCTCCACGACGTCGGACACTGCGCCGGCCTCGGCGTCTCCGTTCTCGTCACTGCTGCCGCCGCCGCAGGCGGCGCTCCCGAGCAGCAGACCCACGAGCCCCACGGAAGCGAGCGCCCGTTGCCACGGGCCTCTCATCGGGCGCCGATGTCCTCGCATGTAATTACTCCTTGACCAGTTCGTACCGGCACAGCGACGAGGCCGGCAGACGGCGCGTCGATGTGCGAGCGCCCACAGCGCGTGCTGGGAGTCTGTCCTACGGGAGTGGGCTGCGTCACTAGGCGCCTCGCCACTCTCGCCGGGTGCCGGACTATGCGATGCGCACAACGCCGCGGGGCGGCCCCGAGGTGGCCGCGACGAGGCCCCGCCCGGCCGGCGTCCCCGCGTGCCCGCAGTCGTGCGGTGGGGTGCCGCGACAGGTCGTCGCGCCGTGACCACGTGTCGCGGACGGCGCGGCGGCCCGGGCGTGTCCCGCCCGGGCCGCCGTGTCGAGCGAGGGCCTACTCCGCGATCCAGACGTGGCCCCACATGGCGGTCGCACCCGGGACGCCGTTGCCTGGGGTGCCGTCGGGGAACTCCCAGCCGCCGACGTTCTTGACCTCTTCCTGCACCGCGATGTCGGTGAGCGTGTAGCCGGTGTAGACGTTCGGCACGTTCTCCGCGAGGTGCAGGCTGATCTCCTCGACCGCGTCCTGGCGCTCCGCCAGGTCCGTGGTGGTGCGCAGGATCTCCAGGTTCTCGTCGATCTCCGGGCTGGTGTAGCCGGTGAAGTTCAGCGGGCCCGGGGTGAACGCCTGGCTCAGCACGACATAGGGGTCGGTCTCGGCGCCGACCCGCCAGCACGCCACGTCGTAGTCCTTCGCGATGCCGTTCTGGATGTGGGCGGCCTGCTCGACCGTGTTGAGCTCGACGTCGATGCCCAGGGTGCTCCAGAAGGACTGGTAGAGCTGGGAGAGCTCGTTGAGGCTGGGGTCGGGCGGGCAGTTGTAGGTGAAGGAGAGGTCGGTCCCCACCGGCTGGCCGTCGGAGCGCTCCGGGTCGTTGATGTACTCGTCGTAGAGCTCCTGCGCCCGCTCCGGGTCGTAGGAGGGGAACGCCTCCGCCGCGGCCTCGGAGTAGAAGGGGCTGTCCGGGCTGAAGTACTGGGTCGCGTCCGGGGTCAGCCCGGTGCCGCCGATGATGTCGATGAGGGCCTCCTGGTCCATGCCGTACGCCAGGGCCTGGCGTACCCGCACGTCGTCGAAGGGCGCCTTGGTGGTGTTGAAGATCGAACCGCCGCTGTTGTTGCCGAGGTACTCGTAGTTGTCCACGCCGTCGAGTTCACGGGCCCGGGCGATGGTGCCCTGCCGCAGGGTCTGCATGGCCTGGATGTCACCGCTCTGCAGGCTGGCCAGGCGGGTGTCCTCGTCGGGGATCGGCCGGAAGGTGATCTCGTCGAGGTAGGGCAGGCCGTCCTGCCAGTAGTCCTCGTTCTTCTCGACCACCAGGTTGCTGTCGCGCTGCCAGCTGACGAACTTGAACGGACCCGTGCCGACCGGGTTGGCGCCCGCGTCGGGGCCGAACTCGGCCGCGGCGGTCGGCGAGAACGGCCAACCCGGCGAGCCGGTCAGGAGGTCGGGGAAGGCGGCGTTGGGCTCCTCCAGCACGTACGTCACGGTGAGGTCGTCCACGACCTCCACGGAGGCGCCCGCGAGCGTGGCCACCACGTTCGACGTCGGGATGGTGAGGTACTCGTCCCAGATCGTCTTCAGCGCCTGCGCGTTCAGCGGCGTGCCGTCGTGGAACTGGATGTCCGGCCGGAGCGTGAGCGTCCACTCGGTGAGGTCGTCGTTGGGCTCGATCGACTCGGCCAGGTACGGCTTGAGCTCGCCGTCCTCCGTGCGCTTGATCAGCGGGTCGTAGAGGGCGTAGGCCACCGTGATGCCCGGATTGTTGAAGGAGCCCTCGCCGGGCAGCCAGCTGTTGGTCTCCGCCTCCAGGCCGACCTCGAGGGTCCCGCCGGTGACCGGCTCCCCCTGCTCGGAGATGCCGTCCGGATCCCCCGCCTGAGGCGAACCGCCGCCGCCGTCGCCACCGTCGCCACCCCCGCAGGCGGCGGTGCCGAGCAGGACAGCTGCCAGACCGGCGGCCGCCAGCGGACGACGCCACGGCCCTCTCGTCACGCGCGGACGTCCTCGCATGTGATCACTCCTCCACACAGTTGCCTGCCGACACGACGACGTGCCGGGGACCGGCACCTCGAGGTGCGCGCCCACAGCGCGCTGGTGGAGTCTGGACCAGATCGTGACCCGCGTCACCAATCGTTGCCGTGCTGTGACACAGCAGGCCGGCTCGCTGATCCGTGCGGCCGGGTGCGGGAACGACAGCGGCCCGAGCGATCTCTCGCTCGGGCCGCTGCGTGGAGCTACCCGGTCAGTGGTTCACCGGGCCGGTGGTGCACAGGTCAGTCGGTGACCCAGACGTGGCCCCACATGATCTGCGCGTTGTTGGCGCCGTTGCCCTCGGTGCCGTCCGGGAAGGTCCAGCCGTCCAGGTTCTTCACCGCGTCACGGGTGGCCATGACGGTCAGCGTGCCCGCGGAGAAGGTGTTCGGGACGTTCTCGTTCAGGACCTCGCCGATGGCCTCGACGGCCGCCTTGCGCTCCTCGATGTCGGTGGTCGTCTTGAGCACCTCGAGCTGCGCGTCGATCTCGGGCGACTGGAACGCGGTCATGTTCAGCGGGTTCGGCTGGAAGGCCTGGCTGAACACGATGTAGGGGTCGCGGTCCGCGCCGACACGGGTGCAGCCGGCCTCGTAGTCGCGGGCGAGCATGTCCTGGATCCAGGCGGCCTGCTCGGTCTGCTCGAGCTCGACCTCCGCACCCAGCGCACCGAAGAACGCCTGGTAGAGCTGGGACAGCTCGTTGAGGCTGGGGTCCGGCGGGCACTGGAAGGTGAACGAGATGGGCTCGCCCACCGCCTTGCCGTCGGAGCGCTCCGGGTCGTTGACGTAGTCGTCGTAGAGCTCCTGGGCCTTCTCCACGTCGTACGCCGGGTAGCTCTCCTCGAGGGCCTCCGAGTAGTACGGGCTGTCCTCGCTGAAGAACTGCGTCTGCGGCTCCGTGACACCGGATCCGCCGAGGACCTCGATGAGGGCCTCCTGGTCCATCGCGTGGGCCATGGCCTGACGCACCCGGACGTCGTCGAACGGCGGCCGGCTGACGTTCATCGTCATGCCGCCGGAGTTGCTGCCCAGGTGCTCGTAATTGCTGATCCCGTCGAGGTCACGGGCACGGATGACGGTGCCCTGCCGCAGCGACTGCATGACGTCGATGTCACCGCTCTGCAGGCTGGACAGGCGGGTGTCCTCGTCGGGGATCGGCCGGAAGGTGATCTCGTCCAGGTACGGCAGACCCTCCTGCCAGTACTCCTCGTTCTTCTCGACCACGAGGTTGCTGTCGCGCTGCCAGCTCACGAACCGGAACGGCCCGGTGCCCACCGGCTCCGAGCCGGCGTCCTCCCCGGCGGCCGCGGCGGCGGTCGGCGAGAACGGCCAGCCGGCCGCGAGCACCAGGTTGTCCGGGAAGGCGGCGTTGGTCTCGGCCAGCCGGTAGACGACGGTCAGGTCGTCGACGACGTCGAGGGAGGTGACCTCGGCCAGCGTCGCGGCCAGGTTCGACCCCGGGGCGGTGAGGTACTCGTCGAAGATCGTCTTCAGCGCCTGGGCGTTCAGCGGGGTGCCGTCGTGGAAGGTGACGCCCGGGCGGAGCTTCAGCGTCCACTCCGTGAGGTCCTCGTTGGGCTCCATCGACTCGGCCAGGTAGGGCTTGAGCTCCCCGTCCTCGGTCCGCTGCATCAGCGGGTCGTAGATCGAGAAGGCGACGTTCACGCCGGGCTGGTTGAACGTGCCCTCGCCGGGCAGCCAGCTGTTCGTCTCGGCCTCCAGGCCGACCGTGATCGATCCGCCGGTGACCGGGTCACCGGCTTCGCCGACGTCGCTGACGGCGCCGGCCTCGGCGTCCCCGCTCCCGTCGTCCCCGCTGCCGCAGGCGGCGCTGCCCAGCAGGAGACCCGCGAGGCCCACGGACACGAGGGCTCGCTTCCACGGGCCCCTCATCGGGCGCCGGTGTTGTTGCATGTCTGAACTCCTCGACCAGTTGCTTGTGCCACTCCGACGGCGTGCCTGGGCAGGCGCGTCGGGGTGCGGGCGCACGGAGCGCTTGGTCGGAGTCTCCCCCGCAAGTGTGCGGAGAGTCATTGGGCGCCTCGCCATGGTTACCGAGGGTGAGACCCGGCGGTCCGCACAGCGGGGGTGCTGTGCTAGACCGGCGCGCACGGCACGGCGGCCCGGGCGAGGATCCGCCCGGGCCGCCGCGTGGTGCGGGGTACTACTCGGCCAGCCAGACGTGGCCCCACATCGCGGTGCCGTCAGGAGTGCCGTTGCCCTCGGAGCCGTTCGGGAACACCCAGCCGTCGACGTTCTTCACGGCCTCGTCCACCGCGATGACGGTCAGCGTGCCGCCGGTGAACGTGACCGGCACGTTCTCGGCCAGCACCAGGCTGATCTCCTCGGCCGCCGCCTTGCGCTCCGCCACGTCCGTGCTCTCCCGCATGACCGCCAGGTTCTCGTCGATCACCGGGTGGGTGAACTCCGTCACGTTGGGCACGCCGGGGGTGAAGGAGCGCTGGAAGACGTAGTACGGATCCCGGGCGGCACCGTGCCGGGTGCAGCCGGCGTCGTAGTCCCGGGCGACGACCTGCTGGGTGTAGGCCGCCTGCTCCACCGCCTCGAGCTCGACCTCCATGCCGAGCGCGGTCCAGAACGACTGGTAGAGCTGGGACAGCTCGTTGAGGCTGGGGTCGGGCGGGCACGTGTACGTGAAGGAGATGGGCTCGCCCACCGCCTTGCCGTCGGAGCGCTCGGGGTCGTTGATGTACTCGTCGTACAGCTCCTGCGCCTGCTCGGGGTCGTTCGACGGCCACGCCTCGGCCGCCTCCTCCGACCAGAACGGGTCGTCGGGGCCGAAGAACTGGGTGGACGGCGGGGTGAGCCCGCTACCGCCCAGGACCTCGATCAGCGCCTCCTGGTCCAGCGCCAGCGCGAGCGCCTTGCGCACGCGCAGGTCGTCGAAGGGGGGCCGGGCGGTGTTGAAGTTCGATCCGCCGCTGTTGTTGCCGAGGAACTCGTAGTTGTCCACGCCCTCGACGTCCCGGGCGCGGTCCACGGTGCTCTGCCGCAGGGACTGCATGGCGTCGATGTCACCGCTCTGCAGGCTGGACAGGCGGGTGTCCTCGTCAGGGATCGGCCGGAAGGTGATCCGGTCCAGGTGCGGGAGCCCCTCCTGCCAGTAGTCCTCGTACTTCTCGACGACCAGCGCGTTGTCCCGCTGCCAGCTGACGAACTCGAACGGGCCGGTGCCGACCGGGTTGGAGCCGGCGTCGTCACCGGCCGCGGCCGCGGCCGTGGGCGAGAAGGGCCAACCGGCCGGGTCGCTGAGCAGGTCGGGGAAGGCCGCGTTGGGCGCCTTCAGGTTGTACGTGACGGTGAGGTCGTCCACGACCTCCATCGACGTCACCTCGGCCAGGTTCGCCGCCAGGTTGGAGCCCGGCGCCACGAGGTACTCGTCCCAGATCGTCTTCAGCGCCTGCGCGTTCAGCGGCGTCCCGTCGTGGAACGTGACGTCCGGGCGAAGCGTCAGCGTCCACTGGGTGAGGTCCTCGTTCGGCTCCATCGACTCGGCCAGGTACGGCTGGACGTCACCGTCGGGCGTCCGCTTCATCAGCGGGTCGTAGATGGCGTACGCGACGTTGTACCCGGGGTTGCCGAAGTTGGCCGTTCCCGGCAGCCAGCTGTTCGTCTCGGCCTCCAGGCCCACGGTGATCTCGCCGCCGTCGACGGGCTCGCCCTGGTCGGAGACGTCGACGACCGCGCCGGCTCCCCCGTCGGCCGACCCGCCGCCCCCGCCGTCCCCGTCCCCGTCGTCGGAACCACAGGCCGCCGTCGCCACCAGCAGGCCCACGATCCCTGCGGAGGCGAGGGCGCGGCCCGACCGGCGCCACCGTCCCCGCTGCGTCTGTACGCGCATTGTCCACCCCTCGACGTTGCTCACCAGCAGGGACGGCGGCCCGCGATCGGCCACTCCCCTGTTGTCCGCGCGCTGCTCGCGCTGGAGGGAGTGTCCTCCCTCACAGTGATCGACGTCACTAGCCGTCATGCCACTGTGACGAGGGGTCCGGCTATGCGCACCGCACAACGCGCGCCCGAGCGCGGGTCCCTGGGTCGTCGGTCAGGAGCTGCCGGCGTCGCCCAGGACGGAGGGTTCGAGCAGCCGCAGTGCCTCGACCGCGACGAACAGCCGCGCCACGCTCCGCGGGTCCTCCAGGGACTGACCGCTGAGCTGCTCGAGCCTGGCCAGCCGGTTGCGGACGGTGTTGCGGTGGCAGAAGAGGAGGCGGCCGGTCTCGGTGGAGTTGCCGTTGGTGGCCAGCCAGGTGGCGAGCGTCGCCAGCAGGGTCTGCTGCTCCGCGTCCGGCAGTTCCATGACCGCGCCGAGCAGGAGCCGGGAGACCTCGGTCGAGGTCTCGACCGAGGAGGCCAGCAGCGCCGCGACCGGGTCGTCGTCGATCGCGGTCACGCCCACCGCCCCGGCCGGCAGGCAGCGGCGGGCCACCATCGCCCGGGCCATGGCGACCGAGCTGTGCAGGGCGTCGGAGTAGGAACGGCTCAGCCCGACCCGGCCCGTTGCCAGGGTGCCCAGCAGCTCGCGGATCGAGGTGACGGTGCGCCACTCGCCGATCGCGACGATGCCGACGGTGCCGTCCGCGGTGGTGCGCCAGGCCGAACGGACACCGTGCCCGGCCAGGAACTCCTCGACGCCGGGGAGTGCGGGGCGGCCGGCAGCGTCCTGTTCGGCCGAGACCGCGACGTAGGGCCCCTCCTCGGGCAGGCCCAGCCGGGTCAGGCTGCCGCCCAGGCGCGACCACTCCCCCAGCCGCCCGTCGACCAGTGCGTCGAGCAGGAGCCGGCGACGCTCGCGGTCGGCGTCGGTGAGCGCGGTGAGCCCCGCGTCGTACCCGTCGGCCACCGCCCTGGACTGCTCGTCGAGCACCGCCCAGAACCCGGCGGACTGCTGCAGGAACGCCGCCATCTCCTCGGGGGCCCGCGTGGCCGCCCGCTCGGCGAGCTCCCGCCACACCACCGACGCCGCCGTCCGCACTCCGCGCAGGACGACCGCCAGCGGGACGTGCTGCTCCGCCCGGCGCCGGCCGAGGACGGTCATGCCGGCGCTGCCGGGAGGCGTGTTCTCCTGCTCGCCGGAGAGGCGAGCCAGCGTGGCCTCGAGCTGGGCGCTCACCTCACCGGTCAGCACGGTGGCGTCGAGCCGCCGACACACCGGCTCCTCCGCGCGCAGCCGGTCGACCACCTCGCGGGCGAGCGCGGCCACGTCGCCGTCGAGCAGCTCCCGGGCCATCGCGGCCAGCACCGGTGGAGCGGAGTCGTCGCCGGGACGCCAGGGCGCGCACGACCGCGCCCGGTCGATCTCGAGCGGCTCGTGCACTGCGCCTCCGGAGGTGTGGCGCCCGGCGGACGGGCGCGCGGCACGACGATGGATGTCCGAGTGTTCCCCGGCGTCGGCCCGTGCGCCGCGACGGGCGACGGGCGACGGGCGACGATTAGTTAGAGCCTTGCACTTTTCCAGGGGAGCACTAGGTTCGGGAGACCCGAGCGCCCGAAGGAGTGCGTATGGCCACCGAGACCACAACGGCCGAACAGCTGGACACCACCGCCCAGGTTCGTCAGGCCGTCAAGGCTTTCATCGACGAGCACTGGGACCCGTCGGTGTCCCTCAAGACCTGGCTCGAGCGCCTGGCGGACTCCGGCTGGGCGGTGCCGCAGTGGCCCGCGCAGTGGTTCGGCAAGGGCCTGACCAACGACCTGGCCGCGACCGCCTACGACGAGTTCAAGAAGATCGGTGCCCCGGGGCCGCCGGCGGGCCTGTCGCGGATGCTCGCGGCGCCGACGATCATCTCGCACGGCACCGACGAGCAGCGCTCCCAGTACATCCGGCGGATCCTCGTGGGTGAGGACGCCTGGTGCCAGCTGTTCAGCGAGCCCGGCGCCGGTTCCGACCTCGCCGCGCTGCAGACGCGGGCCGAGCTGGACGGCGACGAGTACGTCGTCAACGGCCAGAAGGTCTGGACGTCGGGCGCCATGGGCTCCGACGTGGGCATGCTCATCGCGCGGACCGACCCCGACGCCGTCAAGCATGCCGGGATCACGTACTTCGCGATCGAGATGGACCAGCCGGGCATCGAGGTGCGGCCGCTGCGGCAGATCACCGGCGAGGCGCACTTCGCCGAGGTCTTCCTCACCGACGCCCGCGTGAGCGCCGACAACATCATCGGCGGCCTCAACAACGGGTGGAACGTCGCCCGCACGACGCTGGCCAACGAGCGCGTCGGCCTGGGCGGTGGCGGCTCCCTCGGGTTCCCGCTGTCGGCACCGGGCGGTCGCCGGTCGGCGGAGCTCCTCGAGCAGTCCGTCGGGGAGTACATCGAGTCCGTCAAGCGCCAGGCGACCGGTGGTCGCGTGCCGGCCATGATGATGGTCCGCAACGGCGAGGCCCTCGCCAAGATGGCCAAGAGCATGGGCCGCGACCAGGACCCGTCCGTGCGCCAGGGCATCGCCCGGGTGCACGCGCTCACCTCGCTCAACCGCTGGAACACGCTGCGTGCGCGTGCGGCGGTGGAGGCAGGTGGCCGCCCCGGGCCGGAGGCGTCGCTGGGCAAGCTGATGGTCTCGCGCATCACCCGGATGTCCCGCGACGTCGGCATGGAGATCGCCGGCCCGTCGGGCATGCTCGCCGGCGAGGACGGTCCGCTGAACGGCGCGCTGGCCCTCCAGTTCCTCGGCGCTCCCGCTCCGTCGATCTACGGCGGGTCCGACGAGGTGCAGCACAACATCATCGGCGAGCGGGTGCTCGGCCTCCCCCGCGAGCCCGACGCGTCCAAGGACGTGCCGTTCCGCTCGCTGCGCACGGGCACGCAGTCGCAGTAGGCACCGCGCACCGCTTCGGAGACCCGTGGCCCGCCCCGAGAGGGCGGACCACGGGTCTCCGTGCGTGCGGCCCCGGGTGGGCCCGCGCGTCTCAGCCGTCGGCGTCGCTCGCGGCCTGGGCGCGACCGCCGAACACCTCGGCGGCGACCTCACGACGCACCGCGGCCAGCCACGCGTGCTGGTCGTCGGCCTGCTGGATCAGCCGCTCGACCAGTTCGGCGTCGACCCGCCCGTCGACCTCGGCGAGCACCCGCAGGGTCTCGAACCCGGCGCGCTTGGCCAGGACGGCGGCGGCGAGGAACTCGAACTCGATCACATCGCTCAGCGGCGAGCGGGAGAACACCCGGCCGTTGAGCTTGGCGCGGGTCAGCTTCTCACCGACCCAGGTGGCCAGTTGCTTGTACTGACGGACCGGCAGGCCCAGGGCGACCATCGTCGACCGCAGGCCGGCGCGCTCCTCGCGCAGCTCGTCCAGCAGCTGCTCGAGCGGCTGCTCGAAGCGGGTACCGCGCCAGCGGCCGAGCATCCGGACGACCAGCTCGATGCCGCCGGTGGCGGCGGCGACGTGGTCGTTGCAGTAGACGCCGAGCAGTTCGGGGTGGCGCAGCGCGCCCCCGGTGGACGACTCGGACAACGGGTGCCTCCTGACGACGACGGGCTCGCGGCCATTGTCATCGCCGGGGTCCTCCCCCGCTCGGGGCGTGACCGCTCAGACGCGCAGCAGGACCACCACGCCCGCGCAGGCGGCCGCCCACAGCGCGCTGGCCAGGGTGCCGACGATGAACCGTTCCGCGGCCGCCGGCGTGCGCAGTTCGTCGAAGCGGCCCAGCCCCTTCACCGCCAGGACGACGGCCAGCCCCTCGGGCCAGCCGGCCAGCAGCGTGGCGGTCAGCGCGGCGCGTTCCAGCACACCGATCCAGGCGCCGCCACGCAGGATCTCGGGGTCCTGCGCACCGCCCCCCACGCCGACGGCCGCCGGGTCCGCGGCGTGCAGCACACCGACGGCCACGGGGCCGCCACCGGCCACGGAGGCCAGGACGGCCAGCACGACGGCGCCACCGAGGAGGCCATCCGTGGCGTCGCCGCCGGCCCAGGCGGCCCCCGCCGTGCCCGCGAGCAGCGCCACCATGCCGGCTGCCCGGACCGGTGGCGCGGGCGACCGCCCGCCGAGGGCGAGGGCCAGGCCGACGGCGCCCGTGAGGCCCAGCAGCACGAGGGCGAGGACGTTCATCCCGCCGCCCGGGCCAGCATGCGGGCCGCGGTCGGCCGGAGTTCGCGCTCCAGCTCCCACGACCCGGCCGCCAGGCGCTGACCGACCGCCTGCCGGGAGATGCCGAGCGCCGCCGCGGCCTCCGCCTGCGTCCGCCCGTCGTCGACCAGGCCGATGGCCTCCCATGCCTGGGAGCTGCGCCGCTCGTAGATCATCGCCAGCGCGCTCAGCACGGCCTGCGCGTCCTCGGCGTCCGTCTCCGCCGCCCCGCGGACCGCGATCCGCGCGGACCGCTGCTTGGCCGCGTCGACCGCTCGGCGGGCGCTGAGGAACGCCGGGCCGGCCGCGGCACGCGTGCTGGACGGCAAGGGCACCTGCACCGGTCCCGCCCCCACACCCACGCTCCAGGCGCCCTCGCGCAGCAGGTCGAGAACGACGTCGACGACGAGCTCCGGATCGTCGAGCACGCCCTGGAACTCGTCACCGGCGGTCCGCTCGAAGGCCAGCACCGCGGGCACCGTGCCGTGGAGGCGGCGCAGCACGTCGGCGACCCGGTCAGGGGTACTGCGGCTGGCTCGCTGGTCCACCGTGAGGACGAAGGGCATCCCGCAAGGCTGACACCTTTCGGACACAGACGCAAGCCTCAGAGCTTGTCAACCACGTCCGGGGGGAAGCCGCCCGTCGCGACGGGCCCCCATCCGGTCACCGTGATCCGCAGCAACGACTTGCCCTGCCGGACCATGGCCGCGCGGTACTCGTCCCAGTCGGGGTGCTCGCCACTGATGGCCCGGTAGTAGTCGACCAGCGGCTCGAGCGCCTCGGGCAGGTCGAGCACCTCGGCCTCGCCGTCGACCTGGACCCAGGGACCGTCGAAGTCGTCCGACAGCACGCACAGCGACACCGACGACGTCCGTCGGGCGTTGGTGACCTTCGCCCGCTGCGGATAGGTGGAGACCACGATGCGCCCCTCGCCGTCCACCCCGCAGGTGACCGGCGAGAGCTGCACGCCCTCGGTACGGCGACGGGTGACCAGCACCGCCTTGTGGCGCGGTCGGAGGAACTCCAGGAGGGCAGCGCGGTCGACACGGTCGGCGGTGGCGGTCCTCGGCATGCCCTGACGCTACGACGTGGGTGTGACGATCGCCGTCCGGCCGGTCGGACCGCGCCCCGTGTGCTGAGATCACCACCATGAAGTTCCGCCTGCCCGGTCGCAGCACGCCCGCGCCGAACGCGACCACCGACGACGCCGGAACGGACGTCCCCGCGCCGGACCCCGACGAGCCCGACCAGTACGCCTCCGGGGCCGGCGTCCGGCCCGGCTCCTACGCGCCCGGCACCACCAACCTGCGCGGGCAGCGCCTGCAGCAGGCGAGCCGCGCCCTGGCCGGCGCCTCGGCCCAGCTGCTCCTGATCGTCCTGGCGCTGATCGTGGTCGGCTACGTCCTGGGCAAGTTGTGGATCGTCCTGCTCCCGGTCGTGCTGGGTCTGCTCTTCAGCACCGTGCTCTGGCCGCCGGTGCGCTTCCTCCGCAACCACGGGTGGCCCTCCGCGCTCGCCTCGATCACCGTGCTGCTGACCTTCTTCGCCGCCTTCGCCGGCATCATCACGTGGCTGGCGCCCCAGGTCGTCGACCAGGTGGAGGAGCTCGCCGACGGCGTCAGCGACGGCCTCGAGCAGCTGCAGGACTGGCTGGCCGGCCCGCCGTTCAACGTCGGCGAGGAGCAGCTCGGCACCGCCATCGAGCAGGCCACCGACTCCATCCAGGGCAACGCCCAGAACATCGCCGGCTACGCCGTCACCGGCGCCACGGCGATCGGCGGCATCCTGCTCAACCTGGTCCTGGCGCTGGTGCTGACCTTCTTCTTCCTCAAGGACGGTCCGCGCTGGGTCCCGTGGCTGGCAGCCCAGACCGGCCCGCCCGCAGCCCCGCACATCGCGGCGCTGTCCTACAAGACGTGGTCGACCCTCTCGGAGTTCATCCGACTCCAGGCCGTCGTGGGGTTCGTCGACGCGCTGTTCATCGGTCTGGGTCTGTGGGCCCTCGGCGTGCCGCTGGTGCTCCCGCTGGCCGTCCTGACCTTCTTCGGCGCCTTCATCCCCATCATCGGGGCGTTCGTGGCCGGCGGGTTCGCGGTGCTCATCGCACTGGTCGACAGCGGCCCCACCACCGCTCTCCTCGTCCTGGGCCTGATCGTCATCGTGCAGCAGATCGAGGGCAACGTGCTGCAGCCGATCCTGCAGGGCCGCGGCCTGAACCTGCACGCGGCCGTCGTCATCCTGGCCGTCACCGCGGGCAGCGGTCTCGCGGGGATCGTCGGCGCCTTCCTCGCCGTCCCGGTGGCTGCGTTGATCGCCGTCAGCTACCGCTACGCACGCGACCAGCTCGACGGGAAGTCACCGGAGGTCGACCCCGACGGGACCCGGGCCCAGGTCGTCGAGGACGAGACGGGCGCGCACCTGACCCGGGAGCAGGTGGCTCCGCCGGCGGACTCCGACGAGGAGGGGGCGACCGTCCGGAGCTGACGCCGCCCGCGTCCCGGGGAGGCGGGAATGCGGCAGGGCCCGGTGCGGCTGCACCGGTAGTGGTTTCGACGTCGACGGAGGAATGATCACGTGACCCAGCGACCCGAGGACCTCGTCGAGCTCCTCCCGGGGGCGGAGCGCTTCCTCGCCCGCGGTGCGTCGGCGGGTGAGGCCGAGCGCGGCCGGGGGCTGGTGCTCGTGCACGACATCGCCGGGAACTTCGACGCCGCCTCCGCCGGAGCACTGGCCGGCGCGCACCTGCTGGCCGGACTGCCCCACGAGGTCATCGCGCGGTTCGACGCCGATGCCCTGGTGGACTACCGGGCCCACCGGCCCCGCGTCACCTTCAGCGGGGACCGGTACGAGACCTTCCACGCCCCGGCGATCGAGCTCTACGCCGTCGAGGACGACGCGGGTGTGCCATTCCTCCTGCTGCACGGGGCGGAGCCGGACTACCAGTGGGAACGCTTCGTCGCCGCCGTCGCCCGGCTGGTCGAGCAGCTGGGCGTGACCTCGGTGGTCGCGCTGCACGCCATCCCCATGCCGGTGCCCCACACCCGCCCGGTCACGGTCACCGCGCACGCCACGCGCCGGGCCCTGATCGAGCAGTACCCGGTCTACTGGGGCGAGATGCGGATCCCCGGGAGCGTCGCGGCGCTGCTGGAGGTCCGTCTCGGCGAAGCGGGCGTCGACGCCCTCGGCGTGGCCGTGCACGTGCCGCACTACCTCGCCCAGGCCACGTACCCGGCCGCCTCCCTGACACTGCTCGAGCACCTCGAGCAGCTCACCGGCCTGCACGTGCCCGTCGAGTCGCTGCGCGAGGCCGCCGAGGTGCACCGCACCGAGGTCGACGAGCAGATCGCCCGGTCGGCGGAGAACACCGCGGTCGTCGCCGCACTCGAGCAGCAGTACGACGCCTTCACCACGGCGCGGGAGAACAGCGATCTGCTCAGCGACGAGGGCGCGGTCCCGACCGCGGAGGAGATCGGCGCGGAGTTCGAGCGGTTCCTGGCCGACCAGGACCGCAAGCACCCCCGTGGCGGCGAGTGACCCGGGCCTGACCGGGCGGGTGCACGGCCGCTTCGACGACCTGGCCACCGGCTCGGCGCTCGCCTTCCCCGGCGCGGACCGCGTGCTGGTGGCCCGCGAGCCCGCCGACGTCGTCCCCCTGCTCGCCGAGGTGGAGCGGGCGACGGCCGCCGGCGCCTGGGCCTTCGGCTACCTGGCCTACGAGGCGGCGGCCGGACTCGACCCCGGCGCGGCAGTGCCCCCGCGGGCGCCGAACGAGACGCTGCCCCTGGCGGTGTTCGGGCTCAGCGGGCAGGCCGTCGCCGTCCCGCCCGTCGCTCCCCTCCCCGGCCGGGAGCGGGACTACGCGGCGGGTCCGTGGCAGCGGGACTGGACGCCGGCGGGGTACCGGGACGCCGTCGCCGCCGTCCGGCGCTGGATCGCGGCCGGCGATGCGTACCAGGTCAACCTCACCGTCCGGATGCGGGCGAAGGTGACCGGCGACCTGGAGCAGCTGTACGCCGACCTCGCGTGCGGGCAGCGGGGCTCGTGGGCGGCGTACCTGGACATCGGCACCCACGTCGTGGCCAGCGCCAGCCCCGAGCTGTTCTTCGACTGGACCGGCGACCGCCTGCTCACCCGCCCGATGAAGGGCACCGCGCGCAGGGGCGCCACTCCCGCCGAGGACGAGGAGGCCCGCCGCACGCTCCTGGCCAGCGCCAAGGAACGTGCCGAGAACCTGATGATCGTCGACCTGCTGCGCAACGACCTCGGGCGCATCGCCGAGGTGGGCAGCGTCGAGGTCCCCGCGCTGTTCCGGGCCGAGCGGTACGAGACGGTCTGGCAGCTGACCTCCGACGTCACCGCACGGCCGCGGAGCGACGTCGGGCTGGTCGACGTGTTCCGCGCCCTGTTCCCCTCCGGCTCGGTGACCGGCGCCCCCAAGCACCGGACCATGCAGCTCATCCAGGCCCTGGAGCCCGAGCCGCGCGGGGTCTACTGCGGAACCCTCGGGGTGGTCGCTCCCCCGGGGCAGGCCTTCCGCGCACGGTTCACCGTGGCCATCCGGACGGTCACCGTCGAGCGGGCCACCGGCACCGGCGTCTACGGCACCGGCGGGGGGATCACCTGGTCCTCCGACGCCGACGCCGAGCACGCGGAGCTGCTGGCGAAGGCGGCGATCCTCGCCCGGCCGTACGAGGAGTTCGCACTCATCGAGACGATGGCCCGCCTGCCGGGGGGTGCGCTGCGGAACGTCGAGCGGCACCTGGCCCGGCTGACCGACTCCGCTGCCTGGGCCGGGTTCGCGCTCGACCCCGAGGTGGTCCGCCGGCGCCTGGTCGCGGTGACCGCGGATCCCGCGCCGGCGCGCGTGCGGCTGACCCTGCACCGCGACGGCCGGGTGGACGTCGAGGTCGGCCCGCCCCCGGTCCGGGTGGACGCACCCGTCCGGCTGGTCGTGGACCCCGACCCGGTCGACGCCGACGACGTCTGGCTGCGGCACAAGACCACCCGGCGGGCCGTCTACACCGAGCGCGCCGCCCGGTGGCCGGACGCCGACGACGTGGTGCTGACGTCTTCGCGCGGCGAGGTTACCGAGACGACGATCGCCAACCTCGCCGTCCGGCTCGACGGCCGCTGGTGGACTCCCCCGGTGTCGGCCGGCTGCCTGCCCGGCGTGGAGCGCGACCGGCTGGTCGCCGAGGGCCGGCTGCACGAGCGCCGGCTCACCCCGGCCGACCTCCTCGCGGCCGAAGGGCTGGCCGTCGTCAACTCCCTGCGCGGCTGGCGAGAGGCAGTGCTGCTCTGACCCGGGCCGCCGCGGCGAGCTGACGCCGTCCTCCCTCACCGCAGCGCGTCCTCCCACACCGCACACCGTGAGGGAGGACGCGCTGGGATCAGGTCACCTGATCGTGGCCGGGGCGGTACCGGAGGACGACAGACAGCACAGCGGGGGGGGGGGGGGGGGGGGGGGGGGGGGGGGGGGGGGGGGGGGGGGGGGGGGGGGGGGGGGGGGGGGGGTGGCGGTTGGGGGTCCCGTGGGCTCGGTGCGCTAGG
>NZ_JBJHAO010000024.1:0-34418 GCF_054051075.1 Blastococcus sp. SYSU DS0617
CCCCCCCGCCCCCCCCCCCCCCCCCCCCCCCCCCCCCCCCCCCCCCCCCCCCCCCCCCCCCCCCCCCCCCCCCCCCCCCCCCCCCCCCCCCCCCCCCCCCCCCCCCCCCCGCGGCGGTGCTCCTGCTGGCCGCGTTCGTCACGGGCCTGGTGCTCGACTGGCCCGCCTCCGCGCTCGGGCTGACCCTCGGTGGCAGCACCCTGTCCGCCGCGCTCGTCGTCGCGTCGATGCCCGCGGGGGACGAGGCGGAGCTGGTGTGGCCGGACCAGCGCGAGCCGGGGGACGCCCCCCTGCTCGCTGCGGTCGCCGGGCACCGGATCGGCCGGCGCTGGGTCCTCGGTGGCCTCGGCGCCGGCGCGGTCGCCGGGGTGGGCCTGCTCGCCTGGCTGGGCCGGGGTGGGCCACCGGCCACCGGCTGGCGGCGGGGCACGTACCTGGTGACCGGAGAGGGCGAGCGGATCGTCGCGGCCGACGTCCCGATCGGCGGCTTCGGCACCGTGTGGCCGGAGGGTCGGGTCCGGGAGGACCTGGCCGCCGTCGTCCTGGTGCGGCTCTCCTCCCAGCAGGCCCAGCCGCCCACGGTCCTCGACTGGGTCGTGGGCGAGCGGCTGGTCGCCTACTCGAAGATCTGCACTCACGCCGGTTGCCCGGTCGGGCTGTACCAGGAGGACAGCGACTCCCTGTTCTGCCCCTGCCACCAGGCGACGTTCGACGCCGCCCGGGGAGCCGTCCCGACGTTCGGGCCGGCGTCGCGCCCCCTCCCCCAGCTGCCGCTCGGTGTCGACCCGGACGGGTTCCTGGTGGCCACCGGCGACTTCGCCACGCCGATCGGGCCGGTGCGCGGATGAGCGTCCAGCAGGCCCCCGCCCGGCCCCGGTGGCTGCGCGAGCTGTTCGTGCCCACGCACTGGTCCTTCCTGCTCGGACCGGTCGCGGTGGTCTGCTTCGCCGTCCTGCTGCTGACCGGGCTGGTGCTGACCTTCTTCTACGAGCCGTCGGCCGAGCTGGTGGAGTACCAGGGCTCGGCCGACCTCTACGACGGCCGCGACCTGCCGGCCGCGTTCGCCTCCGTGGTGTCGATCAGCCACGACGTGCCCGGAGGGCTGCTGCTGCGCCGCGTGCACCGCGTGGCGAGCTACCTGTTCGTCGCGGCGCTGCTGCTGCACGTGCTGCGGGTGCTCCTCGCCGGCGCCTTCCGCGGTCGCCGCATCTCGAACTACCTGCTCGGCCTGGTCCTGCTGGCGCTGGCCTTCGCGCTGGGGTGGTCGGGGCAGAACCTGGTCTACGACGTGATCACCGGGAGCAGTGTCCGGATCGGGTACTCGATCGCGGGCAGCATCCCCTGGCTCGGCGGCGAGCTGGCCGACCTCGTCTTCGCGGGGCCGGACGTCGCCGACGTCGTCCCCCGGCTGTTCTGGCTGCACGTCCTGCTGCTGCCCGTGGCCTTCGGAGCGCTGCTCGCCGTCCACCTCTGGCTGGTCGTCCGCCAGCGGCACACCGTGCTGCCGCGGGGGCCACGCGGGGAGCGTCGGCTGGTGGTGGTCCCCGGGCGGGCGGGGCTGCGGTCAGGGGCGCTGCTGCTCACCCTGCTGATCAGCAGCCTGCTCCTGATCTCGGCCGCCCTGGTGCCCTTCGGGGACGTGCTGCACATCGGCCCGTTCCTGCCCGGGGTGGCGGGGAACGACATGTATCCCGACTGGTACCTCTTCCCGATGGAGGGGGCGATCCTCGTCCTGCCCGCCGTGGAGTTCGGGATCCTGGGGGCCACGATCACCAACCCGTTCCTCGGCGGGGTCCTGCTGCCGGCGCTGATCGGTGGGGCGCTGCTGGTCTACCCCCTGCTCGAGAGGCTGTTCCGGCGGCGTCCGGACGCCGAGCTCGACCTCAGCGAGCGGCCGTTCGACGCACCGTTCCGCGTCGCCTTCGTGACCTTCGTCGGCACGGTGGGCGCGGTGACGGTCATCGGCGCCGCCAGCGACGTGATCGCCCAGATGTTCGGGCTGGAGGTCGTCACCGTCATCCGGTTCCTGCGCGTCGCGCTCGTGGCGGCCCCTCCGGTGCTGGCCGGCCTTCTGTTCTGGTACGCCCGGCGCCGGTCCCGCGCGGCCCGGCCCTGAGCCGGGGGCGCGGCCTCAGTCGACCCGCAGCTCCTCGACGTCGGCCTCGCGGAGCGTCAGGCCGAGCCCCGGTGCGGTCAGGTCCGGGCGGACCCGTCCACGGTCCGGCTCCGGCGCACCGTCGAAGAGCCGGGCCTCGAACCGCTCGTGGTCGTGGAACCACTCGAGGTGGCGCAGGTTGGGGGTGGCGACGCCCAGGTGGGCGTGCAGCGCGGGCACGCAGTGCGCCGACACCTCGAGCCCGTGGCCCGCGGCGACCGCGGCGGCCCGCAGCCACTCGGTCACCCCGCCGCAGCGGCTGGCGTCGACCTGCAGGCAGTCCACGGCACCGGCGCCGCAGAGCCCCGCGAAGTCCTCGATCCGGGCGCCGTACTCACCGGCGGCCACGTCGCAGTCCAGGCTGCGGCGCACGGACCGCAGCCCCGCCAGGTCGTCGGAGGAGACGGGTTCCTCGAACCACACGACCCCGAGATCGTCGAGCTGCCGGCCCACCCGGACCGCCTGCTTGGCGGTGTACCCGCCGTTGGCGTCGACCAGCAGCGCCACCTCGTCGCCGACGATCTCCCGGGCCAGCCGGGTGCGCGCCAGGTCACGAGGGACTGCGCTGCCCCAGGACTCCCCGATCTTGATCTTCACCTGGTCGAAGCCGCGGTCCAGCCACCCCGCCAGCTGCTCCCGGGTGGCCGCGTCGTCGTAGCTGGTGAACCCGCCGCTGGCGTAGACGGGTGAGTCCTGCCGCACGGTCCCGAGGAGGACCGCCAGCGGGACGTCGAGCAACCGGGCCTTGAGATCCCACAGCGCGACGTCGACCGCGGAGATCCCCATCGCGATCAGGCCGCGCGCCCCGGCGTTGCGGGCGGCCCGCGCCATGGCGTGCGTGGCGTCCTGCGGGTGCAGCGCCGACCGGCCCTCCACCACGCCGGCGAGCAGCCCCCGGACCACTGCGGCGGTCGCCTCGTCCGCGTAGGTCCAGCCGGTCCCGGTGCGGTCCGCCGCCCGGGTCCGCACCACGATCGCCGTCGTCGCGTCCCACTGCAGCGTGCCGTCGGCCTCGGGGCGGTCGGTCGGCAGCCGGTAGACGGCGACGTCGACCCCCTGCACCGGGACGTCCGGTGCCACCGTCACAGCAGCAACCCGAGCAGCAGCCAGACGAGCGCCACCACGGCCACGACCCAGAGGACGTCGGCCAGCAGTCCCCAGCCCCGCGCCTCCTCGGCCGCCACCGGGTCGACCGCCGGATCGGCTGCCGGGTCGACGACCGGATCGACCGCCGGATCGACCGGGTCGGCGACCGGGTCCGCGGCCACGGTCCGGCGGCTCCCGTAGTACGAGGGGTAGGGCGGGCCCCAGCCGCGGTAGCCCCACCCGTAGCCGAGCGGGAGCAGCAGGAGCAGGAGGACGAACAGAAGCCACCACCAGAACCAGAGCACCGTGATCTCCTCTCTCCGACGGTGTGTCTCCCTCAGCCGGCGCAGCGGCCGGCCAGTACGCGTCGCACGGCGGTGACCCCGCCGGTCACCGCGGCCCCGGCCGCGCAGGCGGCCGTCGCCAGCGCCAGCGCCTGCGCCGTCCGGCCGGGTGGGCGCGGAGGCGGCGCCAGCACCTCCTCCGGGCGCTCGCCCAACGGCGCACCGGTCACCAGGCCGGCGAGCGCCTCGGCCAGGTGGACGCCCCGGCGGCCGGTGTCGGCCTGCTCGACCTGGGTGCGACAGCTGAAGCCGTCGGCGAGGACGACCGCCCGAGGATCCCCGCCGCGCACGGCCGGCAGCAGGGCCTGCTCGGCGCAGGCCATGGACACGTCGTAGTGACCGCGCTCGAACCCGAAGTTCCCGGCCAGCCCGCAGCAGCCGGAGTTCAGCACGTCGGCGTCGAACCCGGCCTTGCGCATCAGCTCGCGGTCCTGGTCGAACCCCATGATCGAGTGGTGGTGGCAGTGGGTCTGCACCATCGCCGCACGGTCCGCCGGCGGCGGCGCCCAGTCGGGCGCGTGCTCGCCGAGCAGCTCGGCGAGGGTCCGGGTCCGGTCCGCGAGCAGCCGGACGTCCGCGTCGTCCGGGAGCAGCTCCGGCGCGTCGGACCGGAAGACCGCCGTGCAGCTGGGCTCCAGCCCCACGACCGGCATCCCCTCGCGCAGCGCCGGTGCCAGTGCGCCCGCCGTCCGGCGCAGGATCCGGGAGGCCGTCGCCAGCTGGCCCGTGGAGATCCAGGTCAGCCCGCAGCACAGCTCCTGGTCCGGGATCCGCACGGTGAAGCCGGCGTCCTCCAGCACCGTCACCGCGGCCTGGCCGATGTGCGGCTGGAAGAACTCGGTGAAGGTGTCGGGCCAGAGCAGCACCTCGCCGCGCTCCCCCGTCCCACGAGGTCCCCGCTCGCGGTACCAGGAGGTGAAGCGCTGCGGGGCGAACAGCGGCAGGTCGCGCTCCGGGGTCACCCCGCCGATCGCCTTGGCCACCGTGCGCAACCCCGGCGTCCGGGTCAGCACGTTGACGACCCGCGGCGCCAGGGCGCCGACGCGGGCGACCAGCGGCAGCCAGCCCAGGGTGTAGTGGGTCCGCGGGCGCACCCGGCCCGCGTAGTGGTGGGACAGGAACTCCGCCTTGTACGTCGCCATGTCCACGTCGACCGGGCAGTCGCTCCGGCACCCCTTGCACGCCAGGCACAGGTCCAGCGCGTCACGGACGGCGGTCGAGCGCCAGCGGTCCCGGATGACGTCGCCCCGCAGCATCTCGAACAGCAGGCGGGCGCGGCCGCGGGTGGAGTGCTTCTCGTCGCCGGTGACCTGGTAGCTCGGGCACATCACCGCACCCGGCGACGCGTCCAGCGAGGCCCGGCACTTGCCGACGCCGACGCAACGCGCCGCGGCGTGTGAGAAGGCGCCGTCGTCCTCCGGGTAGCCGAAGGCGACCTCGGGCTCCCACGCCGGGTAGTCGGGAGTGAGCCGCAGGTGCACGTCCAGGGGATAGGGCGCGACGACCTTTCCCGGGTTCAGCGCGTTCCCCGGGTCCAGCAGCGCCTTCATCCGGCCGAAGGCCTCGACGACCTGCGGATCGAACATCCGCGGCAGCAGCTCGGCCCGCACCTGCCCGTCACCGTGCTCGCCGGACATCGAGCCGCCGTACCGGGCGACGAGATCCGCGGCGTCCTCGAGGAACGAGCGGTAGGGGTCCTGGCCGCCGGGTTCGCCGAGCGGGAAGGGGATGCGCAGGTGCACGCACCCGTGGCCGAAGTGCCCGTACAGGGACGAGGGCGTGAGCTGGTGTCGCTCGAGCAGCTCCCCGAGGTCGGCGAGGTAGTCCCCGAGCCGTTCCGGGGCGACGGCGGAGTCCTCCCACCCGGGCCAGGTGTCCGGAGCGCCGGGTGGGTGCGCGGTGGCGCCCAGCCCGGACTCGCGGAAGGCCCACATGTCCGCCTGCTCGGCCGGGTCCTCCAGCACCAGCACGGCGGGCCGATCGGGGGCCGACCGGAGGTCCTCGACCAGGCGCTCCATCCGCCGGTCCAGGTCGTCCTCCTCCCCCGCCAGCTCCACCAGCAGCCAGCCGGAGCCCTCCGGCAGCCTCTCCAGCGCCCGTGGGTTCATCCCGAGCTCGGCCTGGTTGCGGCGCAGCACCTCGTCGACGCCCTCGAGCCGGTGCGGCCGGTGCGGGAGCACCCGGGCGACCTCCCGGCCGGCGGCGACGACGTCGGGGTAACCCACGACCGCCAGCCGCCGGGCCCGCGGGAGCTCGGACAGGTGGAGCTCCGCTCGCAGCACCGTCACCAGCGTGCCCTCGCTGCCGACCAGTGCCCGGGCCACGTCGAAGCCGTTCTCGGGCAGCAGTGCGTCGAGGTTGTATCCGGACACGCGCCGCGGGATCCGGGGGAAACCGGTCCGGATGGCGCCCAGGTAGGTGTCCCGCAGCTCGCGCAGCCCGCGGTAGACCTCGGCCCTGCGGCCGCCGGCCGCCACGATCCCGGCGTACTCCTCGTCGGTCGTCGGCCCCACCCACATGCGGGTGCCGTCGGCCAGGAGGACCTCGAGGCGGGAGACCTTGTCCACCGCCTTGCCGTAGACCTGCGCCGAGGCGCCGCAGGCGTTGTTGCCCAGCATGCCGCCGACGGTGCAGGTCCAGTGCGTCGCCGGCTGCGGCCCCCACGTCAGCCCGTGCTCGGCGAGCCGGCCGTCGAGGTGGTCGAGGACCATGCCGGGCTCGACCACGCAGGTACGGCCTTCGACGTCGACGGACTCCAGCCGGTTGCAGTACCGGCTCCAGTCGAGGACGACGGCGGCGTTGGTGGTCTGCCCGGCCAGGCTGGTCCCTCCGCCCCGCGACAGCAGCGGCACCCCGTGCTCACGGCAGACCGCCGCGGCCTCCACGGCGGCCTCCACCGTGCGCGGCTCCACGACGCCCAGCGGCGGGGTCCGGTAGTTCGACGCGTCGGTGGAGTACGCACCGCGGGTGCCGGTGTCGAACCGGACGCCGCCGTCGACCCGGCGGCCCAGCTCGGCCGCCAGTGCCGCGACGTCCACCCGGTCGGGGCGGGCCGGCTCCGGCGGCCGGCTGGTGGGCGGTGGCAGATCGGTGACCGCCATCGCTCAGCCCCGGTGCGGCAGGAATTCCTTGATCTTGGTCTTGGCCCCCTGCTTGACCACACCCCAGGCGTCCTCGTCGCCCTTGAACAGCGACCTGGCCGTCTCGGTCATCTGCTCGATCGTCGCGTGCGGCGGGATGGGCGGCACGTCCGCGTCGACGTGCACGTCGAGCAGCGCCGGCCGGCCCGCGGCCAGCGCGCGGTCCCACGCCGGCCCCACCTGGTCGGGGTCGTCCACCGTGATCGCCTCGAAGCCGAGGCCGGCGGCGAACGCGGCGTAGGAGACGTCGGGCAGCGTCTGCGAGTCGGCCAGCTTCGGGAAGCCGCCCATGGCCCGCATCTCCCAGGTCACCTGGTTCAGGTCGTTGTTGTGGAGCACCGCGATCACCATGCGCGGGTCGGCCCACTCCTGCCAGTACCGGGAGATGGTGATCAGCTCGGCCAGGCCGTTCATCTGCATCGCCCCGTCGCCGACGAAGGCGATCACCGGCCGGTCGGGGTGGCCGAACTTGGCACCGATGCCGTACGGCACCGCCGGCCCCATGGTGGCCAGCGTCCCGGAGAGCGAGCCGCGGGTGTCCGGGCCGAACCGCAGGTGCCGCGCGTACCAGTTGGCCGACGACCCGGAGTCCGCGGTGATGACGGCGTTGCCGGGCATCCGGTCGTTGAGCTCGTAGAACAGCCGCATCGGGTTGACCGGGTCGGCGTCGGTCATGGCCCGCATGTGGATGGTCTCCCACCAGCGCCGGACGCCGTCCTCGATGCCGTCCCGCCAGGACCGGTCGGGCTTGCGCTCCAGCAGCGGGATCAGCGCGCGGAGGGTGGTGGCGGCGTCCCCCACGAGGTTCAGCTCGTACGGGTAGCGCATGCCGATGAACTTCGCGTCGTGGTCTATCTGCACGCCGCGCGCCTGGCCGTACTCGGGGAAGAACTCGCTGTAGGGCAGGTTGGAGCCGACCGTCAGCAGGGTGTCGCAGTTCTCCATCATCTCCCAGGTCGGGCGGGTGCCCAGCAGCCCGATCGACCCGGTGACGAACGGCAGGTCGTCGGGCAGCACGTCCTTGCCGAGGAGCGCCTTGGCGACGCCCGCGCCCAGGATGTCGGCGACCTCGATCACCTCGGCGCGGGCACCCCGCGCTCCCTGGCCGACCAGCATCGCGACCTTGCTCCCACTGTTGAGCAGGTCGGCGGCGGCGCGGATCGACGGGTCGTCCGGGGTGATCGTCGGCGTCGAGGTGTGGACGCCGCTCGAGGGCACCATCTTGTGCTCGTGCGTCGGCGGGCTGTACTCCAGCTCCTGCACATCGGCGGGGATGATGACCGCCGTGGGGGCGTGCTCCGCCGCGGCGGTCCGGATGGCCCGGTCGAGCACGTTCGGCAGCTGTTCGGGTGTGTTGACCACGTGGACGTAGTGGTGGGCGACGTCCTTGAACAGCGACAGCAGGTCGACCTCCTGCTGGTAGGACCCGCCCATGGCGCTGCGGTCGGTCTGGCCGACGATCGCCACGACCGGCACGTGGTCCAGCTTCGCGTCGTAGAGGCCGTTGAGCAGGTGGATGGCTCCCGGTCCCGAGGTGGCCATGCACACGCCCACGCGGCCGGTGAACTTCGCGTAGCCCACGGCCTCGAACGCGGACATCTCCTCGTGCCGGGACTGCACGAACTGCAGGCCCTCCTGCTCGCCGAAGGCCTCGAGGATGCCGTTGATCCCGTCGCCGGGATAGGCGAACACCTTCTCGACGTCCCACTCCTGCAGTCGCTCCAGGAGCACGTCGGAAACGGTCTGGCTCATGGGGAGGCTCCTCCCACTCGGTTGCTCCGTTCGCCGCCGCGCTACCCGTCGGGCCCACGGGAAAACGAGCCGACACAGAACCGTCATGGGCGGCGCCACCGCCCGGTGGCCCCGGACGTCGCACGGGACTTTTCGGCCGGGTCCACGTTGCGTGCCCCGGGCGCTCGGGTAGCCCGGGGAGGTCAGAACCACCACCACGAGATGGAGGACGGTCATGACCAGCACCGAGACCGGCAAGATCACCGGCACACCGGACAAGGACTACAACCTGATCTGGTTCACCGAGGCCAGCCTCGACAACGCCTTGCGGCTGGAGACCTACATCCAGGACGCCGAACGGGCGGGCGACTCCGAGCTCGCCGAATTCTTCCGGAAGGCCCAGTCCGAGAGCCGCAAGGGCGGCGAACAGGGCAAGGCGATGCTCAAGGCCCGGCTGAACGGCTGACACCCCGAGCCGAGATCCGGCTCCGCCCGGCGTGCCGGGGCACCGGCCCCGGCGCGCCGTGGCGGGCACCGGAGGCGCACACGCCGAGCCGGCCGCCGGCGACCTGGAGGAGAGATGGACGATGCCCGCGACCGCGCCGGCCACGGTGGACCCAAGGACCCGGAAGCCCGGCTCGGGCCCCGGAGGACCGCGCTGCGCCGGATGGCCGCACTCGCCGTCGGCATCGTGGTGCTGATCTTCGTCGTCCTGCTGGTGATCTGGCTGGCCGGCCGCGCCACCGCCGACGTGCGCGGCCCTGCCTCCGACGCATCCGGAGTCGTCCGGGCCGGCGATCCCGTCGTGGAGGAGACCGGACCGCTTCCCTGAGCCGCACCCGGTGGGACGGTCCGACCTAGGCTTGGTGCGTGCCGACGCCGTCCCTGATCCTGTCCCGCCGCGACCTGGACTTCCTGCTGCACGAATGGCTGGACGTCGAGTCCCTGACCAAGCGGCCGCGGTTCACCGAGCACTCGCGGGACACCTTCGACGCGGTGCTCGACCTGGCCCAGCAGGTCGCCACCGAGCACTTCGCCCCGCACAACCGCACGGCCGACGAGAACGAGCCGCGCATGGTCGACGGCAAGGTCGTGCTCGTGCCCGAGGTCGGCCGGGCGCTGGCGGTCTTCGCCGAGACCGGGCTGATGGCCGGCTCCTTCGACGAGGAGTTCGGCGGCATGCAGCTGCCGCACACGGTCGGCCAGGCGGTGCTGGCCTGGTTCCAGGCGGCCAACATCGGCACGTCGGCCTATCCGTTCCTCACCATGGCCAACGCCCGGCTGCTGCTGACCCACGGCAGCCGGCAGCAGATCGACACGTTCGTCGCCCCGATGGTCGAGGGCCGCTGGTTCGGCACGATGGCGCTGTCCGAGCCGCAGGCCGGCTCCTCGCTCGCCGACATCACCACGAAGGCGGTGCCCCAGGACGACGGCACGTACCGGCTCAGCGGCAACAAGATGTGGATCTCCGGCGGGGACCACGAGCTGACCGAGAACATCGTCCACCTGGTGCTGGCGAAGGTGCCCGGCGGTCCGGCCGGCGTGAAGGGCATCTCGCTGTTCGTCGTCCCCAAGTTCCTGGTGGAGCCCGACGGCTCGCCGGGTGAGCGCAACGACGTCGTGCTGGCCGGCCTCAACCACAAGATGGGCTACCGCGGGACGACGAACACGCTGCTCAACTTCGGCGAGGGCGTGCACACGCCGGGCGGGCGGGCCGGCGCCGTGGGCTACCTCGTGGGCGAGGAGAACCGCGGCCTGACCTACATGTTCCACATGATGAACGAGGCGCGGATCGGCGTCGGGGTGGGCGCGTCCGTGCTCGGGTACACCGGCTACCTGCACGCGCTGGAGTACGCGCGCACCCGCACGCAGGGCCGGCCCGCCGGCGCCAAGGACCCCTCCTCACCGATGACGCCGATCATCGAGCACCCCGACGTCCGCCGGATGCTGCTGGCCGCCAAGAGCTACGCCGAGGGCGGGCTGGCGCTGGGCCTGTACTGCGCGCGGTTGGTCGACGAGGAGCAGACGGCCGAGAGCGCCGACGAGCGGGACCGCGCCCACCTGCTGCTCGACACGCTGACGCCGGTCGCCAAGGCCTGGCCGTCGCAGTGGGGGCTGGCCGCCGACGACCTGGCCATCCAGGTGCACGGCGGTTACGGCTACACCCGCGACTACCCGGTCGAGCAGTTCTACCGGGACAACCGGCTCAACCCGATCCACGAGGGGACGCAGGGCATCCAGTCCCTGGACCTGCTCGGCCGCAAGGTGGTGCTGCAGGGCGGTGCCGGGCTCGCCCTGCTCGCGGAGACCATCGGGACCACCACGAGCCGCGCCGCCGGCACCGAGTGGTCCGGTTTCGCCGCCGACCTGGACGCCGCCGTCGCCCGGCTGGTGGCGGTCACCGCGACGCTGTGGGGCACCGGGGATCCCGACCTGGCGCTGGCCAACTCGCACGTCTACCTGGAGGCCGCCGGGCACGTCGTCGTCGCCTGGCTGTGGCTGGAGCAGGCGCTGGCCACGGGCGGTGGATCCGGGGCGTTCTACGACGGCAAGCGCGCCGCCGCCCGCTACTTCTGGCGCTGGGAGCTGCCGCGTACGGGCGCGCAGTTCGACCTGCTGGAGTCGCTGGACCGGACGGTGCTGGACACCCCGGCCGACGTGCTCTGAGCAGCAGGACGCCCCGCCTGCTCCACGAGGGAGCGGACGGGGCGTTCGAGGTCCGTCGGCGGCGTCAGGCGGCCCGCGCCGCGCGCACCGGTTCCGCGCTGGCGTGCCGGGCACCGGAAGTGCGCTCGGCGCGCTCGCGCTCGTACCGGGCGGTGGACTGCGTGCCCATCGCGATCACCAGGGCCGTCAGGACCAGGAAGCCGATCAGCGTCACGGCCGGCCACATCACCATTCTTGTCTTCTCCCCAAGCATCGAGAGGCCACCGTCGGGTCACGGACGGCGGCACGTCGTCGAGGGCTCTGTCCCCCGTCCCGCCGCATTCCAATCGTCGAGTTGCACACTTCACCTGACGGGGTGTGATCAGCGTCATGCCGACCGGCCCGCGACGGCCCGGAGCAGGGGGACGAGGCCCGCGGCGGCCGTGGTCTGATCGAGGGGTGCCCGACCGCGAACAGCCCGCTGTCCGGGGCGGTGTGGCCGGCGCCGTCCTGCTGGTGCTCGCCCTCTCGCTGGTCGTCATCACGCTCTCGCTGCTGCAGAGCCTCGTCGTCCCCGTCCTCGACCGGATCGCCGAGCAGCTCGACGTCTCGCCCTCGGCGGCCGGCTGGGTCCTGACCGCGAACCTGCTCGCCGCCACGGTGCTCACCCCCGTGCTGGGCCGGCTGGGCGACCTGAAGGGCGAGCGGCCGGTCATCCTCGGCATCCTCGCGACCGTCGCGGCGGGAACCGTGCTGGCGATCGCGACGGAGTCCCTGCCGCTCCTGCTGCTGGCCCGCGTGCTGCAGGGCGCCTCCTACGGGCTGTTCCCGCTGTCCATCAGCGTGCTGCGCCGCGAGCTGCCCGAGCGCCGGCTCGGGGTCGCCATGTCCGTGGTCAGCAGCACCCTGGGCGTCGGCGGCGTGGCCGGGCTGGTGGCGACCGGCCTGCTCGCGGGTGACGACGCCGACTACCGCCGGCCGTTCTGGCTCGGGCTGGCCATCACCGTCGTGGCGTTCGCGCTCTGCCTCCGGCTGCTGCCCCGCCGCGCCGCGACCGGCTCGGGCAGGGTGGACTGGTGGGGCGCCGCCGTCCTGGGGCTCGGGCTGAGCCTCCTGCTGCTGTTCGTCTCGCAGGGCAACGCCTGGGGATGGTCCTCACCGGCGGCGCTCGGCTGCCTGGTCGGGTCGGTCGTGGTCCTGGGCGGGTGGACGGTGCTGCAGCGGCGGCTGGCCGAGCCACTGGTCCGGCCCGCGATGCTCGCCGACCGGCGCACGATCATCCCGAACGTGGTCGGGCTCCTGGCCGGCGTGGCGATGTTCGCCTCGTTCCTCGCCGTCCTCCAGTTCGTGCAGAGCCCGCCGGAGGTCACGGGGTACGGCTTCGGCGCCTCGGTCCTCGAGGCGACCGTCATCTACCTGCTCCCGGGCGGGATCGTCGGCATCATCCTGGCCCCGTTCGCCGGCTCCGTGGTCACCCGCTTCGGCGGGCTGCCGACGCTGGTCGTGGGGTGGACGTTCGGCCTGGCCGGGTTCGCCCTCCTGACCTGGCTCCGCAGCGAGCCCTGGGCGGTGATCGGCGCCGGGCTGCTGACCCAGGTGGCGGTGACCATCACCTACGCCGCGCTGCCCTCGCTCATCGTGCAGGCGGTGCACGAGGACGAGACGGGCGTGGCCAACGCCGTCAACTCGATCGCCCGCTCCGTGGGCCAGGCCCTGGGCAGCGCGCTCACGGTCACGCTCATCGCCGCGCACCTCGACCCCGGGACCGGCCTCCCCCGGAACATCGCCTTCACACTGGTGGGCATCATCGGGATCGGGGTCTCGGTCGCGATCCTCGCCGCCGCCCTGCTCGGCCTCGTGGGCGACCGCCGCGCCGGCCGCGCGCAGCGCCCGGAGCCGCCGGACGAGGTCGAGGAGGCCATCGCCGGGGCCGGTGAGTGGTCCCCGGTGTCCGGCATCCGCTGATCTCCCTTTCGCAACGGCATGCCGTTCCCGGCATGGAACCGGACGGTCCGGGGCATCCGTCTCCCCGATCGAGGGCTCCGCGCCTTCCCCCGACCCGGAGGACTCCATGACCCGACCCACCGGCTCGTCCAGCCGGGCGAGCACGTCCGCCGGCGGCGACCCCGCCCCCGACGACGACAACGTCAGCGGTACGCGCGCCGACTACGCCCCCACCGGCGCCGACCCGTCGCCGACCACCGGCGGCACGCTGAAGCGCACCGCCAAGGAGTTCAGCGAGGACAACCTCACCGACTGGGCCGCCGCGCTGACCTACTACGGCGTGCTCGCGCTCTTCCCCGCGCTCACCGCCCTGGTCTCCATCGTCGGCCTGCTGACCGACCCCCAGCAGCTCACCGACGCGCTCACCGAGGTCGTCCCGGCGGACGCGGCCGAGACCCTCAACCCGGTCATCGACCAGATCGCCGGGAACCAGGGCGCGGCCGGCTTCGCCCTGATCCTCGGCCTCGTCGGCGCCATCTGGACGGCGTCGGGCTACGTCGGCGCGTTCACCCGCGCCGCCAACGTCGTCTACGAGACGCCGGAAGGCCGCAAGATCTGGAAGCTCAAGCCGCTGCAGCTGCTGATCACCCTGATCGGCATCCTGTTCGCCGCGCTCATCCTGGCGATGCTGGTGCTCAGCGGCCCCGTGGTCGACGCGGTCGGGCAGGCCATCGGCCTGGGCGACACCGTCCTGACCGTCTGGACCTGGGCCAAGTGGCCGGTGATGCTGGTCCTGCTCGCGCTGATGATCGCGGTCCTCTACTACTCGACGCCGAACGTGAAGCTGCGCGGCTTCAAGTTCGTGAGCCCGGGGGCCGGGGTGGCCATCCTGGTCGCCGTCGTGGCGTCGGCGCTGTTCGCCTTCTACGTGGCCAACTTCGGCAGCTACAACGCCACCTACGGGGCGCTGGCCGGCGTCGTCATCTTCCTGATCTGGTTCTGGCTGATCAACGTGGCGCTGCTGTTCGGCATCGAGCTCGACGCCGAGGTGGAGCGCACGAAGGAGCTGAAGGACGGCGTGCCGCGGGCGGACAAGGAGATCCAGCTCGACGCTCGCGACGACCCCAAGGACCAGCAGACGACGTAGGACGCGCACACCCAGCGACCCCCTCCCGGTTCTCCGGAAGGGGGTCGCTGTCGTTCTGGGGCGGTGGACCAACTGCGGGGAAGTTGTGCTCCGATCCCCCTCGTGGAGGCCTTCTTCCCCGCAGTTGCGGGCTACCGGCTGGTCGGGGGCTGGTCGCCCTTTCGGGACAGCGGGATCCGCTCGACCAGGCCGGCGAGCCCGGCCAGGCCCTGGCTCAGCGCACGACCGGCCGGGACGAACCGGTCCGGCGCACGGCGCACGCCGGCGTCGACCACGTCCCGGGTCCGGTCGATCAGCGACAGCGGGAGTCCCGACAGCGCGTTGCCCGGCGGACGGCGGGACACCGTGGGATGCGGCCGGGTGGGCGAGATGCGGGCCATGATCGCCCAGCGGCGGCCCAGCGCCCGGAGCTCCTCGGGGCTGAGCTGCTCCTGCAGCCGGGGGAACAGCACATCCTCCTCGTCGCGGACGTCCTCGCGCAGCACCTCGGTCAGCCGCCGCAGCCGGGCGGGCCGCTCGGGGTGGTCCAGGCCGTCGCGCTCCAGCGCGGTGACGAGCTCGTTGACCTCCTGGTGCTCCTCCTCCACCTGCAGCGTCAGCGCGTCGCCGTCGGGCAGGACCCGCCGGATCACCGGCCAGAGGACGGTCTCCTCGGCGAAGGCGTGGCTGAACACGAGCCGGTCGATCCGCCCGAGCACCTCCTCCTGGGCGGTGCCGGTGGAGCCGTCGAGCTCGTGCAGCAGGCGGTCGAGCTCGACGTGGTCCCGGCGCTGGCGGACGAGCACGCTGCCCGGCCCGCCGAGCTCGTCGTCGGTCTGGTCGGCGATGGATCTCACGGTGCACTCCTCAGGGACGGCGGATCAGGAGTCCCTGCCCGAACGGGAGCACCGGCATTCGTCACGTTGCGGGGGCACCCGACCGGGTAGGGGCTGACGACGTCCTTTCCGACTGCAGGGAGATCCACCCCATGAGCGAGCGCCCTCCGGAGACCTCGGACTTCTACGACCTGGAGGCGCTGCTGCCCGACGACGAGCGGGCGCTGCTGCACCGGGTGCGGGCGTTCATGGACACCCACGTCGAGCCGGTGATCAACGACTACTGGACCCGCGCGGAGTTCCCGCACGAGCTGGTCCCGGGCCTGGCCGAGCTGGGCATCGCCGGCAACCCCTACTCCGGCTACGGCTGTCCCGGCCGCTCGTCGCTGTTCGACGGCATGCTCGCCATGGAGCTCTCCCGCGGGGACGCCTCGATCTCGACGTTCATGGGCGTGCACGGCGGGCTGGCCATGGGCTCGATCTACCTGTGCGGATCCGAGGAGCAGAAGCAGCGCTGGCTGCCGCCGATGGCCCGCATGGAGCTGATCGGCGCGTTCGGTCTCACCGAACCGGACGCCGGCTCCGACATCGCCCGCGGCGCGCAGACGACCTGCCGCCGGGAGGGCGACACCTGGGTCCTCAACGGCGAGAAGAAGTGGATCGGCAACGCCAGCTTCGCCGACCTGATCATCATCTGGGCCAAGGACGAGGAGACCGACGACGTCCTCGGCTTCGTCGTCGAGAAGGGGACGCCCGGCTACTCGACCGTCGACCTCAAGGACAAGATCGCGCTGCGGGTCGTGCAGAACGCGGTGATCACGCTGGAGGACGTCCGCGTGCCGGAGGAGAACCGGCTGCAGGAGGCGCGCAGCTTCCGCGACACGGCCAAGGTGCTGAAGATGACCCGCGCCGGGGTCGCGTGGTCGTCGGTGGGCTGCTCCCGCGGGGCGTACGAGCACGCGCTGCGGTACGCCACCGAGCGCGAGCAGTTCGGCCAGCCGATCGCGGAGTTCCAGCTGGTGCAGGACCTGCTGGTGCGGATGCTCGGGAACATCACCGCCTCGGCCGCCATGTGCGCGCGGCTCTCCCAGCTGCAGGACGACGACACGATGACCGACGAGCAGGCGTCGCTGGCCAAGGCCTTCTGCACCATGCGGATGCGCGAGACGGTCGGCTACGCCCGCGAGCTGATGGGCGGCAACGGGATCCTGCTGGAGAACCACGTGGCCCGGTTCGCCGCGGACGCCGAGGCGATCTACTCCTACGAGGGCACCCGCGAGGTCAACACGCTGATCGTCGGCCGGGCGGTGACCGGCACCAGCGCGATCACCTGACCTCGCGACGGTTCCGCGCGCTCCTGCCGGGGCACCGGAGGTGTGCTCTAGTGAGCTGAGCCACATCCGGACGCGAGGAGACGCGATGACCACGACGGCGACGCAGCCGGAAGTCCCGGAGGGCGCGGCCGAGGGCGCGCTCGGCCTGGACATGGTGCTCGTGGACGCCGCGCGCGGGCCCTTGCGCCGGATGGTGCCCCCGGCCGGCACCGCGCTGCGGTTCGGCGCGGCGCTGGCGCGGCAGCCCGGCACGCTGGCGCGGCGGACCGGGGAGCTGGCCCGGGAACTGAGCCTGATCACGGTGGGCCGGTCCGAGCTCGCGCCCGGCAAGAAGGACAAGCGGTTCGCCGACCCGGCCTGGTCGGGCAACCCGCTGCTCAGGCGCGCCATGCAGACCCATCTCGCCACCGCACGGACCACCTGGGAGCTGATCGAGGACGCCGACCTGGACTGGCAGGACGACGAGCGGATCCGGTTCACCGCGACCAACCTGGTCGACGCCCTGGCCCCGTCGAACGTGCCCGTGCTGAACCCGCTGGGCTGGAAGGCGCTGATCGACACCGGCGGGAAGAACGTGGTGCAGGGGCTGCGGCGCATGGCGAGCGACCTCGCCGCGCCGCCGCGGGTGCCGTCGATGGTGGATCCCGACGCCTTCACCGTCGGGGAGGACCTCGCGGTCACCCCCGGCGTGGTCGTGTTCCGCACCGACGTGTTCGAGCTGATCCGCTACCGGCCGACGACGGAGACCGTGCGCGAGGTGCCGCTGCTGATCGTCCCGCCGACGATCAACAAGTACTACATCACCGACCTCGCGCCCGGCCGCAGCATCGTCGAGCACTACCTGGCCGCCGGCCAGCAGGTCTTCATGATCTCCTGGCGCAACCCGGACGAGCGGCACGCCGACTGGGATCTGGACACCTACGGGCAGGCGCTGCTCGACGCGATGGACGCCGTGGAGCAGGCGACCGGGAACGAGCGGGTGGCGCTGCAGGCGTTCTGCTCGGGCGGGATCATCACCGCCATGGTGCTGGCCCATCTGGCCGCGCAGGGTCGCCAGGACCGGGTGAGCGCGGCCAGCTTCGCCGTCACCGTCCTGGACTGGTCGCGGGCGGGCACCGTCTCGGCACTGATGGACGAGGAGTCGGTGCGGGCGGCGACCGAGCGGTCCCGGCAGAAGGGCTACCTGGACGGCGCCCAGCTGGCCGAGGTGTTCGCCTGGCTGCGACCCAACGACCTGATCTGGAACTACTGGGTCAACAACTACCTGCAGGGCAAGCCGCCCCCGAACTTCGACATCCTGTTCTGGAACGCCGACACGACGCGGATGAGCGCCGGGCTGCACCGCGACTTCATCGACGTCGCTCTCGGCAACGCGCTGACCGAGGCTGGCGCCGCGACGATGCTGGGCACCCCGGTCGACCTGTCCTCGGTCACCGTCGACACCTACGTCACGGCGGGAATCGCCGACCACCTCTGCCCGTGGCAGGCCTGCTACCGGAGCACGCAGCTGCTCGGCGGGGAGAGCCGCTTCATCCTCTCCACCAGCGGTCACATCGCGTCGCTGGTGAACCCGCCGGGGAACCCGAAGTCCACCTTCCAGGTCGCCGACGGGACGCCGGCGGACCCGGAGGAGTGGCTGGGGGCCGCCCGCACGGAGAAGGGCTCGTGGTGGCCGGACTTCACCGCCTGGCTGGGTGAGCGGTGCGGCGAGCAGGTGCCGGCACCCACCGAGCTGGGCGGCGGGCTGGACGTGCTGGGCGAGGCGCCGGGCACCTATGTCTTCGACAAGTAGCGGCGAGCGGGTCCGGACGATCACCGCCGGCGGGCGGACGCTGCGGACGTCGGTCCGGCCCGGGACCGACACCGACGTCCCACCGCTGCTGCTCATGAACGGGATCGGCGCGAGCCTCGAGGTCCTCCAGCCCTTCGTCGACGCGCTGGACCACCGGCGCACCGTGGTCCGGTTCGACGTGCCCGGCGTGGGCGGGTCCCCGCCGCCCGTCGTCCCGTACAACCTCGCCACGTTCGGTCCCGTCGTGACCGGCCTGCTCGACCGCCTGGGCTTCACGCGTGCGGTCGACGTCCTCGGCCTGAGCTGGGGCGGCGGGCTCGCCCAGCACTTCGCCGTCCAGCACCGGCGCCGCTGCCGCCGGCTCGTCCTCGCCGCGACCGGCACCGGAGCCCTCATGGTGCCGGCGCACCCGCGGGTGCTGGGCCGCATGCTCACGCCCCGGCGGCACCGCGACCCCGAGTACGCGCGCCGCATCGCCGGTGAGATCTACGGCGGCACGATGCGCAGCGAACCGGAGCGTGCGGCCCGGGTGCTGCACGCCGAGACCCGTCTGGGGCCGCGCCGGGGCTACTACTACCAGCTGGCCGCCAGCACCGGCTGGAGCAGCCTGCCGTTCCTGCGGCTCATCCGGCAGCCCACGCTGATCCTGGCCGGCGACGACGACCCGATCGTGCCCGCGGTCAACGCGCGCCTGATGACCCGGCTGCTCCCGGACGCCCGGCTGCACCTCTACCGCGGTGGGCACATCGCGCTCGTCACCGAGGCGGCCGAGCTGGCTCCCGTGGTGGACGGCTTCCTCGACGGCTGATCCGGCCGCCCACCGGCGCGCCGTCCCAGCGACGGGGTCCCTCAGGCCTCCCGGCGGACGACGACGGCCCCGCCCCAGGACTCGGGCGCCAGGCCGCGGGCCGCGAGCACCTCGGCCAGGGCCTGGTTCATGGCCTGCTGCACGGCGGAGTCGGCCGCGGCGCCGTGCACCTGGTCCAGGCTCATCCGGTCGTGCTGGCGCCACGCGACGACGACGCCGTCGAGGTCCGGCGTCGGGGTGAGGCAGGCGCCGCCCAGCGGCCCAGCGGCCCCGGTGGCGTCGTGCAACGGCAGACCGGCCTCGCTCAGCGCCGCGGTCACCTCGACCAGGAGCGTGGTCAGCGGGTCCTCCTCCGCGAGCAGGGGCTCCCACTCCTCGGGCAGCCGGTCCAGCTGCGCGGTGAGGTGGTCCAGCCACGCCCACTCCTGCGGCGACGGTCGCCGGCGCAGCGAGCCGTCGGCCCGGCGGACGCCGTAGGCCGGACGCGCGGCGGCACCGTCGGCGAGGGCCGTGCTCGACCAGCCGGCCGCGGCGCGATCGGGGAACGGTCCCGCGAGCACCCGGCCGGGCGCGTCCTCGCTGCCGTCGACCAGCCACCATCCCTCGACGCCGGTGTCGGCGACGACGGAACTACCGGGCAGACCACCCATGACACTCATTGCGATCCATCCATCCATGGAGGTCCCGCCCCGGGGGAAGAGAGGCGGGCACCGCGTCGCCGGCCGTGGCGGCGCGATGGGAGAAAGGTAGGCGCCGGAGCCCCCCTGCGGACGCGGTACGGGCTCGTTCCGGACTCGCGTGTCCGGATCGTTGCGGAGGCCGCCGTCGGGGCCGGTGACCCGCCGCCCGCGCGGACCACATGTCGACAGATCCCGCCGTCCCCGGCGTGTTCCCGCAGGACGACGGGCCGGTCACCCCGGGACACGCGCACACCCCCCACCGGTCCGCGGGGCTCAGACCGAGCCGGCAGCCTCCGCCTTGCGGAGCAGCGCGCCGGCCTCGGGAGCAGGCATCGGACGGTAGAGGAGGTAGCCCTGCGCCTGGTCGCACTCCTGGGCCTTGAGCCGCGCCAGCTGGGCGGGCTCCTCCACGCCCTCCGCGACGACGGTCAGCCCGAAGGTGTGCGCCGCGCGGATCATCAGGGCCACGAGCTCGCGGTGGGCGGGCTCGGTGGACGCGACGAAGCTCCGGTCGATCTTGAGGGTGTCCACGGGCATGTTCCGCAGCTGCCCGATGGAGGTGTAGCCGGTGCCGAAGTCGTCGATCGCGATGCTGACGCCCATGGCGCGCAGCTCGGTGAGGTGGTCGTAGGCGAGCGGGTCGTCGACCAGCACCGTCTCGGTGACCTCCAGGACCAGCAGCTCGGGCGGCAGCCCGGAGGCGGCGAGCGCGTCGGCGACGTCGGTGATCACCCGCTGGTCGGCGAGGTGCCGGCCGGAGATGTTCACCGCGATCGTCGGGTCGGGCTCGCCCGGCGCGGCGGGGCACTCGGCCCGCCACTGGGCGAGCTGGCGGGTCGCCTCGTGCAGCATCCAGCGGTCGACGTCGCCGATGAGGCGCGAGCCCTCCGCCACGGGGATGAACTCGTCCGGCGGCACCAGACCCACACCCGGCCGCTCCCAGCGGATGAGCGCCTCGTAGCCCATGAGGCGGTCCGTGGCGACGTCGATCACCGGCTGGTAGGCCACCTGCATCTCGCCGTCGACCAGGCCGGAGGCGATGGCCGCCTCCAGCTCGGCGCGCTGGTTGAGCTGCAGGCGCAGGGTCTCGTCGAACAGCTCGGCGCGGCCCCGGCCGTGCGCCTTGGCGCGGTAGGCGGCGGTGTCGGCCTCGGCGAAGAGCGCGTCGGCGTCGATGCCGCCGTCCCGGCTGATGGCCACGCCGATGCTGGCGCCGATCCGGACGCGGGCGCGCCCCACCGCGATCGGTTCGCTGACCGCTCCGATCAGGCGGTGCGCCAGCTCCAGCAGGTCGTGCTCGCTGTGCACGGACTCCACGAGGACGACGAACTCGTCCCCGCCCAGGCGGCAGACGACGTCGCCCGGCCGCACGGCGGCGGTGAGGCGCCGTGCCACCTCGCGCAGCACCTCGTCACCGGCCGCGTGGCCGTGCCCGTCGTTGACCGCCTTGAAGCCGTCGAGGTCCACGAAGAGCAGTCCGGTCATCGCCCCGGAGCGCCGGCCGCGGTGCAGGGCGGCGGTCACGAGCGTGACGGCCTGGGCGCGGTTGGGCAGCTCGGTGAGCGCGTCGTGCGTCGCCTGGTGGGCGAGGGCGAACTGCAGCTCCTCGCGCTGGCGCACCGAGTGCACGATCTCCTTGACCGATGCGTGCACGACCTCGCCGAGCGGGCCGGGGAGCGGCTGGTCGAGCAGGGCGTTGTCCAGGTCGCCGCGGGCGACGGCCTGGGCCTGGTCCTGGATGCGGCGGAGCCCGGCGACGGCGGAGCCGAGGGCGCGCGAGACCGTGCGCACCTCGCGCGGTCCGGCCACCTCCACCTCCACGAGCGAGCCCCGGCTGATCTGGGTGGCCTGCCCGGCGAGCAGTCGCAGAGCCTGCGCGACGCTGCGGCCGAGGAACAGGGTCCCGAGCAGCGAGCCGGCCAGCAGGCTCGCGCTGAGGACGAGGACGAGGTGCAGGCGGTCGTTGGCGCGTCCACGGTCGGCGGCGACGAGCTCCTCCGCCTCGCCCACCGCCGAACCCACCAGGTCGGCCAGCAGGTCGCTGCGTTCCTGGGTGCCCGCCAGCAGCGTCATGATGTCCCCCACGAGGACCTCGGGCGCTCCGTCGTCCTGGGTCACGCCTCCGCCGGCGAACACCGCCTCGACCTGGGTGATGACCTCCGCCGAGCGGAGCTCCTCCCACTGGTCGCGCAGCGACTCCTGCGAGAGCCGCTCCATCTCGCGCGCCGCGTCGGTGTAGTCCAACCACGCCGTCTGCCAGGCGGTGCGCGACCCGATGAGGCTGTCGTCGCCGTTGGTGAAGACGGAGCCCAGGAAGAGCGGCACCTGCCGGCTCGCGACCTGGGTCAGGTAGGAGATGGTCTGCACATCCTGGATGGCGCGCATGGTGGCGGCCGGCACGCCCTCGGACGTGGCGAGCGTGGCCGTCGACTTCTGCGCGGTCATCAGGTCGTTGGAGGCGGTCAGGAAGCGGAAGTAGATGTCCTCGACGTCCAGTCCGCCCGCGTCGCTCGCACTCCGCAGCAGGGCGAGGTCCTCCGCGGAACGCCGCGCCTGCACGGCGGCCGGCGAGCCGGCGGGGATACGGGCGAGCGCATCATCGGTGATCTTCCGGAGTTGCGCGGCCTGGTCGGCCGCGACCACCCGCTGCGTCTCGAGCAGTGACTGGGGGATGTTCAACCCGGCGAGGAGGCCCGGGTCCTCGATCACCTTGAGCGACAGCACGGGGATGAGCTCCAGCTCGGCGCCGCGGCGGGCGGCGTCGAGCGCGGCCAGGGTCCGGACGGCGTCCTCCGCCCGCTGGGCACTGGCCGCCTCGTCCGCGCGGGCCTGGGCTGCGGCGGTGGCCAGGACGACCACCCCGATCAGCGGCAGGAGAACCAGCGCCGTGAGGTACCGCCAGAGCGGCACGCCGCGCCGCCTGCCCTGTTCTGTCGCCCGGAGGAATCGCACAGTTTCGTATCGGGTGCGGCCCACCGCCTCTTGAGAAGCGCACCCACCCCGTTCGGGGGGGCCTCCCATCAGCGGCTGACAGGAACCTCCCAGGTCCTGCCCGCGGAACTGTCAGACCCGACCTCGATGCTCGGGCACGACGCAGTACCGAGGAGAGTTGAGCATGGACATGACCACCCGCCCCGACCGCTCCGGCGCGATCCACCACCAGTCCGTCACCGGTCGCCGCCTGCCCGGGCGGCTGCGCGCCCGGCGCGAGCTCGTCGTGCCGCCGGCACAGGGCACCGCCCGGGGCTGACCGGCCTCACGACGGGCTCACCTGCGGGGTCGCGACCCGGCCCGTGGTCGCCGGAGTCGGGAACGACCGGTCGCCGAACAGGATGCTGCGGGCCACCGCCCGCCCCGGCGGCGTCCGGAGCAGCGGAAAGGCAGCCGCGGCGACGCCGGGCGTGCGGACCCGGGCCAGCCCCCGGCGCAGCAGCACTCTCCCCCGGAAGCCCGCCCGCAGTGCGGCACCGTCGTAGCGCGCCAGCGCGTCGCGTTCTCCTGTACGCAGCGCCTCGTCCAGCACGGCGGCGGCATGCTCCGACAGCCGCAGGCAGGGATCCAGGCCTCCGGCGGTCAGCGGCGAGACCGCGCCCGCCGCATCGCCCACGAGCAGTCCGTCGGGGCAGCTGATCCGGCGCAGCAGGCCGCCCACCGGGATCGGCCCCCCACGCCGGTCGACCTCGTCCGGACGCTCGACGCCGGACAGCCCGGGTGCTGAGGCGCCGAAGCGTCGCAGGGCGGCGACCATGCCGTCGGGGAAGCGCTCGGCGTACCCGGCGACCCCCACGTGGGCATGGCGCCCGTCGTTCACGACCCACGCCAGGTAGCCGGGCGCGATCGAGGGGTCGAGGACGCAGTGGAACGCCGGGGGCTCGGCACTGCCGGCCACCGGGAAGACCTCCTCGGCCCCGACCAGCAGCTGCCGGTTGCGGTCCAGGGCGAGATCGCGGGCCACCCTCGACCGTGCGCCGTCGGCACCGACGAGGAACCGGGCCCGCACCGAGGTGGGCCCGTCCGGGCCGACCAGCAGGGCCGAGCTGAGCCCGCGGCCGGTGTAGCGCGTGCCCAGTGCGATGCGCACGCCCGACTCCACCGCCGCACGCGCCGCGGCCAGGTAGAGCGGCCCCATGTCACCCACCCGGAACTCGTCCCGCGGGCTGTCGAGAGTCACCGGCCGCGCCCGCCCCGGCGGATAGAGGACCACCCGCCGGATCGGCGGCCCGAGGCACTCGTCCGGCAGCGGGAAGTCGTCGAGCGTCTTGCGGACGAAGATCCCGGTGGTGCGGATCGCCGCGGTGAGATCGGTGCGCCGGTCGACCAGCATCACCTCGTGTCCCCTGCGGGCGAGCAGCGTGGCGGTGTGCAGCCCCGCCAGCCCGGCACCGACCACCAGCACGTCGACCGTCTCGGGGGCGCCGCCGCTCACCGGTTCGCGGCTTCCCGCGGTTCGAGCTCGGAGCTGGGCTCGCCGTCCGGCACCCACTCCAGCAGGTCGCCGGGCTGGCAGTCGAGCACCCGGCACATGGCCTCCAGCGTGCTGAAGCGCACCGCCTTGGCCCGACCGTTCTTCAGCACGGCCACGTTGGCCGGGGTGAGCCCGACCCGCTCGGCGAACTCCCCCACGCTCATCTTGCGCCGGGCCAACTCCACGTCGATCCGCACGACGATCGGCATCAGATGACCGCTTCCATGTCGGTCCGCAGCGCCGTCGCCTGCCGGAGCAGCGCACGCATGACCACCATGAGCAGGCCGAGGACGGCTCCGACGAGGAGCAGCAGCAGCAGGAGTGCGGGGAGGGCGGCGTCGTCGCTGACCTCGTCGACGATGAAGTAGTACGAGCAGACGAGGGTCGCGAGGAGCATCAGCCAGCCGGCGACCACCGCCCGGACGATCCCGTTCACCCACCGCAGGGCGCCGTCGCTGAAGATCCGGTCGTCGGTGACCAGCGTGAGCAGCTGCCAGGTGCAGACGACGACGGCCTGGACGCACGCCAGCCCGAGCACCGCCGCGACGAACATGACCGCGCGCATGGCGGACCTCTCCAGCGACGGCTCGGAGATGTCCGGCAGCACGGCCGGGACCGCCCAGACCTGGGCGGCGAGCAGGGCGGCGAGGGCGATGACGAGCAGGATCCGGAGGGGCAGCACCACGTGGCGCAAGTGCGTCATGCGGTCGACTGTCGAGGACTAACTATCGAAAGTCAATCGATAGTGGCTGACCAGCGATGCGTGTCGCCCAGAAGATCGAGCCCGCTACGGGACCGCTAGCGCGACCCCTGCCTGCGCGCGACGACCACGAGGGCCACCAGCACGAGCGCCAGCGGCGCCCACCCCGGCAGTCCGAACGGCCCCAGCAGGAGTTCGGCGACGAACAGCAGCAGCTGGAAGGCGATGAAGATGCCGACGAACAGCACCACCAGGAAGAGCACCGGGTTGTCCGCCTGCAGGCGGCGCATGAAGTCCATCGGTCTCTCCTCGGTCATACGGGCACGGCGATCGGCACCCACACTCCCAGCATCGGCCGCACCGGCGGTCGACTGAAGGCCGACTGGGAACAGACCGGAGCGTGGACGGAGGGCCCAGGTGGCGAGCCAGCACGGCCACGCGCAACCGAGCATGACGATGGACGTCTCCATGAGCCGCCGCACCGTCACAGAGCCGGCCGCGCTGATCCCATGACCAGGCGCGGGCGGGCGTCCCTGAAGGCGGCCTAGGGGACACCCTGGTCAGCGGGGCTGCAGCACCCAGGGTGAGCCCTAGTCGAGGAAGCCGAAGACGAACCCGCCGACGATGAGAGTGCAGTCCCACAGATGACGACGACCGCTCGAGACCAGCCGACCATGAGCGTGCGGGACCTGCCCCGTAGTTCCAGGCCGAACACCGTCCGAGAGGTGTCGACAGAGGACTCTCCGAACTGCCGGTTGCACGTGAGCACAACCACCCCGACGGCGATCACGATGACCGCGAGCAGCGTCGACATCAGCGCTTCTTGATGAAGTACATGTAGGCCAGGAAGGCCGCAACCAGGACGAAGGCCACGAGGATCACCGGGACGTACCAGCCTGGCGCGTCACCTCCCTGCGAGGGCGCCACGGCCAGAAAGTCGCTGAAGTCCATGCCAGGAAGCTAGGCACTTCGCCCGGTCCCGAGTACCGGGCTGGTCGGCTGTCCCCTCATCAGGTGTTGCAGGCCTGTCCCCAAGTGGGCCGCTCAGGGACAGCGGACGGCCTACGGGGCACCCGATCTTTCGGGAGACGGCACGGATCCGCCCCTACGCTGACGCCATGGCAAAGCGAGAGGCCGTCCGGAATCTGTCGGTTTGGTACTGGTCCGGCCGCGATCGGGTCGTCGACAGGGTCTCGACCGACACAGACGGTGGTCGGTCTGGTTCCAGGTGGGCCCCGTGGGGATCGAACCCACAACCCGCGGATTAAAAGTCCGCTGCTCTGCCAGTTGAGCTAGAGGCCCTGGCCGGAGCCAGTCTCCCAGACCCGCTGCACGCCCTCGGCGTCACAACACGTCGAGGAAGAGGAGCAGGAGGACGGTGAGCAGCGCGGAGAGCGCCAGGGACCCGAGGCAGCCCAGACGGCTGGAGAAGAGGAAGAACACCCCCGCCGGGTGCCCGGCCCGCCCCCGAGCCAACCCCGGCGGGCCGTGGAGTGAGCGTTCCGTGACCAGGCCGTCCGCTTTACACCCGATCAGGGGATGCCGCCCGGGGCCCACGACTACGTACGGTCATCACCGCTCCGCCCGGCCTCGCGCACGGGCGGCCCCGTTCCCCGGCCCGGCCGACCCGTTCCCCCCGGGCCGGCCGGGCCGGCTTCTTTCCCGGCCTCAGCGGTGGCGGCTCGGCACGCGGGCCATGACCCGCCCGGCCTCCATGCGCACCTCGAGCTTCTCCTGCGGGTTCGCGGCCGGCCCCCGGCGAGGCTCCCCGTCGTCCAGGTCGAACGCCGAGCCGTGCCACGGGCACACCAGGCACTGCGATCCGCGCACCTCCTCGACCGTCCCCTCCTGCAGCGGCCCGGAGAGGTGCGAGCAGGCCCCGATGAAGACGTCGACGCGCGCCCCCCGCCGGACGACCGCCAGCGGGACATCGGCCGCTCCACCCGAGCCCGTGCGCAGCGCCGGCCGACCCTCGGGGAAGTCGTCCAGCGGGCCCAGGTCCAGCCAGTCGGTCGACAGCGCCCGCACCGCCGTCGCCGCGTGCGAGGCGCCGGACGACTGCGCGTAGGACATGTGACCGCCGATCGCCGCCGACCCGCCGGCGAGGGTCAGCCCGCTGTAGGACAGCACGCGCCCGAGCCCACCGCGGTCCTTGGCCCGCGCCGCCAGCGATCCGACGTACAGCCCCAGGGCGACGGTGTTCATCACCGCGTGCAGCGCGCCGAGGCGGCGCACACCGGTGCCCTGCTCCGACCAGTCGGCCGCTCCGGAGGCCGCCGCGGGCACGGCCGCGGCCACCCCGGCGCCGATCAGCACGGTGGCCGCCGGCCGCATCCGCGGGACGGCGTCCAGAAGACCGGCGGACACCCAGCTGCCCACCGGCACCTGGACGAGGATCGGGTGCAGCGGGTGGCCGATCCAGGTGCCGTGCAGGAGGTCCTTGACCGCGGGCGGCTTCAGCGCTCCCAGCACCGCCCGGCGGGCCGGCTCGATCACCTTGTCGAACGTCGCGACGTCCGCGACCCGGTCGAGGAACCCCATGAGACTCATGAGCGCCCTCTACCCGTGGTGCCCGGCGACGACTCCCCGGTCACGACGCGGTCTCGTCCGGGTGCTTCCGGGAGAAATCTGTTCGCTCCGCCAGAGGGAGCGGGCATGCTGACCTGTGACAACGCGCGGTCCGAGGAGGACCCTGGACCGCGCTCACCCGTCTCCGGCCCCGGAAGGATCTCCGTGACCCGCCCGTCGCTGCTGCGCCGCTGCGCCCCTGCGCACGACGCCGCTGAGGTGACGGCTGCGGAGGAGACGGCCCCGGAGGCACCTGCCGCGAGCACGTGGACCGTACGACTCGCCGAGCGGCTGCGGCAGGACGACACCCTGGCCCAGTTCGCCCGCTTCGTGCTGGTCGGCGGTTCGACCACCCTCGTCTACGCGCTGCTCTTCATCCCCTTCGAGGGGCTGGGCTACCTGGTGGCGCATCTGATCGCCACCGCCGCCTCCACCGTGCTGGCCAACGAGATGCACCGCCGGCTCACCTTCCACGCCGAGGACCGGGTCGGCTGGTTCACCGCGCAGTGGGAGGCGAGCACCGTCGCCGCCATCGGCCTGATCGCGACCAGCGCCACCCTGGGGTGGGTGAACACCACGGCGGCCGAGGGTCACGTCGCACTCCAGATCACCGCCGTGGTCACGGTGACGGCGATCATCGGGCTGCTGCGCTTCATCGCGCTGCGGTGGATCTTCCGCCGCCCCTCCCTCGTCGAATAGTGAACCGTCCGCGGTTCGATCCGTCGCACTCTCGACGATCTCACTAGCCTGGCCGAGGTGACCGGGCCACAGGACGACACGCCTCCGCCGGAGGACGCGCCCTCGCCGTGGCGCCACCGGGGTCGCGTGGCCGGCCTGTGGGCGGCCCGCGTCGGCCTGGCCCTGGTCGGCGCGCTGGTCGCCGTTCTGCTCTTCGCCCGCATCTCCGCACCGATCGGCCCGTTCGAGGCCAGCCTCGCCATCCGCCCTGGCTCCGGCGGCGCCGAGGTCGCCGTCCCACCGCTCGGCTCGCTGGCCGCCGACGTCTTCGACGGGCCGCTGCGCCTCGACGTCCGGCTGCAGAGCGTGGACCAGGTGCGCGCCACGGCGCTGGCCAACGACCCGGTCCGGCTGGCCGGCGTCGTCGACCGCGTCACCGAGGACCTGCGGGACGCCGTGGTCGAGCTGGTGGTCATCACCGTCCTGGCCGCGCTCGGCGGTGCGGCGCTCGTGTCCTGGGTGGTGCTGCGGCGACGTCGCGAGCCGTTGATCGCCGCCGGCCTGACCGGTGCGCTGCTGCTCGGCATCGGCGGCGTCGGCGCGACCACCTGGCGGCCCGAAGCGCTGGCCACGCCCACCTACACCGGCCTGCTGGTCAACGCGAACAGCCTCATCGGCAGCGCGCAGGACCTCCTCGCCCGGTTCGATGCCTACCGCGCGTCGCTCACCGACCTCGTGGCCAACGTCGGCTCGCTGTACAGCACCCTCTCGGCGCTGCCCCCGCCCGGGGCCACGGACGAGACCGTGACGCTGCTGCACGTGTCCGACATCCACCTCAACCCCGCGGGCTTCGACCTCGTGGAGCAGGTGGTCGGCTCGTTCCAGGTCGACGCCGTGCTCGACACCGGGGACGTCACGGACTGGGGCAGCCCACCGGAGAGCCAGATGGTCGACTCCATCGGCGCCCTCGGCGTGCCCTACGTGTTCATCCGCGGCAACCACGACTCCGCGGCCACCGCGGAGCGGGTCGCGGCCCAGCCGAACACCACGGTGCTCGACCACTCGGCGGTCGAGATCGCCGGGCTGTCGATCGTCGGCGCCAGGGACCCGCGGTTCACCCCGGACAAGAGCACCGGCGACGACGACGCCGGACCCGAGGTGCTGGTCCGCTCCGGGGAACGCCTGGCCGAGCTGATCGAGTCACTGGACGAGGCACCCGACATCGCCCTGGTGCACGACCCCAAGCAGGCACCACCGGTGGACGGCCTGGCGCCGGTCGTGCTCGCCGGGCACACCCACAACCGCAAGATCTCCGAGCTCGAGGCCGGCACGCTGCTCATGGTGCAGGGCTCCACGGGGGGTGCTGGGCTGCGCGCACTGGAGGGCGAGTACCCCGAGCCGCTGACCTGCACGGTGCTCTACTTCAACGCCAGCACCGGCCGCCTGCAGGCCTACGACGACATCACCCTCGGCGGTCTCGGCGAGTCCGAGGTGACCATCGAGCGCACCGTCGTCCCCGAGCTCCCGGCCGGGGACGACGGCGATGCCGCGGAGGGCGAGGGCGGTGCCGCGGAGGGCGAGGGTGGTGCCGCGCAGGGCGACGGCGGTACCACGGAGGGCGAGGCCGGTGCCGCGGACGACGGACTCGTCGGCGGCAGCCCGGCGTCCCCGACCGGCTGACCCCGCGGACCTACGCTGCGGCCATGTCCGTGACCACGACCTCCCGCTCCCGCCTGGCCGGCGGCCTGCTCGCCGGCGGGCTGGGCCTCACCGCCCTCACCGGGTGCTCGTTCGGCTCCGAGAACGTCTCGTGCTCGCCCAGTTCGTGCACCGTCACGCTGGAGAGCAGCGACGCACAGGTGGAGGTCCTGGGCACCGCGCTGGCGTTCACCGGGACGGAGGACGGCCGCGCCTCGCTGAGCGTGGGCTCGGCCACCGTGTCCTGCGCCGAGGGCGAGAACGTCTCGGCCGGGAGCCTGAGCCTGCGGTGTTCCTCGGTCAGCGACGACCGGGTCGAGCTCACCGCGTCCCTGGGCTGAGGCCGCGGCGCGACTCGCCACGGCGCGGCGCCCCGGTGCGGGGAGCCCTCCGGTGGCATGTATTGTTTCCTCTGCCCCCGGCAGAACGAGCCCTCATCGTCTAGTGGTCCAGGACGCCGCCCTTTCAAGGCGGTAGCACGGGTTCGAACCCCGTTGGGGGCACAGCATCACCACAGCAAGGCCCTGTAGCGCAGTTGGTTAGCGCGCCGCCCTGTCACGGCGGAGGTCGCGGGTTCGAGTCCCGTCAGGGTCGCCACCCGGTGCGCGAGCACCGGGAGGGGCAGGTAGCTCAGTCGGTACGAGCGCTCGCCTGAAAAGTGAGAGGTCGGCGGTTCGACCCCGCCCCTGCCCACCCTCTTCTCTTCCCCCGCCACCGGATCCGGTCGCGGGCTCAGATCCAGCTGCGGTCCGCCGCCACCTGCGCGTAGACCTCCGCGTGCACCCGCCGGACCGCCTCGGCCTGCTCGTCGCGCCACGCCCGGTCGGCCGGCCGCGGCATGGGCCGGGTCAGCGCCGCCGACACCGCAGCGGTCAGCGACACCGGATCCAGGCCGTCGACCTCGTCGTTCCCGTACGTCACGACCTCCGACCACTGGTCGGCGAAGAAGCCGCAGCTCGGGGCCACGACGCGGGTGCCGACGTCGCGGCAGACCTCCAGGTCGCGGGAGTGCGTCCCGCACCGCTGCGGGAGCACCGCCACGTGCAGCTGCTGCAGCTGGCCGGGCAGCTCCTCGGGCCGGTGCACGACCAGCTCGAGCTCGCCGTTCTCGGCCATCTCGCGCACCCCGGGGTCGACGTCCGAGCCCACCTGCGCGAGCACCCGCAGCCGGCCACCACCGGAGACGGCACCGGACGCCGCGGCGCGCGCCACCGCCGCCGGATCGGGCACCGCGGCCGACGCCGTGCCCAGCTGCACGCCCACGAGCCCCCGCTCGGCGCCCAGGTCCGGGTCCGGCACGGCCAGGGAGGGGTGGGCCAGCACGATCGCGGTGCGCCCGTAGCGGTCGGCGATCTCGTCCGCGGCCGACGGCGTGAGCGTGAGCACGACCTCCGCCGTCCCCAGGACGGACTCCAGGTGGGCGTCGTGCCGGTCCCGGGAGCCCTGGCGGGAGTCGCGGAGCTGGTGGACCGTGACGATCAGGGGCACGCCCAGCCGCCGGACCGCCTCGGCCCAGCGCTCGAGCTCCCGCACGCCGAGGTGGGCACAGCCGCTGTGCAGATGCAGCACGTCGATCTCGGCGGCGTGCTCGGTCAGGTACCGCTCGTCGAGCCAGCGGCTCGGCTCCTCCGGCGCGCCCACCCGAACCGCGCCCGCGGGCAGCACGGCGTCGACGTACCGGTCGCTGAACGGCACGCTGGCCACGCGGAGCGGGCTCGGCGTCCCGGGCGAGGGCTCACCGGGCTCGGTTCCTGCGGACATCACTGGCGGGGTTCTGCTCCTCGTGCGGTCGGGCACTGCAGCGCTCGCGGTGCTCGGCGCGGCTACCCCGGCCAGGCGGTTCCGGCGGGGTGACGGCTCGTCCCCCTACCCTGCCACCCCGTTGTGAACCCGTGACCAACTCCATCGGGTGAGCATCCGGATCCGTGCCGTCAGCGCACACCCGCGGACGACGGCGTGCGGACGTCGCCCCTCGCCTCCTGCGCGGCCGCATAGGCGGGCTGCCGGAAGCGGGCGAGCGGGCCGTCGGGCACCAGGCCCGGCGGCGGACGGCGCACCGCGTCGAACCGCAGGTCCGGGTCGAGCGGCCGCACCGCAGCCTGGATCGTGAGCCGGGCGAACGGGCGCCAGGGCTCGAGCCCACGGGCCGCGGCCAGCTCGAAGACCAGCGGCCGCCGACGGACCGACTCGGCCAGCGGCTCGGGACGGGACGGGATCCCCCGCGTGGTGGGCAGCGCCGCCAGCCGGATCGGCCCGGCAGCGGAGCGGTAGGCCATGATCGAGCCGTAGACCGAGGCCGTGTCGCGACGGAGCGCCGGCACCAGCCGTGGAAGCGCGCCCCGGCCGATGACGGTGGACAGCAGCAGATCGACCAGCTCGCCCGACCCGCCGTCCAGTCGCACGGCGAGGCCGAGCAGGTCGGGCAGCGGCGCCGGCAGCCCCGCCCCCCGGGACAACCGGACGACGACGTCGTCGCGCGCCGTCGCGTCGAGGAAGGCCACGCCCCAGGGCCGGTCGCCGCCGTGCCGGTCCAGGACCGCGGAGAACACGGCCCCGTGGGGGTGCATGGGCCGGCCGTTCCGCCACCGGGCCAGCGCGGCGAGCGGCAGGGCGACGACACGGCCGGCCCCCCGCACCAGATCTGCCACGTCGTTCTCCTCCCGGCCCGCCGTCCCCGGCTCCGGACCCGCCTCTACCCCCGGATCCCGGAACCACGCGGACCGGCCCGCCAGGGCCCGGCGCACGGTTCCGCTGCGCCGGGCGGACCGCTACGGTCACCCTGTCCGGACCCGTGGGCCTCTCGTGCACTCCTGTGCCTGGTCCGCGGAGAATGCCGAGGCCGGACGGCGAATAGTGCAGATCCTTCCCGCGACGTTCGGCGCATTCTGACGCCGCGTCCCGGTGACACGGACCGATCCGGACCACTACTTTCCGTACATGCTCTCGACGCTCCTCGTTCTCTGCGCCGTCCTCGTGGGGCTGCTCGTCCTGCTGGCCCTCATCGTCAGCCTCAGCGCCCGCCCGGCCACGGTCGCGCGCACGACGACCACCGGGCGGACCGAGACGTGGGTGGCCCAGGCCGGCCGGCCGCACCCGGACGCGTGGGCACCGATGACCACCACGTCGACGAGCGAGCTGCCCGCCGTCCGCTGACCCAGCGCCGGCCCCTCGACTCCGGCGTCCCGGCGGCTGCGGCCTGCGCGCCGCCGGGACGATCCGGTCAGGAGCCCGACTGCTCGAAGTAGCGCCGCGGGTTGGTCACCAGCATCGTCTCGATCTGGTCCTCGGTCACGCCGTGCTCGCGCAGGTACGGGAGCACCTCCTCGTGGATGTGCGTGTAGTTCCACTGGGGCAGCATCTGAAGCACCTGGGGGTCGATCCAGTCGATGTAGCAGGCCGCGTCCTGGGAGAGCACCATCCGCTCGGCGTAGCCGCGCCGGCACATCTCCACCACGACGTCGGCCCGCGCCTCGAACGGCATGTCCAGGTACAGCCCGAACCGGTCCATGCCCAGCAGGAAGCCCGCGTCGGCCAGGGCGCTGAGGTGGTCGGCGTCGGACGAGTCCCCGCTGTGCCCGAGCACGATGCGCCCCGGGTCCACGCCCTCCTCGCCGAACACCCGCTGCACGGCCAGGCCCGCCTGCGTGCCGGGATGGGTGTGCACCGTGATCGGGACGCCGGTCCGGTGGTGGGCCTTCGCGACGGCCCGCATCACGCGCTCCACGCCCGGCGTCAGGCCGGGGGCGTCGATGGCGCACTTGAGGAAGGCCGCCCGCACACCGGTGCCGGCGATGCCGTCGGTCACGTCGCGCACGAACAGGTCGACCATCGGGTCGGGCACCTCGGCACCGACGGCCGCGTTGAGCGCCGGTCCGCGGTGGTGGAAGAAGAACGGGACGTCGTCGTAGGTGTAGCACCCGGTCGCGACCACGATGTTGAGGTCCACCTGCTCGGCGATGCGCTGGATCCGCGGGATGTAGCGGCCGAGGCCGACCACGGTCGGGTCGACGATCGTCCGCACGCCGGCGGCCGCCAGCGCCTGCAGCTTCTCGACGGCGTCGGCGACGCGCTGGTCCTCGCTCCCCCACTCCTCCGGATAGTTCTGCTGCACGTCTGCGGTGAGCACGAAGACGTGCTCGTGCATCAGCGTCTGGCCGAGCTCGGCGACGTCGACGGGGCCTCGCACGGTCTGCACCTGCGGCACGGTTCCTCCTGGGGACGGGGGTGGTGATGACGCTCACACTGCCGCACCGCCCCGGCCCGACGTCCACCGGCTCAGCCCGCGGCCATCAGCTCCGCGGCCCGCTCGCCCACCATCACCGCTGTCGCCGCGGTGCCCCGGCTGGGCACCCACGGGAGCACGGAGGTGTCGACGACGCGCAGCCCGGCGACGCCACGGACCCGCAGGTGCTGGTCCACGACCGCCCGGGGATCGGTGTCCGGTCCCATCGGCGCGGTGCCGGACAGGTGCACCGCGGTGCCGATCCGGTCCGCGATCCACCCGTCAAGGGCGGCGTCGTCCTCCAGCACCGCAGCCGGCAGCGCCGTGGACGGCGTGGCCGTCCCCGCGAAGGCGACCGTCCCGAGCAGCGCGGACGCGAGGCGGACACCGGCGCGCAGCCCCCGCCGGTCGGCCTCCTCGGACAGGTAGCGGTACGCCAGCCGCGGCGGCCCCACGGGCCGCCGC
>NZ_JBJHAO010000025.1:0-32096 GCF_054051075.1 Blastococcus sp. SYSU DS0617
CGCACGGCCGCGACGACCACCGCACCCGCCCCCACCCCCCCCCCCCCCCCCCCCCCCCCGCCCCCCGGCCCCCCCCCCGCCCCCCCCCCGTACCGGTGCTCATCCGCGCCACCGTCGGCATCGAGGCGCACACCCACGAGTTCATCGCCACGGCGCACGAGGACCAGAAGTTCGGGTTCTCGCTCGCGACCGGCGACGCCCTCACGGCGGCGGTGCGCGTCATCCGCGAGCCGGCGCTGCGGCTGGCCGGCCTGCACAGCCACATCGGCTCGCAGATCTTCGACACCGCCGGCTTCGAGGCGGCCGCGCACCGGGTGGTCGGCCTGCTCGGTCAGATCCACCAGGCCACCGGGGAGCTGCTGGGGGAGCTGAACCTCGGTGGCGGCTTCGGCATCGCCTACCTCCCCGAGGACGACCCGGTCAGCCCCGGGGACGTCGCCGCCAAGCTGCGCACCGTCGTCGCCGCGGAGTGCGCGGCCCTCGGGCTTCCGGTGCCGCGGCTGGCCGTCGAGCCGGGCCGGGCGATCGCCGGTCCCGGCACGGTCACCCTGTACGAGATCGGCACCATCAAGCCCGTCCGGCTCGGGTCGGGCGGCGCCCCCGGGACCGGGGCGGGTGGGGGAGTCAACGTGCGCAACTACGTGTCGGTCGACGGCGGGATGAGCGACAACATCCGCACCGCGCTCTACGACGCGAGCTACACCTGCGTGCTGGCCAACCGCACCTCGGACGCTCCGCCGGCCCTGTGCCGCGTCGTGGGCAAGCACTGCGAGAGCGGCGACATCCTGGTGCGCGACCTCTGGCTGCCCTCCGACGTCGCCCCGGGCGACCTGCTCGCCGTCGCCGCCACCGGTGCCTACTGCTGGTCGATGGCGAGCAACTACAACTACCTGCTCAAGCCGCCGGTGGTCGCCGTCCGGGATGCCGTGGCCACCGAGATCGTGCGGCGTCAGACACTGTCGGACGTGTTCGCCCTCGACGCCGTCCTCGCCGACGTGCCCGCGCCGTCCGTCGCACCGTCCCAGCCGGCCCCCGAGCACGCCGCCGGAGCCCGCTCGTGAGCGCGCCGCTGCGCGTCGCGCTGCTCGGCTGCGGCACGGTGGGCAGTGCCGTCCTGCGGCTCATCGGCGACCAGGCCGGTGACCTCACCGCCCGCATCGGCCGGCCGATCGAGGTCGCCGGCATCGCCGTCCGCCGTCCCGCGCACCACCCCGACGTGCCCCAGCACCTGCTGACCACCGACGCCGACGCACTCGTGCGCCGCGACGACGTCGACCTCGTCGTCGAGGTCATCGGGGGCATCGAGCCGGCTCGCAGCCTCATGTACGCCGCGTTCGAGGCGGGCAAGTCGGTCGTCAGCGCGAACAAGGCGCTGCTGGCCGAGGACGGACCCGGGCTGCACGCGGCCGCCGCCAAGGCGGGCGTCGACCTCTACTACGAGGCCGCCGTCGCCGGTGCGATCCCGCTGCTGCGGCCGCTGCGCGAGTCGCTCGCGGGCGACCAGCTGCGCCGGGTCGTCGGCATCGTCAACGGGACCACGAACTACATCCTCTCCCGCATGGCCGAGACCGGCGCCGGCTTCACCGAGGCGCTCGCCGAGGCCACCGAGCTCGGGTACGCCGAGGCCGACCCGACCGCCGATGTCGACGGCTTCGACGCCGCGGCGAAGGCGGCCATCCTGGCCTCGCTGGCCTTCCACACGCCGGTGTCGTCGGCCGACGTGCACCGCGAGGGCATCTCCGCCGTCTCGGCCACCGACGTCGCCCGCGCCGCCGAGATCGGCTGCACGGTGAAGCTCCTGGCGATCTGCGAGCGGGTGCCCAACGGTGACGGAGACTCCGTGGCCGTCCGCGTGCACCCGGCGATGATCCCCACGACCCACCCGCTGGCATCGGTCGGCGGCGCGTTCAACGCCGTCTTCGTCGAGGCCGAGGCCGCCGGGCAGCTGATGTTCTACGGCCAGGGCGCCGGCGGGGAGCCCACCGCGAGCGCCGTCCTCGGCGACCTCGTGGCGGTGGCCCGCAATCGGGTGGCCGGCGCCTCGGGTCAGGGGCCGACCGGCTACGCCGACCTCGCCGTCCGCCCCATGGCCGAGACCCCCACCCGGTACCACGTCAGCCTCGACGTGGCGGACAAGCCCGGTGTGCTGGCGGCCGTCGCGCAGGAGTTCGCACGGCAGGACGTGAGCATCTCCACCGTCCGCCAGACCGGCCGCGGCGACGCCGCCACGCTGGTCATCGTCACGCACAGCGCGCCCGACGCGGCGCTGTCCGCCACCATCGCCGCGCTGCGGGACATGCCCGCGGTCCGTGGCGTCACCAGCGTCCTGCGCGTGGAGGGTCTGTCATGAGCGTCTCGAAGGCACAGGTGTCCCCGGGCTGGCCGGGGCTGATCGAGGCCTACCGGTCGCGGCTGCCCGTCAGCGACACCACGCCCGTCGTCACCCTGCACGAGGGCGCCACCCCGCTGGTGCACGCCCGGGAGCTGAGCAGCCGCACCGGCTGCGAGGTCTACCTCAAGGTCGAGGGCGCGAACCCGACGGGCTCGTTCAAGGACCGCGGCATGACGATGGCCATCACCAAGGCCGTCGAGGAGGGTGCGAAGGCGGTCATCTGCGCCTCCACCGGCAACACCAGCGCCAGTGCCGCCGCCTACGCCGCCCGCGCCGGCATCACCTGCGCCGTGCTCGTGCCCCAGGGCAAGATCGCCATGGGCAAGCTGGCGCAGGCGCTGGTGCACGGCGCCCAGCTGCTGCAGGTCGAGGGCAACTTCGACGACTGCCTCGCACTGGCCAGCAAGCTCGCCATCGACTACCCGGTGAGCCTGGTCAACAGCGTCAACCAGTACCGCATCGAGGGTCAGAAGACGGCGTCGTTCGAGATCGTCGACGTGCTCGGGGACGCCCCGGACATCCACTGCCTGCCGGTCGGCAACGCCGGCAACATCACCGCCTACTGGCAGGGCTACCGCGAGTACGCGGCCGACGGCACGGCCACCTCCACGCCGAGGATGTGGGGATTCCAGGCCGCCGGCGCCGCCCCGATCGTCAACGGTGCCGTGGTGGAGAACCCGAGCACGATCGCGACCGCGATCCGGATCGGCAACCCGGCGTCCTGGACCAAGGCGCTGGCCGCCCGCGACGAGTCCGGCGGGCGGATCGACGCCGTCACCGACCGCGCCATCCTCTCGGCCTACCGGCTGCTGGCCCGCACGGAAGCCGTCTTCGTCGAGCCCGCGTCCGCGGCGTCGGTGGCCGGGCTGCTCCAGGTGCACGCCGCCGGTGAGCTCGAGCCCGGTCAGCGGATCGTCTGCACGGTCACGGGCAACGGCCTCAAGGACCCCGAGTGGGCCATCTCCGGGGCGCCGGCGCCCATCACCATCCCGGTCGATGCGGCGGCGGCCGCAGCGCAGCTCGGCCTGTGAGCGTCCTGGACCCCGATCGGGTCTCGGTGCGCGTCCCGGCGACCAGCGCCAACCTCGGTCCGGCGTTCGACTGCGCCGGTCTGGCCCTGGCGCAGCACGACCTGCTCGAGTTCTCCGTCCGCCCCGACGGCCTCGCCGTGGACATCGTCGGCGTGGGCGCCGGTGAACTGCCCACGGACGAGTCGCACCTGGTGGTGCGCGCCTTCCGGGCGGCCTGCGCCGAGCTCGGCTGGACGCCGTCCGGCCTGCACGTGTCGGCGCGCAACGCCATCCCGCAGGGGAGGGGCATGGGCTCCTCGGCCGCCGCGGTGGTGGCCGGGGTGCTGGCCGCCTGGGCGCTGTGCCCGGACGTCGGCACCGTCGACGGGAACGCCGTGCTGCGGCTGACCACCGAGCTGGAGGGGCACCCCGACAACGTCGCGGCCTGCCTGCTCGGCGGCCTGACGCTGTCCTGGACGGGGGAGCGCGGGGTCGGCGCCGACAGCCTGCCGGTGCACGAGAGCGTGCTCCCGGTGGTCCTGGTCCCGGACGCGACGCTCTCGACGGAGGTGGCCCGCGGGCTGCTCCCGGACCTCGTGCCGCACGCCGACGCCGCCTTCAACGCGGGGCGGTCCGCGCTGCTCGTGCACGCGCTGACCTCGGGCGGCCTGCTGCTCGAGGCCACCGAGGACCGGCTGCACCAGCGGCAGCGCACCGCGGCGATGCCCGCGTCGCTGGACCTGGTCGACCGGCTGCGGGCGGCGGGGCACGCCGCCGTCGTCTCCGGCGCCGGGCCGTCGGTGCTGGTGCTCGGCCGTCGCAGCGTGGTCACCGCGGACGGGCGTCCCGGTGACCAGGACGTGCGGGCCATCGCGGAACTCGTGCCCGAGGGGTGGACGGTCCTGCCGCTGGACGTCGATCCCGCCGGGGCGCACGTCGACCGCCCGATGAGCCAGGTATCGTCTCGATAACGAGGAACACGCTGGAAACGACCGGTGTTGTCCTGTCCGTGAGCCGGCGTCTAGGCTCACGGCGTAGCCGCCCACTCGGGCGAGCCTCGCGTGGGGCCGAAGCCGACGATTCCGCCGCTGATCCGCCCCACATTTCGACCCGCTCCTTCTCGTGCCCCCGCTTCATGCCCGGGTCCACAGGGAGCGGTGCACCCCCTGCGCTGGAACGCGCAGGTCACCGCAGGGAAGGACCTGTACGTGAGCGAAAGCACCGACCTCGCCATGACCGGCGCGCCCGACGCCGCCGACACGAGCGAGGCACCCGCCGCTCCTGAGACGGCGGGCCGCGCCCGGCGCCGCGGCACCGGCCTGTCCGGGATGCTGCTGCCCGAGCTGCAGCGCCTGGCCGCCGAGCTGGGCATCTCCGGCACGGGACGCATGCGCAAGGGCGACCTCGTCGCCGCCATCTCCGCCCGCCAGGTCGGCGGTGAGTCCGCCGCCCCGGCGCCGCGCAGCGAGGGCCAGGACGACGGCGCCGACCGTGCGCGCGGCGTGGCCGCCACGGCCGCGCCCCTCGAGGCGCCCGTCAGCGGCGGCGCCAACGGCGGTCCCCTCACCACGACCGACGCCGAGGCCCGGCCCCCGCGTGCCCGTCGCGGCGCCAGCCGCCCCGCCGGGTCCCCGACCGCCGAGGCGGCGCCGTCACCGGCCGCCGAAGGTGACCGTCCCGGCAGCGAGACCCGCGCGGCCGACGTCGACACCGCGCCGGCCGACACCGCGTCGGCCGACACCGCGTCGGCCGACACCGGTTCCCGGGACGGCGAGCAGTCCGACGGCGAGCGCGACGGCGACCGTCCGCAGCGCAACCGCGACCGGAACCGCAACCGCGGCGACCGCGAGAACAACCGCGACCGCGAGAACAACCGCGACGGCGGCAGCCGCGAGGGCGGGGACCGCGCCGAGCGCGGTGACCGTCCCGAGCGCGCCACCCGCGACGGGAACGACCGCACCGAGCGGGGCGACCGCACCGAGCGGGGCGACCGTCCCGAGCGGGGCAACCGCGACGGCAGCGACCGGGGCGACCGCCCCGAGCGCGGCAACCGGGACGGCAACCGCGGCCCCGACCGTGGGGACCGCACCGAGCGCGACGGCCGCCCGGGCAACCGCACCGACAACCGCAACGACGGTGGTCGCGGTCCCAGCGCCACCGACGAGGACGACGACGACTTCGAGGGTGGCCGCGGCCGCCGCGGACGTCGCTACCGCGACCGGAACAAGCGTGGCGCTGCCGTGGGCGGTCGCGACCGCTTCGACCAGGGCGAGCCGACGATCAGCGAGGACGACGTCCTGCTGCCCGTCGCCGGCATCCTCGACGTGCTCGACAACTACGCGTTCGTGCGCACGTCGGGCTACCTCACCGGTCCGAACGACGTCTACGTGTCGCTGTCGCAGGTGCGCCGCTACGGCCTGCGCCGCGGTGACGCGATCACCGGCGCCGTCCGCCAGCCCCGCGAGGGCGAGCGCAAGGACAAGTACAACGCGCTGGTCCGGCTGGACACCGTCAACGGGCTGGACCCGGAGCAGGCGAAGAACCGCCCCGAGTTCACCAAGCTGACGCCGCTCTACCCGCAGGACCGCCTGCGGCTGGAGACCGAGCCGCATCTGCTCACCACGCGGGTCATCGACCTGGTCATGCCGATCGGCAAGGGGCAGCGGGCGCTGATCGTCTCGCCGCCCAAGGCCGGCAAGACGATGGTGCTGCAGTCGCTGGCCAACGCCATCACGACGAACAACCCCGAGTGCCACCTCATGGTGGTCCTCGTCGACGAGCGGCCCGAAGAGGTCACCGACATGCAGCGCTCGGTGAAGGGCGAGGTCATCGCCTCGACCTTCGACCGGCCGCCGTCGGACCACACCACGGTCGCCGAGCTGTCCATCGAGCGGGCCAAGCGCCTGGTCGAGATGGGCCACGACGTCGTCGTGCTGCTGGACTCGATCACCCGCCTGGGCCGCGCCTACAACCTGGCGGCCCCCGCCAGCGGGCGCATCCTCTCCGGTGGTGTCGACTCCACGGCGCTCTACCCGCCCAAGCGCTTCCTGGGTGCTGCCCGCAACATCGAGAACGGCGGGTCGCTCACGATCATCGCCTCGGCGCTGGTCGAGACCGGCTCCACGATGGACACGGTCATCTTCGAGGAGTTCAAGGGCACCGGGAACGCCGAGATCAAGCTGGACCGCCGGCTGGCGGACAAGCGGGTCTTCCCGGCCGTCGACGTCAACGCGTCGGGCACGCGCAAGGAGGAGATCCTCATGTCGCCCGACGAGCTGGCCATCGTGATCAAGCTGCGCCGGGTCCTCGGCGCGCTGGAGCCCCAGCAGGCGCTGGAACTGCTCCTCGACAAGTTGAAGAAGACCCGCAACAACGTCGAGTTCCTCATGCAGATCCAGAAGACGACGCTGGGCCCCGGCCAGGAGTAGCAGGGGGCCCCGGCCGGCCGGTCTCCCGATCTGGGAGACTGGTCGACCGAGCCCCGCCGGCTCGCCGGAAATAGCCCTCCGGTCCCCGGCGTTCACAGCACTGGACGACACAGACTTCGTAGAAGAGGCGCAGCCATGAAGCCCGACATCCACCCGGCCTACAACGTCACCACGGTGACCTGCGGCTGCGGCAACACCTTCACCACCCGCAGCACCTCGCCGACCGGTCAGCTGACCGTCGAGACCTGCTCCGCCTGCCACCCCTTCTACACCGGCAAGCAGCGCATCCTCGACACCGGTGGCCGCGTGGCCCGCTTCGAGAAGCGGTTCGGCAAGCGCGTCGCGGCCGGCGCCGAGACCGCCGACAAGTAGCACGTCCGACGGCGCCCGTCCCACCTCTCGGTGGGGCGGGCGCCGTCGTCATGTCCGGACCCGACCGCACCGAGGAGTGACCCCGTGAGCAGCCCCGCACCCGACCGGCTGGCGGGCCTGCTCGCCGAGCACGCGTCGCTGGAGCAGGAGCTCGCCGACCCGGCGGTGCACGGCGACCAGGCCCGCGCCCGCCGGCTGAGCCGCCGCTACGCCCGGCTGGCTCCGCTCGTGGAGACCGCCCGCGCCCTCGACGAGGCCCGCGGAGACCTCGGCACCGCCCGGGAGCTCGCCGCCGAGGACGCCTCCTTCGCCGCCGAGGCGACCGCTCTCGAGCGCCGGATCGAGGAGCTCACCGGCCGGCTGAACGAGGAGCTGCTGCCCAAGGACCCCGACGACGACAAGGACGTCATCCTCGAGATCAAGGCAGGGGAGGGCGGCGCGGAGTCGGCGCTGTTCGCCGGCGACCTGCTGCGGATGTACCTGCGGTACGCCGAGCGCCGCGGCTGGTCCACCGAGGTGCTCGACGCCCAGGACGCCGAGCTGGGTGGCTACAAGGACGTGGCGGTCGCGATCAAGTCGCGCACGGACGAGGGCATCTGGTCCCGGCTGAAGTTCGAGGGCGGCGTCCACCGGGTCCAGCGCGTGCCGGCCACCGAGAGCCAGGGCCGCATCCACACCTCGGCGGCCGGCGTCCTGGTGCTGCCGGAGGCCGAGGAGGTCGACGTGACCGTCGACCCGAACGACCTGCGCATCGACGTCTTCCGCTCCTCCGGGCCGGGCGGGCAGAGCGTGAACACCACCGACTCCGCCGTCCGCATCACCCACCTGCCCAGCGGGATCGTCGTGAGCTCGCAGAACGAGAAGAGCCAGCTGCAGAACCGGGAGTCGGCGCTGCGCGTGCTGCGCTCCCGGCTGCTCGCCGCCGCCCGTGACGAGGCCGCGGCGACCGCCAGTGACCAGCGGCGCAGCCAGGTCCGCACCGTCGACCGCAGCGAGCGCGTACGCACGTACAACTTCCCGGAGAACCGGATCTCCGACCACCGGGTCGGCTACAAGTCGCACAACCTCGACCAGGTGCTCGACGGCGACCTCGACGCGGTGATCGACGCGCTGAGCAGCGCGCACACCGCCGAGCTGCTGGCGGCCGGGTCCTAGGGGTGGGGCGGTCGGGATGAACTGCAGGACGCTCCTGGCCGATGCGGCCCGGCGGCTCGCCGAGGCCGGCGTCGAGTCACCCCGGGTGGACGCCGAGCTGCTGCTGGCGCACGTGGTCGGCCGCCCGCGCGCCGGGCTGCTCACGCTCGACGACGTCGCCGACGAGGACGCCGCCCGGTTCGCCGGCCTGCTGGAGCAGCGGGCCGACCGGGTACCCCTGCAGCACCTGACGGGCCGGGCCCCGTTCCGGCAGCTGGAGCTGGCGGTCGGCCCTGGGGTGTTCGTCCCGCGCCCGGAGACCGAGCTGCTGGTCGAGTGGGCGCTGGAGCAGCTGGCCGGGCTGGACGGGCCGATCGTCGTGGACCTCGGCAGCGGGTCGGGCGCCATCGCGCTGTCGATGGCGCACGAGCACCCGGGCGCACGGGTGACCGCGGTCGAGCGCGACCCCGGGGCGCTGGCCTGGACGCGGCACAACGCGCTGACGCGGGCCGGGGCGCGGGACACCCCGGTGGGCGTCGTCGCCGGTGACATGACCGACGCGGGCCTGCTCCCCGAGCTCGACGGGCGGGTCGACGTGGTCGTGTCCAACCCGCCCTACGTGCCCGACGGCGCCCGGGTCCCGCGGGAGGTGGCTGACCACGACCCGCCCCTGGCGCTGTGGGGCGGGCCGGACGGCCTCGACGTCGTGCGCGGCATGCTCGACGTCGCCGCCCGGCTGCTGCGTCCGGGCGGCCGGCTGGGCATCGAGCACGCCGACCAGCAGGGGACGGCGTTGCCGGCGGTCGTCCGGTCGCACGGCGCCTTCACCGAGGTGGCCGACCACCCCGACCTCGCCGGCCGGCCGAGGTTCACGACGGCTCGCCGCGGCTGACAGGAGGACCGGTGACGGAACCACAGACCGGACTGCTCGCGAACCGGTACCGCCTGGGGGCGCTGATCGCCGGTGGCGGCATGGGCCAGGTCTGGCGCGGCCGCGACACGCTCCTCGACCGCCCTGTCGCGGTCAAGGTGCTCCGCGACCAGTTCGCCGCCGACCCGGCATTCCGCACCCGCTTCCGGGCGGAGGCCCAGCACGCCGCGACGCTCACCCACCCGCACATCGCCGCGGTGTTCGACTACGGCGAGCTGCCGGGGTCGCCCGGCACCCCGCCGGTGGCCTACCTGGTGATGGAGCTGGTCGAGGGCGAGTCCCTGGCCGACGTGCTCCGCCGCGAGGGCCACCTCGACGTGTCGCGCACCCTCGACGTGCTGCGGCAGGCCGCGGACGGGCTCGGCGCCGCCCACGCCGCGGGCGTCGTGCACCGCGACATCAAGCCGGCCAACCTGCTGGTCGGTCGCGACGGCCGGGTGAAGCTCACCGACTTCGGCATCGCCCGCTCGGCCGCCAGCGTCGCGATCACCGCCACGGGGCAGGTGCTCGGTACCGCGCACTACCTGTCCCCGGAGCAGGCCTCCGGTCGGCCGGCGAGCCCCGCGAGCGACGTCTACGCCCTCGGTGCCGTCGGCTACGAGTGCCTCACCGGTCGGCGGGCGTTCGAGGGGGAGAGCGCGGTCCAGATCGCGGTCATGCAGATCCGCGAGCAGCCCGACCCGCTGCCGGCGGCGGTCCCGCCCGCGGTGCGGGCGCTGGTGGAGCGGGCCATGGCCAAGGACCCTGCCGTCCGCTTCCCGGACGGGGCGGCGCTGCGCGACGGGGTCGACGCCGTCCTCGCCGGGCGGAACGCCTCGGCACTGCCGGCGACGGCGGTCCTGCCCGCCGTCGCGGCAGGGGCAACGGCGCCGACCGCCGTCGTGCCCGTCGCACGCCGCCGGAGGTGGCCGGTCGCCATCCTGCTGGCCTTGCTGCTGGTCGCCGCCGGTGCGGGTCTCCTCGCCGCCGTTCGCCCCGACGACTCCTCGTCCACGGCGGGGCCGGAGTCGGAGGGGACGGCCGGCCCGAGCGCGCCCGCGGGCGTGGACGTCGTGGCCGAGGAGCTGATCGGCCGGCCGGTCCAGGAGGTGCAGGCCGGGCTGATCGGACGCGGCCTCCGGGTCGAGCTCGTCGCCGTCGAGACGGCGCAGGTGCCGGCCGGCCAGGTCACCGCCGTGGAGCCCGCCGGTCTCCTGCCGCCCGACACGCTCGTCCGGCTCAGCTACGCCGTACCTCCGGTACCGGCGCCCGAGCCGGTCCCCGCCCCGGCCCCCGCTCCTGCACCCGTGGAGGGCGGCAACGGGAACCAGGGGAACGGCAACGGGAACGAGGGCAACCAGGGCAACGGCAACCGGAACGGCGGCAACGGCAACGGCGGCAACGGCAACGGCGGCAACCAGGGCAACGGGAACCAGGACAGCGACGAGCGCGGGAACGAGGACGAGCGCGACGACGACGGGGACGGCGACGACGGCGACGAGGACTGAGCCCGGGCGCCGCCCGGCGTTCCGCGGGCCGGTGACAGACTTCCTCCCCGTGGCCGATCTCTACGACTGCTCCGACCCCGACGTGCGCGCGGCCGGTCTCGATGCCGCCGCGGCCGCCATCGGCCGGGGCGAGCTGGTCCTGCTGCCCACGGACACCGTCTACGGCGTGGCCGCCGACGCGTTCAGCCCGGATGCGGTCACCGCGCTGCTCACCGCCAAGAACCGCGGCCGCGCGATGCCGGTGCCGGTGCTGATCGGCGAGGCCTCCACCCTGGCCGGGCTGGTCCTGCAGACCCCGCCCGCGGCCACCGCGCTCGCCCAGGCGTTCTGGCCCGGCGGGCTGACCCTGGTCGTGGAGCACGCGCCGTCGCTGGCCTGGGACCTGGGCGACGCCGAGGGGACGGTCGCCGTCCGGCTGCCCGACGACGAGCTGACCCGTGACCTGCTCCGGCGCACCGGCCCGCTGGCGGTGTCGAGCGCCAACCGCTCGGGACGCCCGGCCGCCACCAGCGCGCAGGAGGCGGCGGCCCAGCTGGGCGAGCACGCCGCGGTGATCCTCGACGGCGGGCCCCGCGCCGAGTCCGCGCCCAGCACCATCGTCGACTGCACGGGCCCCGCGCCACGGGTCCTGCGGGTCGGCGCGATCCCGGTCGACCGGCTCCGGGACGCCGTCGCCGACCTGACTGATTGACGAGTGCCGGGGGGAGCCGTCCTGTGGGGGTCGTGCTCCGTCGCGGGGGCCGGAGGACCCCCGACGGGGCGCGACGGCAGGGCTCGTCGCAGGAGGGGCACGGCACGTGGTCGCGGTGCGACGCGGAGCGTCGCCATGTTCTAGCGCTACCGTGGGACGACCGCCGCGGCGCCCAGAGGCGTCGCGGCACGACGACGTCCGGGAGGGCGGCTGGATGAGCAGGCCTGCTCCTCGGACCCGTCCCGAGCCGATCCCCGCCGGCTGAGCCGATGCGCGAGTACGCCGTCGTCATGCTCACCGCCGCGCTGGTCACCTTCCTGACCACGCCGGTGGTGCGGAAGCTCGCCGTCCGCTTCCGGATGATGGCCGCGCCGCGGGAACGCGACGTGCACTCCATCCCCACGCCCCGCGGGGGCGGCGTGGCCATGTACCTGGGCGTGGTCACGGCGGTGCTGGTGGCCAGCCGGCTGCCGGCGCTGCAGCGCACCTTCGACGACACCCAGACCTACGCGGTCCTGGTGGGCGGCGGCCTGATCTGCGCTCTGGGCGTGCTGGACGACAAGTGGGGTCTGGACGCCCTGACGAAACTCACGGGCCAGATCGCCGCCGCGGGCCTGATGGGCCTGCTGGGCGTCCAGCTGTCGATCCTGTTCCTGCCGGTGGCCGACATCGGCACGATCTCGCTCGGGCCCGACGTCGGCCTGCCGCTGACCATCCTGCTGACCGTGCTGGTCGTCAACGCGCTGAACTTCATCGACGGCCTGGACGGCCTGGCGGCGGGCGTCTCGGCGATCGCGGCGCTGGCCTTCTTCGCCTACAGCTACCACCTGGGCCTGGTCGGGTACGACGACGTGGCGAGCGCGCCGGCGCTGATCACCGCCGTGCTGGCCGGCGCTTGCCTGGGGTTCCTGCCGCACAACTTCAGCCCGGCGCGCATCTTCATGGGCGACTCCGGCTCGATGATGGTCGGGCTGATGCTCTCGGCCGCGGCGGTCACGGCGACCGGGGGAGTGGACCCGCAGTCGTTCGACTCCGCGGCCACCCTGCTGCCGCTCACGCTGCCCCTGCTCGTGCCGGTGGCGGTGCTCTTCATCCCCTTCATCGACCTGGTGATGGCGGTCGTGCGCCGCACCCGGCAGGGCCGTTCACCGTTCGCCCCGGACAAGATGCACCTGCACCACCGGCTGCTGTCGATCGGTCACTCGCACCGGCGGGCCGTGCTGGTCATGTACTTCTGGGCCGCGCTGCTGTCCTTCGGTGCGGTCGCCCTGTCCATCACCGGCGGAACCGCGGAGCTGCTGGTCGCCATCGCGGTGCTCCTGGTCGTGGGGCTCGTCGTCGTCCTCAGCCCGCGGGCCCGCCGCGCCGCCCGCGAGGCGCGGGCGGCCGAACTCGCGGCACAACGCCAGCGCAGCCGGGCCGACCACCCGACCGCCCGGGCGGTGCGGGCCCGCGGCAGCGAGACGCGCGCCGGCCGGGCCGCCGCCCGCAGCGCCCGCAAGACCGACGCCCCGGAGGTCGTCCGATGAGCACCGGCAGCACCGCCCGCCCGGTACCCGCACGCAGCTCAGCGCCCTGGGACGTGTCGTTCCTCCGCGTCGGGACGTTGCTCACCCTGGCCGTCGCCGCGGTCGCCGCGCTGGTCGCGGGCCTGGTCGCCGGCTGGGAGCACGCTGCCGCGATCGGGCTGTCCGCCGTCATCGTGACGGCGTTCTTCGCGGTGTCGGGCCTGGCGGTCGCCTTCGCGGGACGCATCGGGGACACCCTGACCCTGCCGGCGGCGCTGCTCGCCTTCTTCGTCAAGGCCATCGTCCTGTTCGCCGTCCTGGACGCGCTGCCCGCCGACGGGTGGCTCGACCGGCGCACCGTGGCGTGGGCCGTCGTCGTCGGCGCACTGCTCTGGAGCGGCATCCAGCTCCGCTGGGTGTGGACCCGTCAGATCTTCTACGTGCCCCCGCCCGTGCCCCCGTCGGGGTCGTCCGACCAGGTGGTTGCCCGGGAGCCGGGCAGCACCGGAAAGGCCGGCTGATAGTGTCCGATCCGATGGCCGAGGACACCTCCGGAGACGGAGGCGCTCGACCACGCCCTGCGAGTCCAGCCCGTCAGCCCAGTGGGGCCGACATGGGATGGTCGGTCACCGGGACGCTCCTCTCCGGGATGGCCGTGTGGGGTGGGGCCGGGTGGCTGCTCGACCGGTGGTTGGACGTTCGCCTGTTCGCCCCGATCGGCATCATCCTCGGCATGGCGGTAGCCATCTACGTGGTCGTCGTCAAGTACGGAGCCGCCGATCCACTCCCCGGATCGCGGAGCAGCCACACCCCGGGCGGGCGAGGTAGCCGGTCCAGGACGCAGAAAGGACAACGGTGACCTCCAGCGCCCACGCGCTCGGCGACGTCCTCGCCGTGGAGAGCGACCCCGGCGGCGGGTTCACGCCCCCCGGCATCGGGGAGTTCTTCCCCGAGGTGCTCTGGAGCCCCTCGGTGCTCGGCATCGAGTTCGAGATCACCCGCATCACGCTGCTGCTCTGGATCGCGACCGCAGCGGTGGTCGCCTTCCTGATCGCCACCGTGCGCAGCCCGCAGATCGTGCCGGGCAAGATGCAGTTCCTCGGTGAGTCGGGCTACTCGTTCGTCCGCGACGGCATCGCCCGCGACGTCGTCGGCCCGAAGGGCATCCCGTTCGCGCCCTTCCTGGCCGCGCTCTTCTTCTTCATCCTGGCGAACAACCTGATGGCGATCATCCCGTTCGCCCAGATCTCGCCGATGTCGAAGTTCGCCTTCCCGCTGGTCCTCGCGCTCATCTGCTGGGTCGTCTACATCGCGGTCGGCATCAGGAACCAGGGTGCGTGGCCGTACTTCCGCGACATCATGTTCCTGCCCGGCGTCCCCAAGCCGATGTACATCCTGATCACGCCGCTGGAGCTGCTGCAGAACTTCGTCGTCCGGCCGTTCACCCTGGCGATCCGACTCTTCGCCAACATGTTCGCCGGCCACATGCTGCTGGTGACGTTCTCCCTGGGCGCGGTCTACCTGCTGCAGGTGGGCAACTTCTCGGCCGTCTTCGGCCCGATCTCGGCGCTCATGGCGATCGTGATGACGTTCTTCGAGCTGCTGGTCATCTTCCTGCAGGCCTACGTCTTCACCATGCTGATGGGCACGTACCTCAACGGTTCGGTCGAGGCCGCGCACTGAGCTGACCCCGGTGGCCGCTCGGCCGCCCCACGCACTGCACCACCGCACCACACCGCACCACCGCACGACCCCGCCAGCCGCCCGGTGACCGCCGGGCGACGACACAGGAGGAACACCCCGCAATGATCGAGGTTCTCGCAGAGCTCGAAGGCAGCATCGGTTCGGTCGGCTACGGCATCGCCACGATCGGCCCGGGCATCGGTGTCGGTCTGGTGTGGGCCGCCTACATCCAGGCCACCGCCCGCCAGCCGGAGTCGGCCGGCCTCACCCGTACCTACGCCTTCCTGGGCTTCGCGCTCGCCGAGGCGCTGGCCCTGATCGGCTTCGTCGCCCCCCTCGTCTACGGCACCTGATCCGTACGCCTCCCGCGTACGGTCACCGATTCCAGACAGGGACGTTGAGAGCATGAGCATCCTGGCCGCTGAAGAACCGAGCGTCCTGGTCCCGCCCGTCGGCGAGATCATCATCGGTCTGATCGCCTTCGCGATCGTGCTGTTCGTGATGATCAAGTTCGTCGCGCCCCGCTTCGAGCAGGTCTTCCAGGCTCGTCGCGCGGCGATCGAGGGCGGCATCGAGCGCGCCGAGGCCATGCAGGCCGAAGCGAAGGCTGCGCTGGAGCAGTACCGCGCGCAGCTCGCCGAGGCGCGGAACGAGGCGGCGCAGATCCGTGACGCCGCGCGCGCCGAAGGGCAGCAGATCCTCGAGGAGCTGCGTACCCAGGCGCAGGCGGAGTCGGCCCGCATCGTCGCCCGTGGCGAGGAGCAGCTGACCGCCCAGCGGCAGCAGATCGTGCACGAGCTGCGCGGTCAGATCGGCACGCTGGCCGTCGACCTCGCCGGTCGCGTGGTCGGCGAGTCGCTGGCCGACGACGCCCGCCGCAGCGGCACCGTCGACCGCTTCCTCGCGGAGCTGGACGGCATGGCCGCGTCGGGTGACGGCCGGGGTGGCGCCGTCGTCGCGGGCGAGAGCAACCGCTGATGGAGGCATCCAGCCGGGCGGCGATGATCCAGGTGCGCGAGCGCCTGGAGCAGCTGACGCGTCCTGCCTCCGGCGTGCTCGAGCGGGCCAAGGACCGGATCACCGGCCAGCCCGCCCGCGCCGCCACCGGGCCGGAGCTGCTCTCGCTGGCCGACGAGCTGTTCGCGGTGTCGCGCGTGCTCACCGCGCAGCTGTCGCTGCGCAGGGCGATGGCCGACCCCGCGGGTAAGCCGGAGGAGCGGGCCCAGCTGGTGCAGCGCCTGTTCGCCTCGCAGCTGTCCTCGACCGCGCTGGACCTCGTGGAGACGATCGCCCGGCAGCGGTGGTCGCACCCGATCGACCTGGTCGACGCCACCGTCACCGTGGCCACCGAGGCGTCCCTGGACGCCGCGGACGCCCGCGGGGAGCTCGACGGCGTGGAGGACGAGCTGTTCCGGTTCGGCCGGATCGTCGCCGGCGACCGCGAGCTTGCCCGCATCCTCAGCGACCGCAAGGCGTCGGTGGAGGGCCGCTCGGCTCTGCTCGACCGGCTGCTGTCCGGCCGGGTCAGCCCGGTGACCGAGCAGCTGCTGCGCAACGTGCTGACCGGCGCGCACGTCGGCAGCGCCGAGAACGCGATCGAGCGCCTGTCCGAGGTGGCCAGCCGCCGCCGCGGACAGTCCGTGGCCCGTGTGACGACCGCGGTCCCGCTCACCCCGTCCCAGGAGCAGCGCCTCACGGAGGTGCTGGGCCGGCTCTACGGACGGGCCGTCGGACTCCAGGTGACCGTCGACCCCGACGTGCTGGGGGGCCTGGTCATCCAGGTCGGCGACGAGGTCATCGACGGCAGCATCGCCCACCGGCTGGAATCCGCCCGACGGCGGCTGGCCGGCTGACCGCCCGCTCCCACGACAACGACACGAACCCTGCAGGGAAGAGGACCAGAGCCATGGCCGAGCTGACGATCTCCGCGGACGAGATCCGCAGTGCCATCCAGAACTACGTCACCGAGTACCGGCCCGACGTCTCCCGCGAGGAGGTCGGCACGGTCACCGAGGCGGGTGACGGCATCGCCCGGGTCGAGGGCCTGCCCTCGGTCATGACCAACGAGCTGCTCGAGTTCGAGAGCGGCGTCCGCGGCCTGGCCCTGAACCTCGACGTCCGCGAGATCGGTGTGGTCGTCCTGGGCGACTTCGCCGGGATCGAGGAGGGTCAGCAGGTCCGCCGCACCGGCGAGGTGCTCTCCGTCGCGGTCGGCGACGGCTACCTCGGCCGCGTGGTCGACCCGCTGGGCAACCCGATCGACGGCGGCGGGCCGCTGGCCACCACGGGGCGCCGCGCCCTGGAGCTGCAGGCGCCCACCGTGGTGCAGCGCCAGTCGGTGCACGAGCCGCTGCAGACCGGCATCAAGGCCATCGACGCCATGACGCCGGTCGGCCGTGGCCAGCGCCAGCTGATCATCGGTGACCGCCAGACCGGCAAGACCGCCATCGCCATCGATGCGATCATCAACCAGAAGCAGGCCTGGGCCACCGGTGACCCGGCCCAGCAGGTGCGCTGCATCTACGTCGCCGTCGGCCAGAAGGGCTCGACGATCGCCTCGATCCGCTCGGCCCTCGAGGAGGCCGGCGCGATGGAGTACACGACCATCGTCGCCGCCCCGGCGTCGGAGGCCGCGGGCTTCAAGTACATCGCCCCCTACACCGGCTCGGCCATCGGGCAGCACTGGATGTACGAGGGCAAGCACGTCCTGATCGTCTTCGACGACCTGACCAAGCAGGCCGAGGCCTACCGCGCGGTGTCGCTGCTGCTGCGCCGTCCGCCGGGCCGCGAGGCCTACCCGGGCGACGTCTTCTACTTGCACTCCCGCCTGCTGGAGCGCTGCGCGAAGCTCTCCGACGACCTGGGTGCCGGTTCGATGACGGGTCTGCCGCTCATCGAGACCAAGGGCAACGACGTGTCGGCCTACATCCCGACCAACGTCATCTCCATCACCGACGGGCAGATCTTCCTCGAGACCGGTCTGTTCAACTCCGGTGTCCGCCCGGCCATCAACGTCGGCATCTCGGTGTCCCGCGTCGGCGGCTCGGCCCAGATCAAGGCGATGAAGTCCGTCGCCGGCCGGCTGCGCCTGGACCTGGCCCAGTTCCGCGAGCTCGAGGCGTTCTCCTCGTTCTCCTCGGACCTGGACGCCTCCAGCCGGGCCACGCTGGACCGCGGGCAGCGGCTCGTCGAGCTGCTCAAGCAGGGCCAGTACTCCCCGTTCTCGGTGGAGCGGCAGGTCGTCTCGCTGTGGCTGGGCACCACCGGCCACCTCGACCGGGTCCCTGTCTCCGACGTGCGCCGCTTCGAGGGCGAGTTCCTCGACTACATCGCGCGGGGCGACAACGGCATCCTCGACACGATCCGCTCCTCGAAGAAGCTCGAGGACGACACCGTGGCCGCTCTGGAGCGGGCCGTCGAGTCCTTCTACGGGCAGTTCACGACCTCCGACGGCGAGTCGCTCCTGGGCAACGAGCCCGAGGCCGAGGCCATGGACGCCTCGGAGCGGGGTCAGGAGCGCGTCCAGGTCAAGCGGGGCAGCTGACCGATGGCCGGTAACCTCCGCGCGCTGCGGCGCCGCATCCGCTCCACGCGGTCGACGAAGAAGATCTTCTCGGCCCAGGAGCTGATCGCCGGTGCCCGCATCGTGCGCGCCCAGGCCCGGGTGGAGGCCTCCAAGCCCTACGCCCGGGAGATCACGCGCGTGCTGTCGGCGCTGGCGTCGTCGGCGTCGCTGGACCACCCGCTGCTCACCGAGCGGGAGAACCCGCGGCGCGCGGCCGTCCTGGTCATCACCTCCGACCGTGGGTTCGCCGGCTCGTACAACGTCAACGTGCTCCGGCGCACCGAGGAGCTGCTCGCCCTGCTGCGCCAGGAGGGCAAGGACCCGGTGCTCTACGTGGTCGGCCGCAAGGGGGAGACGTACTACCGCTTCCGCGACCGCGAGATGGAGCAGACCTTCACCGGCTTCTCCGAGCAGCCCGGTTACGCCGACGCCCAGGAGGTCGGGCGCGCCCTGATCGACGTCTTCACCGCGGGTGAGGACGACGACGAGCAGGGCGGTGCCGGTGACGACGGGCTGCTGGGGGTGGACGAACTGCACATCGTCTACACCGAGTTCCGCTCGCTGCTCAGCCAGGTGCCCGTCGCCAAGCGCATGGCGCCGCTGGAGGTCGAGGAGGTCGACGAGTTCGACTACGAGCGCGAGGCCCGCGAGAGCGGCACCGCGTCGGACTCGGGCGTCCCCACCTCCTACGAGTTCGAGCCGTCGGCCGAGGGGCTGCTGGACGCCCTGCTGCCGAAGTACGTCACCACCCGCATCTACGCGGCGATGCTGGAGGCCGCGGCCTCCGAGTCGGCGTCTCGGCGGCGGGCGATGAAGTCCGCCTCGGACAATGCGGAGGAGCTGGCGAAGAACCTCTCGCGCCAGGCCAACCAGATCCGCCAGGCAGAGATCACCCAGGAGATCAGCGAGATCGTCGGCGGCGCCGACGCGCTGGTCTCGTCCGGCGCCAACGACTGAATCCACCGAACGAACCCCCGAGCCCCAGGGCAGGAGAGCACTACAGATGACCGTCACCGAGGACCGTCCGTCCACCACGCAGACGCAGGCCACCGGCCGCGTCGTGCGGGTCACCGGGCCGGTCGTCGACGTCGAGTTCCCCCGCGACGCGATGCCCGACCTCTTCAACGCGCTGAAGGTCGACGTCACGCTCGCCGACCTCAGCAAGACCCTCACCCTCGAGGTCGCGCAGCACCTGGGCGAGAACGTCGTCCGCACCATCTCGATGGCGCCGACCGACGGTCTGGTCCGCGGGGCCGACGTCGCCGACACGGGGAAGCCGATCTCCGTCCCCGTCGGTGACGTCACCAAGGGCCACGTGTGGAACACCCTCGGGGAGTGCCTGGACACGCCCGGACACGGTGCCGACGCGCTGCACTGGGGCATCCACCGCAACCCGCCGCGCTTCGACCAGCTCGAGGGCCGCACCGAGATGCTGGAGACCGGCATCAAGGTCATCGACCTGCTGACCCCCTACGTGGCCGGCGGGAAGATCGGCCTGTTCGGCGGCGCCGGCGTGGGCAAGACGGTCCTCATCCAGGAGATGATCCGTCGTGTCGCGCAGGAGTTCGGTGGCGTCTCGGTGTTCGCCGGCGTCGGCGAGCGCACCCGTGAGGGCAACGACCTCATCACGGAGATGACCGAGTCCGGGGTCATCGAGTCCACCGCGCTGGTCTTCGGCCAGATGGACGAGCCGCCGGGCACCCGGCTGCGCGTCGCGCTGTCCGCGCTGACGATGGCGGAGTACTTCCGCGACGAGCAGAACCAGGACGTGCTGCTCTTCATCGACAACATCTTCCGGTTCACCCAGGCCGGCTCCGAGGTCTCCACGCTGCTGGGCCGCATGCCCTCGGCCGTGGGCTACCAGCCGACGCTGGCCGACGAGATGGGCCAGCTGCAGGAGCGGATCACCTCGACCCGGGGTCGCTCGATCACCTCGATGCAGGCGATCTACGTGCCCGCGGACGACATCACCGACCCCGCGCCGCACACCACCTTCGCCCACCTGGACGCCACGACGAACCTGTCGCGGCCCATCTCGGAGAAGGGCATCTACCCGGCCGTGGACCCGCTGGACTCCACCAGCCGGATCCTCGACCCGCAGTACGTCGGCGAGGAGCACTACCAGATCGCCCAGCGCGTGAAGCAGATCCTGCAGCGCTACCAGGAGCTGCAGGACATCATCGCGATCCTCGGCATCGACGAGCTCGGTGAAGAGGACAAGGTCACGGTGAACCGGGCCCGGCGCATCGAGCGCTTCCTCTCGCAGAACATGTTCGTGGCCGAGGCGTTCACCGGTCAGCCGGGCTCGTTCGTGCCGCTGTCGGAGACCCTCGAGTCGTTCAAGGCGCTCACCGAGGGCACCTACGACAACGTCCCCGAGCAGGCGTTCTTCATGTGCGGTGGCCTCGAGGACCTCGAGCGCAACGCGGCCAAGCTCAAGAAGGCCTAGGCCCGCAGCACCCGCGCGACGCGACGGCCGGGTCTCCCTGACGGGAGGCCCGGCCGTCGGCGTCGGGTCACCCGTGCGGGTGTTTCTCGCGGGCCGGGCCTCCAGTTCCCGGGCCTGCCTGCCGACGATCAGCGGTGGAGCGCCCGAGTGGCGGGCGCCGTCGCAGAGGCTCGACGTGGAACCGACCAGCGCAGCGCAGGACCCCGCGGGCCGCGGGCACGATGCAGCCTGGACGTGGGCTCCCTACGCGCCCGAGGAGCCGGTCGACCTGGCCCGCTACCGCATCGACGAGTGGGCGCCGGCCTCCACCGTCCGCCACCCCTGGGTGCGGGTGGGGCGCTTCACGCTGCTGTACCGCCGCGCCGCCTGAGTGGGGGTCCGGCACAGCCCGCTCGCCCGCCGGCGTTATGGTGGGGCCCCCGTCCGTGGATCCCGAGGAGTGTCGTGGCGACCCTGCAGGTCGAGTTGGTGGCCGTAGAGCGCAAGATCTGGTCCGGTGAGGCCACGATGGTCATCGCGCGCACGACCGAGGGTGAACTGGGTGTGCTGCCCGGTCACGCGCCGCTGCTGGGCCAGCTGGCTCCCGGCGGTGTCGTCACGATCCGCACCGACACCGGCGAGGACCTCACCGTCGCCGCGCACGGCGGATTCCTGTCGGTGAGCGAGCAGGGCGTGTCGATCCTCGCGGAGACCGCCGAGATCTCCTCGGAGATCGACGTCGAGCGCGCCCGCGAGGCGCTGCGCCGGGCGGAGTCCGCCGGTGACGACCCGGACGCGGTCGACGCCGCCCGGCGGGCGCAGTCCCGGCTCCGCGCGGCCGGCGAGACCGTCTGAGGCGGCCGGCGCTCTCCGTCCGAACCTGCTCCTCCCGTGACCACGGTCCTGCTGGTCCTCCTCGGCCTGCTGCTCGTCGTGGTCGCCGTCGCCTTCCTGCTCCGTCGCCGCTTCCTGCTGTCCGGGCTCGGGGCGGTCACCATGTGGCTGCGCACGCCCACGTCGTCGCGCTGGTCCGTGGGCGTCGCCTGGTACGGCGGGGACGCCCTGCTCTGGTACCGCGCCCTGTCGCTGTCCGTGCGGCCGCAGCACCGGTTGTGCCGGTCGCAGTTCTCGGTCGAGTCGCAGCGCCGGCCCGGCCGGGAGGATCTCGCCCTGCCCGAGGACGTCGTCGTCCTCTCCTGCTCGACCGCCGACGGGCGCCGTGACCTGGCCATGGACCGATCGACGGTGACCGGCTTCCTCTCCTGGGTCGAGTCCGCCCCGCCCCGGCACTGACCAGGGGCCCGCGCCGTCGCTACTCGGCGGCGGACCCCTTCCCCGCGGCGCGCTGGGTGTGGGCGCCGCTGTGCGCCCCTGGCTCCCACAGGATGTCGCCGCCGGGGTTGGCCACCCGGGACAGGATGAACAGCAGGTCCGACAGCCGGTTCAGGTAGCGGGCCGTCTCCGGGTTGGACCGCCCGGCGTGGCCGCCGGCCTCGTCCGCCTCGAGCAGCGTCCACACGCTGCGCTCCGCCCGCCGGGCCACGACACGGGCCTGGTGCAGGAGGGCGGCCAGCGGGGTGCCGCCGGGCAGGATGAAGCTGTTCAGCTTGGGCAGCGTCTCGTTGTACTCGTCGCAGGCCGCCTCCAGCCGCTCGGTGTAGGCGGCCGTGATGCGCAGCGGCGGGTACTCCGGGTCGGGCGTGACCGGCGTGCACAGATCGGCACCGACGTCGAACAGGTCGTTCTGGATGCTCCGGAGCAGGTCGGCGAGCGCCGGCTCGGGGGCGCCCAGGGCCAGCGCCGTCCCGAGCACGCTGTTGGTCTCGTCCACGTCGGCGTAGGCCACCAGTCGCGGGTCGGTCTTCGACACCCGGCTCATGTCGCCCAGGTGGGTCTGACCGGCGTCGCCGGTCTTCGTGTAGATGCGCGTGAGCCGGACGGTCATGCCGTCAGCGTAGGAGAAGGACCCTGCCGTCCCCCCACCGCTCGCACGCTCGCGGCGGGACCCTGCGGCGGGGCCACGAGACGGAGAGTCCCCGGCTGCCGCCGTAGGGTGGTCGGGTGGAGTGCTTCGAGGTGTCCGGAGGAGCGGCCCTGTCCGGCCGGGTGCGGGTCACCGGGGCGAAGAACAGCGCGCTGAAGCTCATGGCCGCCGCGTTGCTGGCGCCGGGGCGCACCGCGATCGACGAGGTCCCCGACATCCTCGACGTCTCGATCATGAGCGAGGTGCTGCGCCGCCTCGGGTGCGGGGTGACCTACACCCCCAGGCCCGGCAGCGGAGGCGGCGGCCGGGTCGTCGTCGACGTGCCCGAGCAGCCCTCGACGGAGACCGACTACGACCTGGTGCGCCGCATGCGCGCCTCGATCAGCGTGCTGGGCCCGCTGGTCGCGCGGTGCGGCAGCGCCCGGGTCGCCCTGCCCGGCGGTGACGCCATCGGCTCTCGCGGGCTGGACATGCACATCGCCGGCCTGGAGCGGCTGGGCGCGACCGTCATCAGCGAGCACGGCTTCCTCGTCGCCACCGCGCCGCGGCTGACCGGCACCTCGATCTGGCTGGACTTCCCCTCCGTCGGCGCCACCGAGAACCTGGTCATGGCCGCGGTGCTCGCCGAGGGGACGACGGTCATCGACAACGCGGCCCGGGAGCCGGAGATCGTCGACCTCTGCGCGATGCTCACCGCGATGGGGGCGCGGATCGACGGAGCGGGCACCTCGACGCTGACCGTCGAGGGCGTCGAGGGGCTCTCGCCGGTCACCTTCACCACCGTGCCCGACCGGATCGTCGCCGGCACGTGGGCGATCGGAGCCGTCATGACCCGGGGTGACGTGGTCATCGAGCGGGCCGTCGCCGGTCACCTGCGCGTGGCCCTGGACAAGCTCGCCGACGCCGGAGCGACGATCGAAGAACTGCCCGACGGGCTGCGCGTGGCGATGGCCGACCGGCCGCGCGCGGTCGACGTCGTCACGCTGCCCTTCCCGGGATTCCCGACCGACCTGCAGCCCATGGCGGTGGCGCTGGCCGCCGTGTCGACCGGCACCGCCCTGATCACCGAGAACGTGTTCGAGGGCCGGTTCATGTTCGTCAACGAGCTGGTGCGTCTCGGTGCCGACGTGCGCATCGACGGCCACCACGCCGTCGTCCGCGGCCGGGAGCGGCTCTCCAGCGCGCCGGTCGTGGCCACCGACATCCGGGCCGGGGCCGGGCTGGTCCTGGCCGGCCTGCTCTCCGACGGCGTCACCGAGGTCCAGGAGGTGCACCACGTCGACCGCGGGTACCCCGACTTCGTCGAGCAGCTGCGCGGTCTGGGCGCGGAGGTCGAGCGGACGCAGCGGCCCGGCTGACTCACCCCGAGAAGGACGCCGCCAGGCTCCGGGCGCGGGCCGCGTCGTCCGGGAAGACCAGCACGTCGGTGCGGTGCGGCGCGGGCGAGCGCTGGGTGGAGCGGATCCCGGCGTCGGAGAGGACCGCGCGCAGCGCGCGGGCGGTCTGCGGCGCCGAGACGGTGGCGACCAGGACGAGCAACCCGGTCTCCGTGGGGACGGCGGACGGCGCCGAGCGGCCGTACCCCGAGCCGAACGCCCACCGGGTCACCAGCGCCAGCCCGGCCACGACGAGCACGGCCACGACGATCGGTCCCAGTCCTCCGGACACCGGCGGCCCCCTTCCGGTACGACCCGAACGAGTGTGCCACCGGTCATCGTTGCCCGGGCGGGGCTGCTCCGGCACCGGGACCGCCCTACACTCCGCCGGTATGCCGTTCCCGTCATCGCCGGAGCGTGACCGTCCCTGGGTCATGCGCACCTACGCCGGCCACTCCTCGCCGGCCGAGTCCAACGCCCTGTACCGGCGCAACCTGGCCAAGGGCCAGACCGGTCTCTCGGTGGCCTTCGACCTGCCGACGCAGACCGGGTACGACCCCGACGACGAGCTCGCCGTCGGCGAGGTCGGCAAGGTCGGCGTCCCGGTCACGCACATCGGCGACATGCGCGCGCTCTTCGACGGCATCCCGCTCGACGAGATGAACACGTCGATGACGATCAACGCCACCGCGATGTGGCTGCTCGCGCTCTACCAGGCGGTCGCCGAGGAGCACGGGCACGACGTCAGCAAGCTCGCCGGGACGACGCAGAACGACATCATCAAGGAGTACCTGTCGCGGGGGACCTACGTCTTCCCGCCGGCACCCTCGATGCGGCTGATCACCGACATGGTCGCCTACACGGTGACGACCATGCCGAAGTGGAACCCGATCAACATCTGCAGCTACCACCTGCAGGAGGCCGGGGCGACGCCGGAGCAGGAGATCGCCTACGCGATCAGCACCGCCATCGCCGTCCTGGACTCGGTGCGCGACTCCGGTCAGGTGCCGCAGGAGAAGTTCGGCGAGGTCGTCGCCCGCATCTCCTTCTTCGTCAACGCGGGCGTCCGCTTCGTCGAGGAGATGTGCAAGATGCGCGCCTTCACCCAGCTCTGGGACGAGCTGACGAAGGAGCGCTACGGCGTCGAGGACCCCAAGCAGCGCCGCTTCCGCTACGGCGTGCAGGTCAACTCCCTCGGCCTGACCGAGGCCCAGCCGGAGAACAACGTCCAGCGCATCGTGCTGGAGATGCTGGCGGTCACGCTGTCCCGCGACTCCCGAGCCCGTGCGGTGCAGCTGCCGGCCTGGAACGAGGCGCTGGGCCTGCCCCGGCCCTGGGACCAGCAGTGGTCGCTGCGGTTGCAGCAGGTGCTCGCCTACGAGACCGACCTGCTCGAGTACGAGGACCTGTTCACCGGCTCGGTCGTCGTGGAGAAGAAGGTCGCGGACCTCGTCGAGGGCGCCAAGGCCGAGATGGCCCGCGTCGAGGAGATGGGCGGCGCCGTCGCCGCCGTCGAGTCCGGCTACATGAAGAGCGCGATGGTCGGTTCGCTGGCCGAGCGCCGCCGGCGGATCGAGAGCGGTGAGGACGTCGTCGTCGGCGTCAACAAGTTCGAGACCACCGAGCCCAATCCGCTCACCGCCGACCTCGACGCCGCGATCATGGTCGTCGACCAGGCCGTGGAGGCCTCCGCGCAGGAGGCCGTGCGGAGGTGGCGCGCCGAGCGCGACCAGGCCGCGGCCGACCGGGCGCTGGCGGCGCTGCGCGAGGCGGCCGGCACCGACGTCAACCTGATGGCCGCCACCCTCGACTGCGCCCGCGCCGGCGTGACGACGGGGGAGTGGGCCGGGGTGCTGCGGGAGGTGTTCGGCGAGTACCGGGCGCCCACGGGTGTCGCGGCGGCGAGCAGCGGCGGCGAGGCCGACGAGACGCTCACCGACGTGCGCGAGCGGGTGCGGGCGACCGGCGAGGAGCTCGGCGGCCGGCTGCGCTTCCTGGTCGGCAAGCCGGGCCTGGACGGCCACTCCAACGGTGCCGAGCAGATCGCCGTCCGCGCCCGGGACGCCGGCTTCGAGGTCATCTACCAGGGCATCCGGCTCACCCCCGCGCAGATCGTCTCGGCCGCGGTCGAGGAGGACGTGCACGTCGTCGGCCTGTCGGTGCTCTCCGGCTCGCACCTGCAGGTCGTGCCGTCGGTGCTGCGCGGGCTGAAGGAGGCCGGGCTGGACGACGTCCCGGTGGTGGTCGGCGGGATCATCCCCGACAGCGATGCGCGGCGGCTGCGCGAGCAGGGCGTCGCCCGCGTCTTCACCCCCAAGGACTTCGGGCTCACCGAGATCATGGGGTCCGTCGTCGACGTGATCCGCGAGGCCAACGGCCTCGACACGCTGGTTCCCGAACCGGCCTGAGGGACGTCGCGGCGCGGCCGCTCACGTACTCCTCGCCCGGCGCCACCGCGCCCGGCGAGGGGACGTGGGCGCCGCCCGCCGGCTTTCGCGCCCACGAGCGCACGGTCCCGGTCGGCTCGGGCGAGCGCTGGGACCGACGGCGGTACGAGCGGGCCCTGCTGCCCCCGGGTGATGCCTCGCACAGTCCGGCATGACGGACCGCCGCCGTGCCTTGACCTGCTCCGTGCAGAACCTGTGGGGCCTCACGCGCCGGCGTGCGCTGGACTACGGCCGGACGACGACCGCGAGCTGTTGACGCCCACCGCTCCCGTCGTCCTCCTTCGTCACCCCGCAGATCGGTAGTTCTCCCGTGCTCGCTCGTCTCCGCCGCGTGCCCTTCGCGGCGCAGGTCCTCCTCGCCCTCGTCGTCGGCGTCGCCCTCGGGCTGCTCGCCCGCGAGATCGGCCCCGTCGCCGACGGCTCGCCGAACTGGCTCACCAGCACCCTCCAGACCATCGGCGGCAGCTTCGTCACGCTGCTCAAGGCGCTCGTCCCGCCGCTGATCGTCACCGCGGTGATCGTCTCCATCGCCAACCTCGAGCAGGTCTCCAACGCCGCCCGTCTGGCCGGCCAGACGCTGCTGTGGTTCGCCATCACCGCGCTCATCGCCGTCGCCATCGGCATCGGCCTGGGCCTGCTCACCCAGCCCGGCCGCAACAGCTCCGTCGACGCCGCGACCGCCACCGACCCGGCCACGACCGGCGGGTGGTGGGACTTCCTGACCGGTCTGGTGCCCGGCAACATCCTGGGCCTGCAGGCGTCGGCCGGCAGCGACGGCTCGATCGGCCTGTCGTTCAACGTGCTGCAGCTGATCGTCATCTCGGTCGCGATCGGCATCGCGATCCTCAAGGTGGGCCCCGCCGCGGAGCCGTTCCTGGACCTCACCCGCTCGGCCCTGGCCGTCGTCCAGAAGGTGCTGTGGTGGGTCATCCTGCTGGCGCCGATCGGCACCGTCGGCCTCATCGGCAACGCCGTCGCCAGCTACGGCTGGAGTTCCCTGGGCTCCCTCGGCGTCTTCGCCGGTGCGGTCTACGCGGGGCTGGCCCTCGTGCTCTTCGTCGTCTACCCGGTCCTGCTCCGGGCCCACGGCCTGTCGCCCCTGCGGTGGTTCGCCGGTGCCTGGCCGGCCATCCAACTGGCCTTCGTCTCCCGCTCGTCGATCGGCACCCTGCCGGTCACCGAGCGCGTGACCGAGCAGAACCTCGGCGTCCCGCGGTCCTACGCGTCGTTCGCCGTGCCGCTGGGCGCGACGACCAAGATGGACGGCTGCGCCGCGATCTACCCGGCGCTGTCGGCGATCTTCGTGGCGCAGTTCTTCGGCGTGGACCTGGCGATCACCGACTACCTGCTCATCGTGCTGGTGTCGGTCATCGGGTCGGCGGCCACCGCCGGTGTCACCGGCGCGGTGGTCATGCTGACGCTGACGCTGTCCACCCTCGGCCTGCCGCTGGCCGGCGTCGGCCTGCTGCTGGCGATCGACCCCATCCTCGACATGGGCCGGACCGCGGTGAACGTCGCCGGGCAGGCGCTCGTGCCCACGATCGTGGCCAAGCGCGAGGGCATCCTCGACCTCGAGCGCTACAACTCCACGTCGACGGTCGACCCGCTGGCGTCGGTCGACGAGCACAGTGGTGTGGACGACGACCTGCGGCAGCCCGCCACGGTCTGACGCGTCCTGCGCCCGACGGGCCCGGTTCCTCCTCCGAGGGCCGGGCCCGTCGGCGTCTCAGCCGACCAGGTCGGCGCAGCCGGACTCGTCGGGCAGCAGCGGCCGGAAGGTGAGCGACCAGCGGGCGCCGTCCGCGCCGAGCCAGGGCGTGGCGGAGTTGGCCTGGCGGGCTGCGTCGAGGACCGGTGCCAGCTGGTCCCCGGTCACCGTCAGGCAGGTCTGCTCCGGCAGCGTGCCCAGCGGCTCGCCCGGGAGCGGCGGTCCGGGCCAGGGCTGCGCGGGGTGCTCCAGGTCGTCCTCGGGGTCGACCCAGGGGCTGACGACCACGGCCAGGGCGTCCGGCCGGTACGGCTCCACGGTCGACGCCTCCCCGGCCGGAGCGGTCAGCTCGTCGAGGAACGCGGCCAGCTCCTCGCGGGCGGCGGCCTGCTCCTCGGTGAGCCCCGCGTCCGGCGCCGGGCCCACCGGGTCGCGGGGGAGGGACTCCCGGAGCGCGTAGGCCTCGCGCACGTAGCGGCCGTCCGCGGTGACGAGCGTGAACCGGGTCGTCGTGGCGTCGGCCACCGGCGGCGTCCCGAGGTCGGCGGTCTCCCCGACCCCGGCCTCGAGCGCCCGCTCGGCCAGCGTCCGCACCTCGGCGGGGTCGAGGCGGGTGACCTGCACGTTGGGCAGGGCCGGCCCGGGATAGATGGCGGGGACCGGTCCGTCGGTGATCACCCGCCCGTCGGCGTACACGCTCACCAGCGGCAGCCGGGCGGCGAGCATGTCCGGCGTCACGAACCCGCCGACGTGCTGCACGCGCAGCACCAGGGCGTCGGGTCCGGCAGGGAGCTCGACGCGGGGCGAGGGAGCGGGGGAGGACGGCCCGCTCCCGGTCGGGGCCGGGTCCGCGCACGCGCTCAGCGCGAGGAGGGCGAGCAGGACGGCGGCACCGCGGACGGAACTCATGCCCCCCGATGCTGCCAGTCCGACGGGGCGCCCGGGGCGGTTGCCGGCGGGCGGGTAGCGTCGGCGCCCGTGCGTCTGGTCATCGCCCGCTGCTCCGTGGACTACATCGGGCGGCTCACCGCCCACCTGCCGATGGCGACCCGTCTGCTGCTGGTCAAGGCCGACGGCTCGGTGTCCATCCACGCCGACGACCGCGCCTACAAGCCGCTGAACTGGATGACCCCGCCCTGCACGCTCAAGGACGAGCTGACCGACGGGTCGGGCACCTGGACGGTCACGAACAAGGCCGGCGAGCAGCTGATCATCACCATCGAGGCCGTCGAGCACGACCACGCCCACGAGCTCGGTGTGGACCCCGGACTGCAGAAGGACGGCGTCGAGGCCGAGCTGCAGCGGCTGCTGGCCCTGCACGTGGAGACCTTCGGCGCCGGGTGGTCACTGGTGCGCCGCGAGTACCCCACCGCCATCGGCCCCGTCGACCTGCTCTGCCGTGACGCGGCGGGGACGACCGTGGCCGTGGAGATCAAGCGGCGCGGTGAGATCGACGGCGTGGAGCAGCTGACCCGGTACCTGGAGCTGCTGAACCGCGATCCGCTGCTCGCCCCGGTGAAGGGCGTCTTCGCGGCTCAGGAGATCAAGCCGCAGGCCCGGGTGCTGGCCGCGGACCGGGGCATCGACTGCCTGACCGTCGACTACGCCGTGCTCAAGGGCACCGACGATCCCTCCCAGCGACTCTTCTGAGCCGGCCACCTCCGGGTGACCCTGGCGCGGTGCCGGAGGGGCGGGTGAGAGACTGCCCACGATCACCGACGGTGGAGGGATGGCAGCGTGGCCAGGGAAATGAACGAAGTAGGCATCGTGGGGCTGGGCACCGCGGGTGCCGCCATCGCGGAAGCATTCGCCCGGGCGGGCCTGTCGGTCACCGCCGTCGAGGTCAGCGACGAGGCGGCCGCGCGCGGCCGCGCCGCGATCGAGCGCTCGGTCGCCGCCGGCGACGCCGATGACGCCGCACTCGGCCGGATCCGGTACACGACCGCGCTGGAGGACCTCGCCGCGGCGGAGCTCGTCGTCGAGGCCGTTCCCGAGCGCCTCGCGCTGAAGGCGGAGATCTTCGCCCAGCTCGACAAGATCACCGGGCCGGAAGCGATCCTGGCGACGAACACCTCGAGCCTCTCGGTCACTGAGCTCGCGGTGGGCACCGGCCGGCCGAGCAAGGTCGTCGGGCTGCACTTCGCCAACGCCGTGCCGACGGCGACGCTGGTCCAGGTCGCCCGCACCGCCGTCACCGATCCGTCGGTCGTCGAGGACGCGGTGGCCCTGGTCGAGCGCCTGGGCAGGGTCGCGGTGACCGTGGGCGACAACCCCGGCTTCATCACCGACGCCCTGTTGTTCGGCTACCTCAACCACGCCGTCTCGATGTTCGAGAACGGCTACGCCAGCCGTGAGGACATCGACGCCGCCATGCGGTTCGGCTGCGGCCTGCCCATGGGCCCGCTGCAGGTCCTGGACCTCGTCGGCGTCGACACCGCCTACGACGTCCTCGACGCGCTGCACGCAGTCTCGGGCAAGCGGCTGCACGCGCCCAGCCCCGTCCTGAAGCAGATGAAGACCGCTGGCCTGCTGGGCCGGAAGAGCGGCCGTGGCTTCTACACCTACGCCGAGGCCGGCTCGGCCGAGGTCGTCGCCGACGCCGCCACCCCGACCCCCGGTGGTGCCGCCGAGGGCGCACGCCCGGTGCAGAGCGTCGGCGTGGTCGGATCGGGCACGATGGCCACCGGCATCATCGAGGTCGTCGCCAAGGCCGGCTACGACGTCACCTTCATCGCCCGCTCGGACGAGAAGGTCGCCGGCGTCGAGAAGGCCCTGGCGAAGTCGCTGGACAAGCAGGTGGAGCGCGGCCGGCTCGACCAGTCCGTCCGCGACGAGGTCCTCGGCCGGGTCACCGGCGCCAGCTCCGTCGAGGCGCTCGGCGATGTCGACCTGGTCATCGAGGCCGTCATCGAGTCGCTCCCGGTCAAGGAGGCGCTCTTCGCCGACCTGGGCCGGATCGCCAAGCCGGGCGCGGTGCTCGCCACCACGACCTCGAGCCTGCCGGTCATCAAGTGCGCGCAGGCCAGCGGCCGTCCGGCCGACGTGGTGGGCATGCACTTCTTCAACCCCGCGACGGTCATGAAGCTGGTCGAGGTGGTCTCCACCGTCTCCACCGCGCCCGACGTCGCCGCGACGGTGCACGCGGTGACGGCGAAGATCAAGAAGGTCGCGGTCTCCTGCAGCGACCGCGCGGGCTTCATCGTCAACGCGCTGCTCTTCCCGTACCTGAACGACGCGGTGAGCATGCTCGCGGCGCACTACGCCTCCACGACCGAGATCGACACGGCCGTCAAGGTGGGGCTGGGCTACCCGATGGGGCCGTTCGAGCTGCTGGACGTGGTCGGCAACGACGTCTCGCTGGCCATCGAGAACGAGCTGCACACCGAGTTCCGCGACCCGGCGCTCGCGCCGGCGCCGCTGCTCGAGCAGCTGGTCACCGCCGGGTACCTCGGCCGCAAGACCGGTCGTGGCTTCCACGACTACGCGCGTCGCTGACAGTTGCCCCGCAGGCGCCCACGGCCCGGTTCCCGATCAGTCGATCGGGAGCCGGGCCGTCGCGCTGAGCAGGTCGAGGAGGCCGGCGACGGCGACTGGGTGGTGCGCGCCGTCACCGGCTCCAGCACCGGCAAGACCTACCGCTGCCCCGGCTGCGACCAGGAGATCCGGCCCGGCACGCCGCACGTGGTGACCTGGCCGGCCTACGCGAGGGACTCCGACCTCGAACCCTGGGACACGGACTCGGCGGCCGACCGGCGGCGGCACTGGCACACCACCTGCTGGCGCGCCCGCGACCGGCGCCGCTAGCCGACCAGCCGGGCGAACACCACGAGGTTGTCCCGATAGCTCCCTGGGGGGGGGGGGGGGGGGGGGGGGGCGGGGGGGGGGGGGGGGGGGGGGGGGGGGGGGGGGGGGGGGGGGGGGGGGGGGGGGGGGGGGGGGGGGGGGGGGGGGG
>NZ_JBJHAO010000026.1:0-28595 GCF_054051075.1 Blastococcus sp. SYSU DS0617
AGTTACGGCGGTCATGGCGAGAGGGAAACGCCCGGTCTCATTCCGAACCCGGAAGCTAAGCCTCTCAGCGCCGATGGTACTGCCCTGGAGACGGGGTGGGAGAGTAGGACGCCGCCGGACAACTATTACCGAACGGGGGTCAGAGCCACGCGCTCTGGCCCCCGTTCGCGTTGTCCGTTGTTCAGCACTCGTCGGCTCCGCCGAGTGTGCCGCTATTCGATGAGGTACCTCGAACATGACTACTCCGCGACGCGGTTCAGACGGCCCGCGCGGTTCCTCCGGCCGTGCACAGCCAGGATCCGGACGACCAGGGGCCCGCGCTCAGCGGCCCGCTGGTGCTTCGGGCCGGCCCGGCGTTGCTCGGAACGTTGCCGGTGGGCGGGGTCGTCCCGCTGAGGGTGACCGTCAGCCGCGGCCGCAGAGCGACAGAGATGCCCGGTACTTCGCCGAGCGAGGCAACGACAGGTCGGGCGCAGGACCGCGGCGCACGTCGGCCGGCGGGGGGCCATCGGGTCAGCGTGGGCGCCCCGCTGATCGCACCTCTGGTGCGGGCGGCTCGTCACGTGACGATCGGGGCGGGTGGCAGGACCGTCGTCCCTCCGGGGACCGACCCCAGCGGGACCGTCCGCAGGGTGGTGGCTGGCAGGACCGTCGGCCCTCCGGCGACCGTCCGCAGGGTGATCGCCCGCAGCGGGACCGTCCCCAGGGTGGAAATTGGCAGGACCGTCGGCCCTCCAGCGACCGCCCGCAGCGGGACCGCTCCCAGGGCGGCTGGCAGGACCGCCGGCCCTCCGGCGACCGTCCGCAGCGTGACCGCCCGCAGGGTGGTGGCTGGCAGGACCGCCGCCCCTCCGGCGATCGACCCCAGCGTGACCGCCCCCAGGGTGGTGGCTGGCAGGACCGCCGTCCCTCCAGCGACCGACCCGAGCGTGACCGTCCGCAGGGTGACCGTCCGCAGGGTGGTGGCTGGCAGGACCGCCGCCCTTCCAGTGACCGGCCCCAGCGTGACCGCCCGCAGGGTGACCGTCCGCAGCGTGACCGTCCGCAGCGTGACCGCCCGCAGGGTGGTGGCTGGCAGGACCGCCGCCCCTCCAGTGACCGGCCCCAGCGTGACCGCCCGCAGGGTGACCGTCCGCAGCGAAACCGTCCCGAGGGTGGTGGCTGGCAGGACCGCCGCCCCTCCGGCGACCGACCCCAGCGTGACCGCCCCCAGGGTGGTGGCTGGCAGGACCGTCGTCCCTCAAGCGACCGTCCGCAGGGTGACCGCCCCCAGCGGGATCGCCCGCAGGGTGGCGGCTGGCAGGAGCGTCGTCCCTCCAGCGACCGTCCGCAGGGTGACCGCCCCCAGCGGGATCGCCCGCAGGGTGGCGGCTGGCAGGACCGTCGCCCCTCCAGCGACCGCCCGCAGCGCTCCGGCACCGGCACGCCGGACTCCGGCGGTGCGGGCAGTTGGCGTGACCGCCGGCCGACGGACGGACGACGCGGTGGCCCCGACCGGAGCCCGCGGACCGACGACCGGACGGACCGCCGTCCGCCCCTGCCCCCCGGCCCTGAGATCCCGGACTGGGCCGACCCGCGCGACCTCGACCCGGCCGTCCGCGCGGCCCTGCGTGGGCTCGACTCACGCGGCGTGGACAAGGTCGCCAGCCACCTGGTCGCCGCCGGCACGCTGGTCGACGAGGACCCGCAGACCGCGCTGGCCCATGCGCGGGCGGCTCGTGACCGTGCGTCCCGCGTGGCCGTCGTGCGCGAGGCAGTCGGCGTCGCGGCCTACCACGCCGGCGACTATGCCGAGGCGGCGCGCGAGCTGCGCGCCTACCGTCGCATGAGCGGCGACCACGCCTACCGGGCCGTCCTCGCGGACTGCGAGCGCGCGCTCGGTCGGCCGGAGGTCGCCCTGCGTCTCGTCGCCGAGGCTCTGGCCGAGTCCCCGGACGAGGAGGAGCTGGCCGAGCTGCGGCTCGTCGAGGCCGGTGCGCGCCGCGACCTCGGTGAGGACGCCGCAGCCAGGCTGCTCCTCGAAGCCGGGCTCGGCGGCCGCTCCACGCCGGACTCGCTGGTGGAGGGGGACGAGATCCGGCTCCGCTTCGCGGCGGCCTACGCGGACCTGCTGCACGCACAGGGCGAGCTGGCGCTGGCGCAGGAGTGGCACGACGCCGTCACCGCCCTCGACGCCGAGGCGCTGGCCGACTCGGTCGAGTTCACCGAGATCGAGGAGGTCGACGGGGAGATCGGCGACGAGGGCACGGTGCCCGACGACGCGGCCGCGGTGCCCGACGACGCGGCAGCAGTGCCCGACGACGAGGCCGGGGACCCCGACGACGAGGACGCGGAGCTCGACGACGCCGAGTCCCTCGAGGCTGCGATCGAAGCGGAGTTCGAGAGTTCGGGCGCGGACGGACCGGACGTCCACGGCGCTGACTTCCCGACCGCAGGACGCTCCTTCCAGGACGAGGTCGAGGCCGAGGTGGCCGAACTGCTCGGCGAGACCGAGGCGGGCGCCGGGGACGGTGCGCCGTCCGAGGACGAGCGACCGGCGGGTGACGGTTCGGAGAGCACGACCCCCTGACACCGGGGGAGTAGCTCGTCCACACCCCCCACCTGGTTCCACAGATGACGACCGCCCCTGTGCCGGGGGCGGTCGTCGCACCAGGCTCGGTTCATGAGCGTGGCTGTGATCGACCGGAACGACGTGGTGCTACGGGGACGGCTGTCCGCCCCGGCAGAGATCCGCACTCTGCCCAGCGGCGACACCCTGGTGAGCTTCCGGCTGGTGGTGCGCCGGCCCGAACTCCGGGCCCGCGGTCAGTCGGTCGACGTGCTCAGCTGCATCACCTACGACCGGTCGCTGCAGCGGCGTGTGGCGGCCTGGCAGCCGGGGGACGTCGTGGAGATCGAGGGAGCCCTGCAGCGGAGGTTCTGGCGTACCGGGTCGGGCACGGCGTCGGTGTGCGAGGTGAACTGCCGGCGGGGGCGCAAGGTGCCCCGCGCCAGCACCCCGGCCACCGAGCGCACTGCGTGAGGGGGTCAGTCCGCGAGCGGGCGCAGGACCAGCCCGGTCCGGGGCTTGGGGAGGAACAGGGTCGACTTCCGGGGCATCCGAGCTCCCGCCCGGGCGACGGCGGCGACATCGGCCGGCGACGGTGGGCGCAGCAGCAGCGCGACCCCCGCGCGCTCGGTGGCGGTCCGCAGCGCCTCCTCGACGGTGTGGGCGATCAGCACGCTGTCCGGTCGGTCCGGCCGGTCCCACAGCCCCTCGATGAGTCCCCGGTGGGCCAGGACGACGTCGAGACGGCGCCAGGCGTCGGGCGCCTCCGAGGGCACCCGGGCCTGGACCGAGGGCGCCGGGTCGTCCAGGTGGATCAGCCGGCGGCCGTCGCTGATCAGGTAGCCGGAGCCCCCCGGGCGGCTCGACCAGGTGCGTACCGCCGCGGTGAGCGCCGCCTCGGCGGTCGAGCCGGCGGGCACGGGGACGTCCGAGACGGCGAAGCCGCGCGCCGCGGCCGCGGCGGCGTCGTCCAGGTCGAGGTCGGGCAGCACCCGGTGGATCGCGGCCACGCGCAGGCCGCCGGGGCCCATGGGCGTCACGAGCGCGAGCACGGCGTCGCAGCCGGTGCACCCGGGGTCGGTGCGCTGGTGGGCCCGCGCGGCGGCGAACCGGTGATGACCGTCGGCGATCACGGCGCCGGTGCGCCGGAGCGCGTCGGCGAGCCCGGTGATGACCGCCGGCTCGGTGACCCGCCAGAGCCGGTGGCGTACGTCGTCGTCGTCGAGGAGTTCCAGCGTCGGGGTGGCCTGCAGCGCGCGGTCGGTGAGCGCGGCCACGTCGGGGTCCGCGTCGTGGGCCAGGACGATCGGCTCGAGGTCGGTACGGGTCGCCGCCAGCAGCGAACGGCGGCCCTCGACGGCCACGGGGAAGGTGTCCTCGTGGGGGAGGACGGCGGACGAACCAGGTGCGGGGATGCCGACGGCTGCCAGCCAGCCCGCGGTGGCCGGCTCGCCCGGTGGTTGCAGCTCGTAGGCCCAGACCGCCGGCGTCTCGTCCCGCACCAGGACCCCGTCGTCCTCCCAGGCCCGGAGGGTGCGGGCGGCCTGGGTGGCCCAGGAGGGCGGGGCGCCAACCGCGGCCGGCAGCGCGCCCGCACCCGGGGCGTCGGCCTGCGGCAGGATGAGCCGGACGATGTTGTGCGGATCGGAGCCCGCGAGGCGCTCCCGTCCCTCCGTGGTCACCAGGTCGTAGGCCGGCGAGCTCACGCGGGCCAGGTACGCCGGATCGGGCGACGCGTAGGTGAGGGCGCGGAAAGGCCGCACCTCGAGACCTGTCGCATGATCGGACGGGCGGCGGTCCGCCGGCGACGAGGGCACGACCAGATCGTAGGAGCGTCGCCGTGCCGCGCCGTCAGCGCGATGCGAGGACCAGCAGCAGGAGGACACCGATGACCGGCACCCCATCCCTGGCGGCGGGTTCGGGCGGTCCGCTCGCCGCCGAGCACGACGTCGCGCTGCTGGACCTGGACGGTGTCGTGTACGTCGGACCCGACGCCGTGCCGGGCGTTCCGCAGGCCCTCGGCGACGTGCGGCGGTCGGGCATGCGCCTGGGCTACGTCACCAACAACGCCGCCCGCACCCCGGAGGAGGTCGCCGCGCACCTGACCGAACTGGGCGTCCCCGCCGATCCCGCCGACGTGATCACCAGCTCCCAGGCCGCGGCCACCGTCGTCGCCGAACTCCTGGGCCCGGGCGCTCGCGTTCTCCCCGTCGGCGGCCCCGGGGTCGCGGCGGCGCTGCGGGCCGCGGGACTCACCGTCGTCGAGCAGGCCGAGGAACGACCGGAGGCCGTCGTCCAGGGCTACGGCCGGGAGGTCGGCTGGGCGCAGCTCGCCGAGGCCGTCGTCGCGGTGCGCAGCGGTGCCCGGCACGTCGCCACGAACACCGACGCCACCATCCCCTCGCCGCGCGGGCCGCTACCGGGAAACGGCGCGATGGTGGGCGTGGTGAGCGCGGTGACCGGCCGGGAGCCGCTCGTCACCGGCAAACCGGACCCGGCGATGCATGCCGAGTGCGTGCGCCGGACGGGCGCCCGCCGGCCGCTGGTCGTCGGCGACCGGCTCGACACGGACATCGAGGGCGCCCGGCGGGCGGACGCGGCCAGCCTGCTCGTGCTGTCCGGGGTCACCGATCCCGGCACGCTGCTCGCCGCCGTCCCCGGACACCGGCCCGACCACCTGGCGCCCGACGCGTCCGGCCTGCTCGCCATCCACCCGGCGGTCCTCAGCACCGCGACGGGATGGCGGTGCGGCGCCTGGGAGGCCCGGCCGGCGGAGGCCGGCGCCCTGCGGCTGGCTCAGCTCCCGGACGGGGAGCGGCCATCCGGGCACGGGGCGTCCGACGGCCTCGACGGGCTCCGGGCGCTGTGCGTGGCCCACTGGACCCGCCACCCCGATGACGGCGCGGCAGCCCGGGTGCTGGCCGACGACGCCGGCGCCGCGGCAGTCCTCGACGGCTGGGGGCTGGGGACCGGCTAGCCGGAGCCGACGGTCAGAGCAGCTTGCGCAGCCGGAGCATGTCCCGCAGCCCGGCCTCGAGCTTGACCCGCCCGGCGGCCCATGCGGATGCGAAGGACAGCTCGCCGGCGGTCAGGGCCACGAGGTCGTCGCTGGTCATGGTGAGGCGGATGTCGGCGCGGGGGACCTGCGGTCCGTCCGGCAGCACCTCCAGGTCGTGGACCGCGCCGGAGCTCAGCCGGCCCATCACCACCTGGTCCAGGTCCGTCAGCCGGCAGGACAGGCTGCGGTCCAGCCCGGCGGCCGCCGGGTTGGAGGCGAGGTCGCCGAGGATGCCCCGGAGGGCGGTGAGGCACTGATCGATCGTGGCCACGCGGGTGCTCTCCTGCCGACGTCGGTACGTACCGGGCGCCAGACGGTAACGCCTGCCCTCCGTTGCGCCGGTGCCCCGTCTTCGGTGACCGGTAACCTCGGCGGCGCACCGGAGCGGCGCGGGACCGGCACCCCGGCGCACGAGCGTCCGCGTTCGACGATCGCCGGCACCACCACCCAGCACGCGAGAGGCGGGAACGATGACCGAACCGCACCCGCAGCGACCCGTGCCCGGTCCGCCGCGCCACACGCCCGGCCCGCACGGCTCCCCGGAGTCCGCCCGGCCGATCCCTTCCGGGGAGCACGCGGAACCTGCCGCGGAGGACCCGTTCGCCGAGCTCGACCAGCGCCCCGTCGCCGAGCACGTGGCCGTCTACGAGGCCGAGCACGGCCGGCTCCAGCGCGAGCTCGGCACGATCGACCAGCTCTGATGGCCCGCCGCAGGCTCGATGCCGAGCTGGTGCGCCGGGGCCTGGCCCGGTCCCGCGAGCACGCGGTCGCTCTCATCGCCGAGGGGCGGGTCGCCGTCTCCGGGCGCGCCGCGACCAAGCCGGCCACCGGCGTGGACGCCGGCGATCCGGTGATCGTCCGCACCGACCCGGAGCAGCCGAGCTGGGTCTCCCGGGGGGCGCACAAGTTGCTGGGCGCCCTGGAGGCGTTCCCCGTCGCGGTCGAGGGTCGCCGGGCCCTGGATGCCGGCGCCTCGACCGGCGGCTTCACGGAGGTGCTGCTGCGCCGTGGCGCGGCGGGGGTGGTGGCCGTCGACGTGGGCTACGGCGAGCTCGCCTGGTCGCTGCGCACCGACGACCGGGTGAGCGTGCACGAGCGCACCAACGTCCGTTCGCTCACCCCCGAGGCCATCGGCGGGCCGGTCGACCTGGTCGTGGCCGACCTGTCGTTCATCTCGCTGCGGCTGGTGCTGCCGGCGCTCACCGGCTGCGCGGCCCCGGAGGCAGATCTGCTGCCGATGGTGAAGCCTCAGTTCGAGGTGGGCCGCGAGCGGCTCGGCGCCGGTGGGGTCGTGCGCGACCCCGAGCACCGGGTGCAGTCGGTCCTGCAGGTCGCGACCGCCGCGGCGGCGCTCGGGTGGGGGACCGCCGGGGTGGTGGCCAGCCCGTTGCCCGGCCCCGCCGGGAACGTGGAGTTCTTCCTCTGGCTGCGCCGGGACGCGGCGCCGGTGCAGGAGGACGACGTCCGACGAGCAGTCCAGGAGGGACCGCAGTGAGTCCGACCACGGAGGGCGTTGCCGCCTCCCAGCCACGGCGCGTGCTGCTGACCGTGCACACCGGCCGGCGGGACATCGTCGCGCTGGCCCGCAGCTCGGCGGCGCGGTTGCAGGACGGCGGCATCATCGTGCGCCTGCTCGAGGACGAGGCCCGCGACCTGGACATCCCGGGCGCGGAGCTGGTGCCGGCCGACGCCGAGTCCGCTCTCGACACCGAGATCGTCATGGTCTTCGGCGGCGACGGCACCTTCCTGCGCGCCGCCGAGCTGGCCCGGTACACCGATGCCGCGCTCATGGGCGTCAACCTGGGCCGGGTGGGCTTCCTCGCCGAAACCGAACCCGAGGCCGTCGAGGAGACGCTGCAGGCCATCGAGCGGTGCGAGTACTCGGTCGAGGAGCGGCTCGCCATCGAGGTCGACGTCGTCGACGCCGGCGGTTCGGTGACCGGCGGGACCTGGGCGCTCAACGAGGTGTCGATCGAGAAGGCCGAGCGTTCGCGGGTGCTGGACGTCGTCATCTCCATCGACGGCCGGCCGCTGACCAGCTTCGGCTGCGACGGCGTCCTCTGCGCCACGCCCACCGGCTCGACCGCGTACGCCTTCTCCGCCGGTGGCCCGGTGGTCTGGCCGGAAGTCGACGCGTTGCTCCTCGTGCCCACCAACGCCCACGCGCTGTTCGCGCGCCCCCTGGTCACCTCGCCGGACTCGGTGCTCACCGTCTCCATCCCCGCGGACGGCAACCGGGCCCGCGTCTCGGCGGACGGACGCCGGATGGTCGACGTCCCCGACGGTGGCCGGGTCGACGTCCGCAAGGCCTCCCGCCCGGTGCGGATCGCCCGCGTCCACGCCGCCACCTTCGGCGACCGACTGGTGGCCAAGTTCGGGTTGCCGGTGCGCGGCTTCCGCGATGCCCGCCACGCCGGGCCCGGCCACGAGCTGAGCACCCGCCGGAACGTCCTCACCCGAGACGTCGTCACGGGGGACGGCGAGGTCGTCGCCGGAGGGGAGGCGGCCGGTGCCGGTGCGCACGACGACGCCTGAGCGCGCCGCTTCCGCGGCCGCTGCCGACGGAACGGGCCCAGGCCGGCTGACGGAGCTGCGGATCCGCGGGCTCGGGGCGATCGACGACGTCACGCTCGAGTTCGGCCCCGGCCTGACCGTCGTCACCGGTGAGACCGGCGCCGGCAAGACGATGGTCGTCACCGGGCTGACCCTGCTCTTCGGCGGGCGAGCCGACCCGGGACGCGTCCGGGCGAACGGGCGTGCCGGGGTCGAGGGCCGGCTGGCCCTGCCACCCGACTCCCCGGTGTGGCAGCGGGCGGCTGACGCCGGCGCCGACCCCGACGACGACGGCAGCCTCATCCTCGCCCGCACCGTGAGCGCCGAGGGCCGGTCCCGGGCGTTCCTCGGCGGGCGCAGCGTGCCGGTCGGCGTGGTCTCCGAGCTGGCCGACAGCCTGCTCGCCGTGCACGGGCAGACCGACCAGCTGCGGCTGTCCCGCCCGGCCGAGCAGCGCCGGGCACTGGACCGCTACGCCGGACCGGCGCACCTCGCGCTCCTGGACCGCTACCGCGCGGCCCACGACCGCTGGCGGACCGCGGCCGCCGAGCTCGACCGCCGCCGCACCCAGGCCCGCGAGCTGGCCCAGGCCGCCGACGTGCTCCGGCACGGGCTCGAGGAGATCGAGGCTGCCGGGCCGGAGCCGGGGGAGGACGAGGCGCTCGCCGCCCAGGTGAAGCGGCTCAGCGACGCCGACGCACTGCGCGAGGCGGCCGACGAGGCGCGCATGGCCCTGGTCGGTGACGTGACCGGCGATCTCGGCGGGGGAGAGGTGCCGCAGGACGCCACGGCCGCCCTGTCCATCGCCGAGCGCGCGCTCGCCGCGTCCGACGATCCGACCCTGGTGCTGCTCGCCCAGGACCTCGCGGACGCCGTCGCCGTCGTGTCCGACGTCTCGGCCCAGCTGGCCGGCTACGTCGCCGATCTCGACGCCGACCCCGCGCGCCTGGCCGAGGTGATGGACCGACGCGCGCTGCTCACCGGCCTCGTGCGCAAGTACGCGGAGCCAGGGGAGGGCGTGGCCGGCGTGCTGGCGTGGGCGGGAAACGCCCAGCGGCGGCTGGCCGAGCTCGACGTCTCCGACGAGGCACTGGACGCACTCGCCGCCGAGCGGGACGCGGCACGCGCGGAGGTCGACTCCCTGGGCGCCGAGATCTCCGCCGGCCGCCGGTCGGCCGCCGAGGGGTTCGCCGCCGAGGTGGGCCGCGAACTCGCCGGGCTGGCCATGAAGAGCGCCCGCGTCTCCTTCTCCGTCGAGAGCGACCCGGACGAGCCCGGTCCCGACGGCCTGGACCAGGTCGCCCTGCTGCTGGCCGCGCACCCCGGCGCGCCCGCCCGCCCGGTGCAGAAGGGCGCCTCGGGCGGTGAGCTGTCCCGCGTCATGCTCGCCATCGAGGTCGTCTTCGCCGGCGCCGATCCCGTCCCGGTCATGGTCTTCGACGAGGTCGACGCCGGCGTCGGCGGACAGGCCGCGGGGGAGATCGGCCGGCGGCTGGCGCAGCTGGCCCGCTCGCACCAGGTCGTCGTGGTCACCCACCTGGCGCAGGTGGCCGCCTTCGCCGACACCCACCTCGTCGTCGACAAGTCCCCGGACACCGGCGCCGGCGTCACCGCCACCGACATCCGTGCGGTCGCGGACGACGACCGGGTGCGCGAGCTCGCCCGGATGCTCTCCGGCCTGGCCGACAGCGACACCGGGCAGGCCCACGCCCGGGAGCTGCTCGCCGTCGCCGCGGAGGCGCGTGGATGAACGCTGCGTGCCCGGTCGGGTGATTCGGGCGTGCACGACCGAACGGCGGGGTAGGACCGGTCGGTGACCTGCTTCTCCTCGGCCGACGAATCGGCGCACTACGGGTTCTCCGTCTGCATGCTGCTCGAGCAGTACCGCGCCCAGCTCGGCTGGGAGCGCGACGGCGTCGTCGAGCTGGGGAGCGGTGACGCCACTGTCATCTCCGACGTCGTGGCGAGCCTTCCGGGGCTGCGGGTGCGCGGCTTCGACATCAGCGCACCGTCGGTCGAGAAGGCCCGCGCGAACATCACCGCCCGCGGCGTGGCCGACCGGTACACCGTCGAGCTCGGCGATTTCTTCGACCAGGCCGACGCCTCCGGCGGGCCGCAGATCGCCACCGTGATCTCCAACCCGCCCTACATCCCCGCGCCCGACCACGACATCCTCATGCCCGAGCTGTGGGGCGGCGTGCACGGCAACGACCTGGTCCTGCAGCTGCTCAAGGCCGGCTACGACAACGTCATCGCCGCCGTCGCCAGCTACTCCGACCCGGTCACCACCGTGCGCACCGCCCAGGACGCCGGCTACCGGGTGGCGAACTTCCTGGCGATGGGGCTGGACTACGGCGCCTATAGCAGCGAGCCGAAGGTCCGCGACCACATCCGCCGGCTCTGCGCCGAGGGTCGTGGCTGGGCAGGGGACGACGAGTACATGGTCGCGGTCGCGCTGTTCACCCGGAACCCCGACGTCCCCGGCGACCGCGCCGACCAGCTGCTGAACTCGCTCCAGATCACCCCGTGATCTGGCGGATCATTCCGTGATCCTCCGGATCACACCGCGGCCAGGAGCCGTACCCCACCTCCGTTGAGCGTGTCCCGGCCCTCCTCGGGGAGCCCTCCGGGCCCCACTCGTCGGGCCGCCTCGCAGGGCGGCTCCAGTCACCGCCGAGGGGGACCCTCCGGGTCCGCCCTCGGCGGGTGACTACCTCCGCTTGGCGTAGCCGGCGAGGCCGAACTGGAGGAGCGCCAGCCCGCGGCGGCCCTGGCGGCGCAGCTCGCCGGAGAGCTCCGGTCCGGTCACCCCGGCCAGCACCCGGTCGCGCGCCAGTTCGAGCAGCGAGGCGTAGAGGCCCAGGACGGCGTGCGCGGCGAGCCACGGCTCGACCTGCCCCGGCCACGCGCGCGTCTCCTCGGCGATCAACCCGGCCAGCGCGTCGGTCAGCTCACCGAGGATCTCCCGCTCCCGGACCTGCAGCGTGCGGCTGCCGCGGATGACCCGGGCCATGCGGGCCACGCCCTCGGCCGCCTCCGGCGCCCCGAGCAGACCCACGGCGGCGACGACGAAACTGCCCGCCGCCGCGGACACCGACTCGCCGGACGGACGCGTGCGCACCGCGTCGAGCAGCGCTTCGCGCATCGGCGGGTCGGCGTCGAAGACGAGCCCCTCCTTCATCGGGAAGTGGTTGAAGACGGTCTTCTCCACCACGCCCGCACGCTTGGCGATCTCGACCACGCTGACCGCGTCGAAGCCCCGGTCGGCGAACAGGTCGGCGGCGGCGTCGACGATCCGCGCCCGTGTCTCCTGGTAACGCTGCTCACGCCGGCCTGGTGCCCGGGCGGCCCGGCGGGCGGCCTCGGCGTCGCTCTCGACCGCCGACGCGCCGGTCCCTCCGGGCTCCGCGCCCGACGGGGCGGGCCCGGTCTCCGACGGCGCGCCGGAACCGCGCTCGGCGGGCGGTTCCGGCGGCGGCGGCGCGGTGGGGAACGCCCTGATCAGCGGCGAGGGCACCGAGGGTGCGGGTTCGGCCGCCGGCGCCGTCGGCACGGGGGGAAGAGGGTCGGTACGGGGCACTGCGCGGGCCACTCCAGTCACGTGCGCCACGCTAGTCACGAGTCGGTAACGATCGAGCGTGCGCACCGACGGCGCCGATCCTGGCGTGTCGCGGCGCCCGTGGTGTCGCACACGGTGCGTGACTGGTAGGTCGCAAACGCGCGTCGGACGACCGGCCGGTGAACCACGCGTGAAAGCATGGAGGCCATGCGCATCGGCACCCTCGGACGTGGCCGGGCACAGGAGTCGGGTCCCGGTGTGAGCGGAACCGTTCGCTTGGACCGCCGCACGAAGACCCTGACCAAACGACTTCGCCCCGGCGACATCGCCGTCATCGACCACGTCGACATCGACCGGGTCAGCGCTGACGCGCTGGTGAGCTGCAAGGTCGCCGCCGTGGTCAACGCGGCGCCCAGCATCTCCGGGCGGTATCCCAACCTCGGGCCCGAGATCCTGGTGAACGCCGGCATCCCGTTGCTCGACGGCGTCGGCCGGGACGTCTTCGCCGCCCTCAAGGAGGGCAGCACCGTCCGGGTCCACGACGGCCGGCTGCTGACCGAGGACGGCACGGTGGTCGCCGAGGGCGTGGCGCAGGACCCCGAGCGCATCGCCGACTCCATGGCCGAGGCGCGGGCGGGGCTCTCGACCCAGCTCGAGGCCTTCGCGGCCAACACGATGGAGTACATGAAGCGCGAGCGGGCGCTCCTCCTCGACGGCGTCGGCGTCCCCGACGTGACCACCGCGATCGACGGCCGGCACGTGCTCATCGTCGTCCGCGGTTACGACTACAAGGAGGACCTGCACGCGCTGCGGTCCTACATCCGCGACTACCGCCCCGTGCTGATCGGGGTGGACGGCGGCGCCGACGCGCTGATCGAGGCCGGCTACCAGCCGGACATGATCATCGGCGACATGGACTCGGTCAGCGACTCCTCGCTCACCTCCGGGGCGGAGGTCGTCGTGCACGCCTATCCCGACGGCCGGGCGCCGGGGCTGCCGCGGGTGCAGGAGCTCGGCGTGGACGCCATCACGTTCCCGGCGGCCGCCACCAGCGAGGACATCGCGATGCTGCTGGCCGACGAGAAGGGCGCCAAGCTCATCGTCGCGGTCGGCACCCACGCCACCCTCGTCGAGTTCCTGGACAAGGGCCGGGGCGGCATGGCGTCCACCTTCCTGACCCGCCTGCGCCTGGGCGGGAAGCTGGTCGACGCCAAGGGCGTCAGCCGGCTCTACCGCAGTCGCATCTCGAACGCGGCCCTGGTGATCCTCGTGCTCGCGGCCTTCGTCGCCATCGGCTCCGCCCTCGCGGTGTCGACGGCCGGACGGGTCTACTTCGGCCTGCTGCTCGACCAATGGAACGGCTTCATGTTCTGGCTGGAGAACCTCTTCTCGTGATCGATTTCCGCTACCACCTGGTCTCGCTGATCGCCGTCTTCCTGGCGGTCGCCCTGGGCGTCGTCATCGGCACCACCGCGCTCAACGGGCCGCTCCTCGACGACCTCGAGAACCAGGTCACCGCCCTCGAGCAGGACAAGCGCTCGCTGGAGGACCAGACGCGGTCGCTGCAGGCGCGTCTGGACGCCGAGGACGAGTTCGAGACCGCCGTCGCCCCGGCCCTGGTCGAGGGGGTCCTCGCCGACAGCAGCGTGCTGCTCGTGGTCGCCGACGAGGACGTCGACACCGAGACCGTCGAGGAGGTGGGCGACCTCATCAGGCAGGCAGGCGGCACCGTGGCCGGCCAGATCGCGCTGACCCCGGAGTTCAGCGATCCCTCCTCGGAGTCCAGCCTGCAGAGCTACGCCACCGGCTCCGGTCTGCCCGGCGGCATCACGCTGCCCGAGGTGGACGACGCCGGGGAGCTGGTGGGGTCCCTCCTGGCGCAGGTGCTCATGGTCCCGCCGGGCGGGGCCGAGCCCGACAGCGCCGCCACGTCCTCGGTCCTGGCCGGGCTCCCGGCGCTCGAGGTCCTGCGGATCGACAGCGAGTCGGTGGCCCCGGCGGACTACGCCGTCGTCCTCACCGACGGCGAGCTCACCGACGACCAGGCGGGGGAGCGGAACGCCAACCTGGTCGAGCTGGTCGAGGCGCTGGACCAGGCCGGCTCCGGCGTGGTCGTGGCAGGCAACGCGATCTCGGCCCGCGAGAACGGGCTGGTCGGGACGGTGCGCAGCGACCCCGAGCTCGCCGCCACCGTGTCCACCGTCGACAACATCAACGCCCCGGCCGGCCAGATCAGCACAGTCCTCGCGCTGCGGGCCGAGGGGCAGGGCACCTCGGGCGCCTACGGGACCGGAGAAGACACCCAGCCGGTGCCCCCGCTCCAGGCCGCGACGCCGTGAGCCCACGGCCCTCCGTCCGCGGCCGGGTGGGGCTCGTGCTCGCCGGTGTCGCGGCCGGACGGGCCGCGCTCGGCGCGGCGGGCGCCCTCGCCGCCACGGAACGCGGCCGCGCGTGGCGCCGCACGAACTACGCCGGCCGCCAGGTGACCCTGCTCGGGGGCCCGGCGCTCGCCGTGGCCGCCACGGCCACCGGCGTCCTCGGCGCCCCTACGGGGCTGCGCGCCGCCACGGCCGTCGTCGGAGGCGTCTCCGCCCTGGTGGGCGGCTACGACGACCTCGCCGGAGCCCGGCCGGAGCAGGCGCGGGACAAGGGGCTGGCCGGCCACCTCCGGGCCCTCCGGGCCGGACGGGTCTCCGCCGGCGCGGTCAAGGTCGCCGGCATCGGAGCCGCAGGCGCGGTGGCCGCGCTGCTCACCGCCCGCGGCCGCGGCCCCGGCGCTCTGACCGACGCCGTCCTCACCACCGGCCTGGTCGCCGGCACCGCCAACCTCGTGAACCTGCTCGACCTGCGGCCGGGCCGGGCGGCGAAGGCCGGTGTCCTCGCGGCCACGGCCACGGTGGGCGGGCCCGCGGGCAGCCTCGTGGCCGGGCCGCTGGGCGCCACGCTCGCCGTGCTGCCGGCCGATCTCGGCGAGCGGGTGATGCTCGGCGACAGCGGGGCCAACGCCCTCGGGGCGCTGCTCGGCCTGCGGCTGGCCGCCTTCCCGTCGCGGGGCCGGCGGGCGGGACTGCTTGCCGGCATCACCGCCCTGACCCTCGCCAGCGAGAAGGTCAGCTTCACCCGTGTGATCGAGGCGACCCCCGGCCTCCGGGACCTGGACCGGCTCGGCCGCCGGACCTCGTGACCCGCCGCTCGGTCGCCCAGGGGGTCGCCGGGGCGGCGGCGCTGATCGCCGTCCTCACCCTGCTGGCCCGCGTGGCCGGCTTCGGCCGCACGCTGGTGTTCACCAACGCGGTGGGCGCCGACAGCACCGGTGACGCCTACCAGGCGGCCAACACGGTGCCCAACATCGTCTTCGAGGTCGTGGCCGGGGGAGCGCTGGCGGCCCTGGTGGTGCCGATGCTCGCCGGTGGCATCGCGATCGGCGACCGGGAGCAGGTGCGCCGGACGGCGTCGGCCCTGCTCGGCTGGACGCTGCTCGTGCTGACACCGCTGGCGCTGCTCATCGCCGCGTTCGCCGAGCCGATCGCCCGGGTGCTCCGACCCGACGAGCCGGCGGAGGCCGACCTCGCGGCCCGGCTCCTGCTGGTCTTCGCGCCCCAGGTCGTGCTCTACGGCATCGGCATCGTGCTGGCCGGCGTGCTGCAGGCGCACCGGCGCTTCGCCGCCCCCGCCATCGCCCCGCTGCTCTCCAGCCTGGTCGTCGCCTCGGCCTACCTGCTGTTCGCGGGCATGGGCGGCAGCCGCGACGTCGCCGACCTGTCCCGGCCGGCCGAGCTCGTCCTCGGCGTGGGGACGACGCTGGGTGTGGTGGCGCTGAGCCTCAGCCTGCTCGTCCCGCTGCGCCGGCTCGGCCTGGGCCTGCGGCCCTCGCTGCGCTTCCCGGTCGGCGCAGCCCCGCGGGTGCGCCGGCTGGCGGTGGCCGGTGTGCTGACCCTGGCCGGTCAGCAGCTGGTCGCCTTCGTCGCGATCCGCCTCACCGGCGGTGATGCGCCCGACGGCAGCCTGGTCGTCTACGGCGCCGGCCTCACGATCTTCCTCGTCCCGTGGGCCGCCCTGGCCGTGCCCCTGGCGACGTCCGCCTACCCGGGGCTGTCCGAGCGGGCCGAGCTCGGCGACGACGCCGGGTACGCCCGCGCGCTGGCGCCGGTCACCGCCCTGGTGGTCGCCGCCTCGGCGGGCGCCGCCGCTGCGCTGATCGCGGTGGCCGGGCCCATGGCCCGGGTCTTCCTGAGCTCGGGCACCGACGCCGCCGTCGGCGCCATGCGCGACACCACGATCGCCTTCGCCCCCGGGCTGGTGGGCTACGGACTCGTCGCCGTCCTCACCCGCGCGCTGTACGCACGCGGGCAGTGGAAGGCGCCGACCGTCTGCGTGGTCGGTGGCTGGCTGGTCGCCGTCCTCGCCGACGTCGTCCTCGCCGCCGTGCTGCCCGCCACCGACCGGGCGGCCGCGCTCGGTGCCGGGCACACGCTGGGCGTCACCGTCGCTGGGCTGTCGCTGCTCGTGGTGGTCGCACGCGCCGCTCCCGCGGGCTCGCTGGCCGGACTGCCCCGCATCGGGACGGCGGCGCTCGCCGCGGCGGCGGCCGGGGCGGCCGCCGGGCTCGCCCTCACGCGGGCCCTCGGCGCGGACCCGGTGCCCGACCAGGGGGTCCTCGCTGCGGTGGGCGCCGGCGTGCTCGCCGCGGCGCTCGTGCTCGTCGTGGTCCTGGCGGTCATGATGGGGACCGCGCGCGGCCCCCTGACGGCCGCGCTGCGCGCCCTGCGCGCGCCGGACCGGCAGGAGGTGCACCGTGGCTGAGCGGCCGCCGCTCGCGGGTCGCCGCGTCGTCGAGGTGCTGGCCACCAGCGCCGGGGGTGTGGGCACGCACGTCCGTGCCCTGATCCCGACGCTGCGCGAGGCCGGCGCGGACGTGGGGGTGTGCGGTGCCCCGGCGACCGAGGAGCTGTTCGGCTTCACCGCCACGGGCGCGGACTTCACCCCCGTGGGCATCTCCACCGGCCTGGCGCCGGTGGCCGATGCCCGGGCCGTCCTCCAGTTGCGCCGCGCCCTGGCCGGCGCGGACCTCGTGCACGCCCACGGGCTGCGGGCCGGGCTCGTCGCGGCGGCTGCGCTCCGTCTCCGGGGAGGGTGGGGGTCCCCTGAGACGCACCCCCCGCTCGTCCTCACGCTGCACAACGCCCTGCAGGAGGGCGGTGGACGGTTGCGTGGGGCCCTGCAGGCACTGGAGCGGGTGACCGTCCGCGGAGCCGATCTGGTGCTCGCCGTCTCCAGCGACCTGGCCGCCAACGCCCGCCGGGCCGGTGCGCCGGACGTCCGGGTGGCCCCGGCGCTGGCTCCGCCCCTGGCACCCGCGCAGCGCGGCCGGGCGGAGGTCCGGGCCGAGCTGGGGCTGACCGACGGCCGCCCGCTCGTGCTGGCCGTCGGCCGGCTGCACCCGCAGAAGGGCTACGACGTGCTCCTGGACGCCGTCGGCCGCTGGGCCGGTGAGGACGCCCCACCGCTGTTCGCGATCGCCGGTGACGGGCCCCTGCAGGAGGAGCTGGCCGCCCGGATCGACGCCGAACAGCTGCCGGTCGTCCTCCTCGGGCGGCGCGGCGACGTCGCCGACCTGCTCGGCGCGGCCGACGTGTGCGTGCTGCCGTCGCGCTGGGAGGGCAGCCCCTTCACCGCCCAGGAGGCGCTGCGCGCCGGCACCCCGCTGGTCTCCACGCGTGCGGGCGGCATCCCCGAGCTGGTGGGGGAGGCCGCCGACCTCGTCCCGGTCGGCGACGCCACCGCCCTCGCCGACGCGGTCGGTCGGGTGCTCGCCGATCCCGCCCACGCATCCGCGCTCGCCGAGGCCGGGCGGCGCCAGGCGGCCCAGTGGCCGGACGAGGCCGGCGCGGGCCGCCGCGTCGTCGCCGTCTACCGCGAGCTGCTCGGGGCGCCGGAAGCCGAGCAGCGGTGAGCACCGGCCGGCGGTGGGTCCTGCCGCTGGTGCTGCTGCTGACGGCCCTGCTGGGGTGGGCGCCGCCGGCCTCGGCGGCGGACGGGGCAGGGGCGGACGAGCCGACGGCCGCGGACCGCGTCGTGGTGATCGGTGTGCCCGGCCTGGTGTGGAGCGACGTCGACCCCACGTCGACCCCCGAGCTGTGGGACATGGCCGAGCAGGGCTCGATCGGTGCGCTGTCGGTCCGCGCCGCGCGGGGTACCACCTGCCTGCTGGACGGGTGGGCGACCCTCGGCGCCGGCAACCGGGCCCGGTTCCCGGGCCCCGACGACGGCCTGCCCCCGGTGCCGCTGCCCACCGTGCCGCTCCCCGAGGAGGTGCCCGGCGTCCCCGTGCCCGAGGGCACCCCGGACGAGCCCGCCGACGACGCGGTGGAGCCGGAACCGCGGGTGGACACCTCGCTGTCGTACTGCGGCCTGCAGGAGCGGATCGCCGCGGTGGCGCTGGACGACCCGGCGGCCACGGTGCAGCGCACCGCCGACGACGAGGGCACGGCGCGGTTCGGCGCCGAGCCCGCGGCGCTGGGTGCGGGCGTCGGGTGCGCCGCGGTGGCCGGGCGGGCGGCGGCGCTCGCGGTCGCGGCGCCGGACGTGCAGCTGGAGCGGCGGGCGGTCCTGCCCACCGACCCGGCCGAGCTGGCGGCCTTCCTCGACGATTGCCCGCTGAGCCTGATCTCGCTGGACCACCTCACCCAGGCGGGCCGGCCCGGCATCGACCGGACCGACGACGGCACCGAGCCGCTGCCGCGGGCCGGCGCGCTGAGCCGCATCGACGAGGCGGTGGGCCGGGTGCGGGCCACCGTGGCGGAGCTGCCGCAGGACACCCTGGTGCTGCTCGCCGGCATCTCGGAGGTCAACGACGGCCGGCCGCAGCTGCACGTCGGCATCGCGACCGGGCCGGGGTTCGACACCTCCGGGTGGCTGACCTCGGCCAGCACGGGGCGGGCGCCCTACGTCCAGCTCATCGACCTCGCGCCCACGGCCCTGCGGGCGCTCGGGCTGGACGTGCCGGCGTCGATGAACGGCCAGCCGCTGCGGGCCACCGCCGACCGTCCGCCGCTCGCCGACGCCGTCGCCGCGCTGGAGGACATGAACGTCGCCGCGACGGTGCACCACCGCAACGTCAGCACCTTCTTCTGGCTGGTGGTCGGCGTGGGTGTCGCCGTGGTGGTGCTCGGCGTGCTGGTCCTCGGCCCGCGCGGCACGCGTGCGGCGCGCACCGGCCGGGGGCGTCGCGCCCCGGAGGCGCTGCGGGTGCTCTGCCTCGCGGTCGCGGCGCTGCCGGTGGCGACGTACCTGGCCGGTCTCGCACCGTGGGAGACGACCGGGTCCCCGCTGACGTCGCTGGCGCTGGCGGTGCTGGCCGCCGTCGTCGTCGTCACCGCGGTGGCCCTGCTCGGGCCCTGGCGGCGGGCTCCGCTGGGGCCCCCGCTGGTGGTGGTGGCCGGAACGTTCGCGACGCTGGTCGGGGACGTGCTGACCGGCTCGACCCTGGAGCTGAACGGCCTGCTCGGGTACAGCGCCATCGTCGCGGGTCGGTTCACCGGCTACGGCAACCTCAGCTTCGGGCTGCTGTCGGTCAGCGCCCTGCTGGTCACGGCCGCCGCCGCCACCGCCGTCGGCCGCCGCGTGCCCCCGGAGCGCCGGGGTGCGGCGGTGGCCGCCGTCGTGCTCGGCGCCGGGGTGCTGACCGTCGGGGTCATCGGCGCCCCGGCGCTGGGCCGCGACTTCGGTGGCGTGCTCGCGGCCCTGCCCGGCTTCCTCCTCCTGGCGATGCTGCTGACCGGGGTGCGGGTCACCGTCGTGCGGCTGACCGCGATCTTGGCGGCGGCCGTGCTGGCCGTGGGCAGCATCGCCGTCCTCGACTGGACCGGGCCCGCCGCGGACCGCAGCCACCTCGGCCGGTTCGTCGAGCAGGTCCTCACCGGCGAGGCGTGGACGGTCGTCTCCCGCAAGGCGGAGGCCAACCTGAACATCCTCCTGGGCAGCCCGCTGGCCTGGATGCTGCCGGTGGCCCTGGCCGCCGCGATCTGGCTGCTGCGCCCCGGCGGCCCGCTGCGCAGCGTCGACGGCGTCCCGCCCGGCGGCCTGCCCCCGGCCGAGGCCGCGGTTCTGCGCTGGGCGCTGCTCGCCAGCGCCCTGAGCCTGACGCTGGGCGCGGCGGTGAACGACTCCGGCGTCGCGCTCCCGGCCACCGCGGCGGCGCTGCTGGTGCCGCTGCTGATCTGGCTGGCCGCCGCACCCCGGCCGGGCACCCCCGGGAGGGGTGAGCGCGTACGTGGCGCTGCCGACACTGGCCCGGACGACGACCCGGACCGTGTTACGGTCGTCTCCCGTGGGTCGACCGTCTGGAACGCTTGAATCCGTCGCATCACGCGGCCTCCTCCGAAACTCCCAGCCGACGAAGTTCGTCTTCGTGACCGGCGGAGTCGTCTCCTCGCTGGGCAAGGGACTGACCGCCAGCTCGCTGGGCGCGTTGCTGTCCAGCCGCGGGCTGCGGGTGACCATGCAGAAGCTGGACCCGTACCTCAACGTCGATCCCGGGACGATGAACCCGTTCCAGCACGGCGAGGTGTTCGTCACCGAGGACGGCGCCGAGACCGACCTGGACGTCGGTCACTACGAGCGGTTCCTGGACATCGACCTCTCCGGCCGGGCCAACGTCACGACCGGCCAGGTGTACTCGGACGTGATCGCCAAGGAGCGCCGCGGGGAGTACCTCGGCGACACCGTGCAGGTCATCCCGCACATCACCAACGAGATCAAGTCGCGCATCACCGCCGTCGCGGAGGGCCCGGACCGGGTCGACGTCGTCATCACCGAGATCGGCGGCACGGTCGGCGACATCGAGTCGCTGCCCTTCCTCGAGGCCGCCCGGCAGCTGCGGCACGAGATCGGCCGGGACAACTGCTTCTTCCTGCACATCTCGCTGATCCCCTACATCGCGCCGTCGGGGGAGCTGAAGACCAAGCCGACTCAGCACTCGGTCGCGCAGCTGCGCAGCATCGGCATCCAGCCCGACGCTCTCGTCTGCCGGTCCGACCGGGAGATCAACGAGGGCATCAAGCGCAAGATCGGGCTGATGTGCGACGTCGACGCTGAGGGCGTCATCTCCTGCCCCGACGCGCCGTCGATCTACGACATCCCGAAGGTGCTGCACAGCGAGGGTCTGGACGCCTACGTCGTCCGCCGGCTGGGCCTGCCCTTCCGCGACGTGGACTGGACCGTGTGGGGGGACCTGCTCGACCGCGTCCACGCGCCCAAGCAGACGGTCACGATCGCGCTGGTCGGCAAGTACATCGACCTGCCCGACGCCTACCTGTCGGTGACCGAGGCGCTGCGTGCCGGTGGCTTCGCCCACCGCAGCCGGGTGCAGATCCGGTGGGTGCCCTCCGACGACTGCGAGACCCCCGAGGGTGCGGCCAAGGCGCTGGCCGGGGTCGACGGCGTGTGCATCCCGGGCGGCTTCGGCGTCCGCGGCATCGAGGGCAAGCTCGGCGCGATCCGGCACACGCGGACCAACGGCGTCCCGACCCTCGGACTGTGCCTGGGCCTGCAGTGCATGGTCATCGAGTACGCCCGCGACGTGGCCGGGCTGGAGAAGGCCAACTCCACCGAGTTCGACCGGGAGACCCCCGAGCCGGTCATCGCCACCATGGCCACGCAGGTCGACGTCGTCTCCGGAGCGCGTGACATGGGCGGCACCATGCGGCTGGGCAGCTACCCGGCCACCCTGCAGCACGGGTCGGTCACCGCCGGCGTCTACGGCTCGACCGAGATCACCGAGCGGCACCGGCACCGGTACGAGGTGGCCAACGCCTACCGCGACCGGCTCACCGAGGCGGGCCTGGTCTTCTCCGGCACCTCGCCCGACGGCACGCTGGTCGAGTTCGCCGAGCTGCCCAGGGACGCCCACCCGTTCTTCGTCGGCACCCAGGCGCACCCGGAGCTCAAGAGCCGCCCGACCCGTCCCCACCCGCTGTTCGCCGGTTTCGTCCAGGCCGCCGTCGACTACCAGGAGTCCGCGCGGCTGCCGGTGGTCATCGACGAGGCGCAGCAGGTCGGCATCTGATGAGCGACGCCCCCGCGCACGACTACCGGGTGCTGGACAGCGAGACGGTCTTCGACGGCCACGTCATCTCGCTGCGCCGGGACACCGTGGCCATGCCCGGCGGCGGGGACTCCGTGCGCGAGGTGGTGACGCACCCGGGTGCGGTGGCCGTGGTGGCCCTCGACGACGACGGGCAGGTCGTGCTGCTGCGGCAGTACCGGCACCCGGTGGGGCAGTACCTGTGGGAGCTGCCCGCAGGACTGCGCGACGCCGACGGCGAGCCTCCGCTGGAGACGGCGAAGCGCGAGCTGGCCGAGGAGGTGCAGCTGGCCGCCGAGCGCTGGTCGCTGCTCACGACCACCCACAGCTCGCCCGGGTTCTCCGACGAGTTGGTGCTGGTCTACCTCGCCGAGGGCCTCACCGACGTGAGCCGTCCCGAGGGGTTCACCGTCGAGCACGAGGAGCTGGACATGACGATCGAACGCGTGCCGCTGGCCGAGGCTGTGCAGCGGGTGTTCGACGGCGACATCCGGAACGCCGCAGCGGTGGTCGGGCTGCTGGCCGCGGCGCAGGCGCGCGCCACCGCACCGCGGCTGCGCGACGTCGACGCCGAGTAGTCGATCGGACGACCGGGACGCGCGGGTCAGCTCACCCTGACCACGGCACACCAGGGCCACGGACCGGGCGGCTTCCGCGGTTGCTGTTCGCCCGGGATGCAGCCGGGCGCCTGGCAGGAAGCTCTCCCTGACTCGCCCCTGAGCGGCTCCGTGAGAGACGCTCCAGGCGCACGATCAGTACGCCCTGACGGCTTTGTCATCGCCGTATCAGGCAGCCATCAGGGCGAGTTGATCTCGAGGAGCGGCGTTGCTAGGCCGCCCTCACGGCGAGCCGGCTGGATGTCGCTGAGCGGCCCACTCAGGGACAGCTGCGCGGCATGGAAAGACGGGGCTCTCACGCGTCCTGTCGCTGCTCTAGCCCAACGCTAAGTCGGGCGGCCGAGAACAACAGGCTGGTGTTGAGGGTGCAGAACGAGAACGTGTTGGTGGGCGGGTAGTAGTCGAGTTGGCGCACTTGTCCACGGACGTCCACGGGCGTCTCAAACAGGTCGTACTCGTCCTCCCACTGCCACACCTGGACGTCGCTGAACCGGAAGACGGCGACGGGGGTGGCCTCAGCCTCGGCCGGCGTCCACTCGGGCTCGTCGTAGACGAAACGAATGGTCAGCGTCGGCGGTCGGACCTGGTAGTCGAAGCCGACGAACTGCATCTCGTGCAGGCGGATCCAAACGCCACCCTCCGTCTGAAACTCATAGGGGGTGAAGTCCGGTCGATCCAGGCTGCTTCTCGCCACTCCCTCGAACCTGACGGGTGCCCGCTCCACCTGCGGCCACGCGTGCAGTGGCGACTCGTCGGCCGAGCTTGGCCTCGGTCTTGTTCTGAACAGGCCCACGGCGCAGAACGCTATCCGCTGCTGAGCGCACGGCAGCCCGACCGAGCGAGCCGACGCCCTTGGTGTCTCTGAAGCCGCCCTCTGTCCAGAGCGGCCCACTGAGGGACAGTCGGGCACCCGACTACGGGCGGGGCTGGCGCTCCCGGACCCTGAGCAGCTGTTGGGTCAAGGAGGTCAGCATGTCCGGTCGGCGGAACAGGGAGCTTTCCGGGCCGTACGCCCGCTCCCAGACGGCCAGGACTGCCTGCTCATTCGCGTCGTCGCGGACGACCAGGGACGCCAGCCTGTCGAGCTCGTTCGCGTACTCCTCTGGCGGTGCACCGATCGCGAGTAGGCCCTCCGGATCGATCTCGTCCACGACGTGGCCGACCGCCAGCTGCAGGCTCTCCCACCACTCCAATAGGACCTTGTCCCGGTTCGACACTCGGACAGGGTGTCAGACGAGAAGCGCGACGTCCGACCGTCAGAGAAGCCGCCTCCAGGTGTCCCATAGGCCGCCTTCAGGGCGAGTCCGAGCCGCAGTTCGGTCAGTGCCGCCTTCGTGCGTGCCGTACTCATCTCGCCCAAAAAACGTCAGAGGTGGCCCGTAGCTTCGTGGTGTGCGGACGCTGGTGGGAACCTCCGTGGTGGAGGGGGTGCTGATCGACTGGGTGAGCGCCCAGCCGGAAGCGCACCTGGACCTGCCTGCCGACTGGCTGGACGACGAGCAGGTCGCCGCGGAGCTGGCCCGGATCGAGCGGGACCGCGCGCGGCAGACCGCTCGGGAGGCGCAGCTGATCCTTCGGCTCGCCGAGCTGCGGCCTGATACGGACGACCCTCCGCCCGGCACACCCGGTGCCCGCCGGCGGAGCTGGCGGAAGACCGACCCCGAGTTCGCCGGGGTCAGCGAGTTCTTCCCCGACGAGGTGGCGCACGCCATCAACCTCGGTCGGGGGACGGCGGCGTTCCGGGCGCGGCGGGCCTTCACGTGGCGGGACAACCTGCCGGCCACCTTCGCGGCTCTGGGGCGGGGCGACGTCGACGAGCGCCGCGCGGGAGTCCTCGCCGACGCCCTGCAGTGCACGACGCCGGAGCTGGCACAGGCGGTGGAGGCGGCGCTCCTGTCCGAGGCGGGGACGATGTCGCTCGCCCGCCTCCGGGGCCGGGCACTCGAGCTGCTGGCCGAGCTGGACGCGGAGGCGGTCGAGGACAGGCGAGCGGAGGCCCAGCGGGCCGCCGACGTACGCACCTACCCGACGGCGGACGGGATGGCGGCGCTGACCGCCGAGATGAGCGCGGAGGAGGCGGCCGCCTGCTACGCCGTCATCGACCAGCTGGCCGCGATGGCGAAGGCCGACGGCGACGAGCGGCCGATCGGGCAGATCCGGTCGGCGATCCATTCGATGCTCATCCGGCGTCCTGCCGATCACGGCCTGGGCGGGGTGTCGGTGCAGCTGACCGTCAACGCCGCGCTCGACGGGCTCGAAGGGGCCAGTGACCGGGGTGGTGACGTCGCGGGGTTCGCCATCACCGCCGCGCACCTGCGCGAGTTGCTGCGTCGGGTGGAGGCGATCGGGCTGACGTCACCGGCCGGTGGGTCGCTGACCTTCGCGCTCAGCGACGAGCGGGGGCAGCTGCTGGCCACCGTCGGCGCGGGCGAACTCGCCCGCCTCGCTCGGAACGGCTGCCCGCATCACCCCGGAGCGGAGTGCGGCTGTGCCGTGCTGGCCATGCCGGACCCCATCGATGCGTACGAGCCCCGGGCAGCCCAACGGCGGTTCGTCACCAGCCGGGACCGGCGGTGCCGGATGCCGAACTGCGGTCAGCGGGTCGGCTGGGCAGATCTGGACCACGTGGTGGCGCACGCGGACGGCGGGCAGACGTCGTGCACCAACCTGTGCTGCGCCTGCCGCTCCCACCACCGGCTGAAGACCTTCGCCCGCGGCTGGGACTTCCGCATGGACCCCGACGGCACGCTGCACGTCACCAGCCCGTCGGGAATCACCCGGACCACCCGGCCACCGGGTCTGCGACCACCGGAGGCGCCACCGTCGATTCCCGACCCGCCACCGTTCTGACCGCTTGCCTCGACGGGCCGTTCCGCTTGCTCGTCTCGACGACTCGTTCCGCTTGCTCCTCGCGACGGGCCGTTCCGATGTCGTCCCGACTGCTCGGACGGTCAGGCGTGTCCGGGCTGCGACGCGGGATCGGACAGGCGAAGGCCCAGGCGGTCGAGTTCGAGGGCGGCCAGGGCCCGCACGGCCGCGGGGTCGCCGGCACGCCACGCCGCGCCGGTGCCCGGCGGCAGCGCGGCGAGGCGGGGCAGCGGTGCCGTGGCCAGCGCCCGCGCGGCCAGCAGCTCGAGGTCCGGGCCAGCCCCCGGGTGGCCGCTGAGCAACCGGTCGGCTGCCGTGGCCTCCCGCACCCAGCGGGTCCGCCACGGCAGCCAGCGCGCCAGGATGAAGGCCACCGGCAGCACGATCAGGGCCACGGCGAGGATCCCCGCGAGGTTGTCCACGGCGTCCTGGGCGCTCTGCCCGGCGCCGCGAACCGAGTCGCCGGCCTGCGCGAGCGCCTCGAAAGGGCCGGCCAGCTCGTCGCCGACCAGCGGCACGTCCTCCGCCACACCGGCCGCCGAGCCCATGTTCCTGGCGACCGAGTCGCCGAGGTGCTCCACCGCCTGCCCGGGTTCGGCCAGGCTCAGCACCGCGCCGTGGACCGCCCGCGCGACGAGGACCCAGCCGATGATCCAGAGCAGCAGCCCTCCGTCGGCGGCCAGCTGGCGCACCCGCATCGCGGTGTCCGGGGCGTACAAGCGCATCGGTTCTCCTCTTCGGTGCTCCGGCAGACATCGTCGGTCAGGAGTGCGCGACCGGCAGGGCGGCACCTGCCTAGACTCCGGCGCAGGGCGCTGCGACCGGGCGGCCCAGGACGCGGGGCCCGACGGTTCGCCGGGGGCCAGCAGAGCAGGAGCCGGGCATGCAGGTCGGGGTGGTCCGAGAGGTCAAGAGCGGTGAGTACCGCGTGGCGCTCACTCCCGCCGGCGTGACCGAGCTGGTTCGGGCCGGGCATGACGTGCTCGTCGAGCGCGGCGCGGGGGAGGGGTCCTCGATACCGGACGCCGACTTCACCGCCGCCGGTGCGCAGCTGGTGTCCGGGGCCGAGGACGTGTGGGCCGGGGCGGACCTGCTGCTCAAGGTCAAGGAACCGGTGGCCGAGGAGTACGGGCTGCTGCGCGCCGGCCAGACGCTGTTCACCTATCTCCACCTGGCCGCGTCGAAGGAGTGCACCGAGGCGCTCGTCGCCTCCGGGACCACCGCCATCGGCTACGAGACCGTGCAGACCGCCGACGGAGCCCTGCCGCTGCTCGCCCCGATGTCCGAGGTTGCCGGCCGGATGGCTCCGCAGGTGGGCGCGCACGCCCTCGAGCGGGCGCACGGCGGCCGGGGTGTGCTGCTCGGCGGCGTGCCGGGCGTGTACGCCGCGAAGGTCGTCGTCCTCGGGGCGGGGGTGTCGGGCATGAGCGCGGCGGCGATCGCGCTGGGGATGCAGGCCCAGGTCGTCGTCATGGACAAGGACATCGACAAGCTGCGCGCCGCCGACCGGATCTACCAGGGGCACCTGCAGACCCTCGCCTCCACGGCCTACGAGGTGGAGCGCGCGGTCCTGGACGCGGACCTGGTGATCGGCGCCGTCCTGGTGCCCGGGGCGCGGGCGCCGGTGCTGGTGAGCAACGAGCTGGTGGCGCGGATGCGGCCCGGCTCGGTGCTGGTCGACATCGCCGTGGATCAGGGGGGCTGCTTCGAGGACACCCGGCCCACCACCCACGACGACCCGACCTTCCGGGTGCACGGATCGGTCTTCTACTGCGTGGCCAACATGCCGGGCGCGGTGCCCAACACCTCGACGCACGCGCTGACCAACGTCACGCTGCCCTACGTGATAGCGCTGGCCGAGCGCGGCACCGTGGCGGCGGTGGGCGCCGATCCGGCGCTGGCCCGCGGGGTGAACGTGGCCGCCGGCTCGGTGGTCCTCCCCGAGGTGGCCCGGGCGCACGGTCTTCCCGCGGCCCCGTTGGCGGAGGTGCTGTCCTGACCGTCACGGACGTCGCCGGCCGCAGGTCGGGCTCCGACGTGGCGCGGGTGGTGACCGGGTACCTGGACCACCTCACCGTGGAGCGCGGCCTGGCCGCCAACACCATCGCCTCCTACCGTCGCGACCTGCGCCGGTACACCGAGTACCTCGAGACGGCCGGCGTGCACGCACTGGGCGAGATCGCCGAGTCCGACGTCGCGGGCTTCCTCGCCGCGCTCCGGCGGGGGGACGAGGAGCACCCGCCGCTGTCGGCCACCTCGGCCGCCCGCGCCGTGGTGGCGGTGCGGGGGCTGCACCGTTTCGCGCTGCTCGACGGGCTCGTGCCCGACGACGTCGCCGCCGAGGTCCGCCCGCCGACGCCGGCCCGCCGGCTGCCCAAGGCCGTGCCGGTGGAGTCGGTGGTGGCGCTGATCGAGGCCGCCGGCGCGGTGGAGGGGCCGCGGGGACTGCGCGACCGGGCCCTGCTGGAGCTGCTGTACGGCACCGGCGCGCGCATCTCCGAGGCGGTCGGGCTCGCCGTCGACGACGTCGACCGGGGGCAGGCCACGGTGCGGCTGGCCGGCAAGGGCGGCAAGGAGCGGATCGTGCCCGTGGGGAGCTACGCGCTGCGGGCGGTGGAGGAGTACCTCGTCCGGGCGCGGCCGGAGCTGGCCGGGAAGAGCCGCGGCGGTGTCCGCGGCGGCACGCTGTTCCTCAACGTGCGCGGCGGCCCGTTGTCCCGGCAGAGCGCGTGGCAGATCCTGCGCTCGGCCGCCGAACGCGCCACCGGCGGCAGCGACGAGCTGGCCCGGTCCGTGTCACCGCACACGCTGCGGCACTCGTTCGCCACCCATCTGCTCGACGGCGGGGCCGACGTCCGGGTCGTCCAGGAGCTGCTGGGCCACGCGTCCGTGACGACCACGCAGGTGTACACGCTGGTCACCGTGGACCGGTTGCGCGAGGTCTACGCGACGAGTCATCCGCGGGCACTCAACTGACAGCGCCCGCGCCCGATCCTGGGCAACTTCTGGTCCCGGTTCGGCTGTAGCAGTCACACGCGTTGTCACTCGTCGCCATGTCGACAAGTCACCGGCGCGTCACCTTGGGTGTTCCCGCCACTCTTCGTAGCGTCCTCATCACCCGAGCGGACAGGACGGCTGGACGCACCCGGATCACCGGGATCGGGGCACGAGCTGGAGGCAACAGACCCATGGCGATCCGAGCGGACGCGGCCCCCGCCGTCGGGCGGGCGCGCGCCCCCCCCCCCGAGATGGGTGCCGCCCCCTCGCGGCGGGACCCCCCGCGCGCCCGGCCCCCCCGCCGGCCGGAC
>NZ_JBJHAO010000027.1:0-23036 GCF_054051075.1 Blastococcus sp. SYSU DS0617
TCGAGCCACCGGCGCGCACCGACCACGCACCACCCACATCTGCGGTGCCCAGACCACCGGCCACCGTCCGGTCGAACGCGTCCGCGGCGATCGTGCCGTCCGCGGGCGGCGGCTCCTCGGTCCCCGGCACGACCGTGATCTGCCGGCTGGTGCTGCCGGTGGCCCCGGCGTCGTCGGTCACCGTGAGGGTCACCTCGTAGGTGCCGGCGGCCGCGTAGGTGTGCGACGTCGTCGCGCCGGTGCCCCTCCCGCCGTCGCCGAAGTCCCAGGCGTACGACTCCACGGTGCCGTCGGGGTCGGAGGAACCGACCCCGTCCACTGCGACCGACATCCCGTCGACCGCGGCTTCGAACGCTGCGGCCGGCGCCGCGTTGGGCTCCGGCGCGCCGGCGTCAGGCACCACGGCCCGGAGCGCGGTCAGCTGCACCGAGGTCGGTGCGGTGGCGCTGCCGGGCAGGTAGGCGTTCACCCCGACGGCGCCCGGCGCCTGCAGCACCGGCGTGTCGTCGGTCCAGGTCATCGCCGCGGTCGTCGGCTCCGGCGTCCCCGTCCGCCACACGGTGAGTGCGAGCTGCGTCGGCCCGGTGCCGGTGACCACGACGCGGGCGTCCAGCGACGTGCCCTCGGCGAACGTGAGGCCGCCCACCACCCGCTCGCCACCGGGCCAGGACTCCCCACCCGCCAGGCGGGACAGGAAGACCGCCACACGCCCGTCGGACATCAGCCGCACCGCGGGCCGGTACTCCTGGCCCGCCGCCACCCGGCGGCCCGACAGGTACACGTACGTACCGGCACCGGTCGGCATCGAGCTCACGGAGAAGGTCGCCGTGAGGTCGACGTCGACGGCGGAGACGTCGCCGAGGTAGGACCCGGTGTTGTTCCGCGGGGTGGGCAGGTCCAGCGTCGCCGTGCCGGTCGCCACGGACTGCCGGACCGCTCCCGCCGAGACCGTCCACGGGCCTCCGGCGTCCGCGGTGCCGAGGCCACCGGTGACCGTCCGGTCGAAAGCATCCGCGGCGAGCACCGCACCGCCCGCCGGCGGCTCCTCCGCCACGACGTCGCGGGCGGCCGAGCCGGTCGCGCCGGCGTCATCCGTCACCGTGAGCGTCACCGCGTAGGTGCCGGCAGCAGCGTAGGTGTGCGACGCCGTCGCGCCGGTCCCCGTCGTCCCGTCGCCGAAGTCCCAGGCGTAGGAGTCCACCGAGCCGTCGACGTCCGCGGAGGCCGAGGCGTCGAACGCCACGTCCAGCCCGGCCACCGCCGCCGTGAACGAGGCCGTGGGCAGCTCGTTGGGCACCGTGGCCTGCGCAGCGGCGGCGTGAGCCGCGACCCGCTCGGCCGGCAGCGCCGTCGGGTAGATCGCCACCTCGTCGATCGAACCGGCCAGTGACGTGCTCGCCGGGGCGTCCGGCCAGCCGGTGAGGGACCCGCTGCCGAGCCCCCAGAGAGTGCCTTCGCCGTAGGGGTTCGGCCGGGTCATCGTGCTGTCGGCGGCGACCTGCTCGCCGTCGACGAACAGCGTGGTGCCCGCAGCGTCCAGGGTGGCGACGACGTGGTGCCACTGCCCGTCGTTCACCGGTCCGGTGCTCCGGACGGTGCGGTAGGTGAGCATCGCCCTCGGCGTGAAGGTCACCCCGCTGACGCCGAAGGACAGCCGCCCGTCCGCGTCGACGTACATCGTCCGGTCGGTCAGACCGTTGGGGTCGTCGGGATCGGCGAACTGGGCGACGACACCGCCGTCGGTCGACGTCGTGCGCACCCAGGCCTCGACCGAGAACGCGGCGTCGGGGGTGTCCACCGTGCGACCGGTCCGCGCCACACCGGCGGCCGAGCCGTCCGTGGTGACCGCGCCGTCGTCACGCACCGCGCCCGCGGCGTCGCGGCCGACGCCGGAACCGGCCGTCAGGTGGACGGAGCCGGCGTAGTCGTAGGCGGTGACCCCGGAGGGCTCACCGAGCCGCCAGTACTGGGCCGGTGCATCCGCCAGGACCTCGGTGGCGTACGCGCTCGTGCGCGTCACCACGGTCATCTGGTTCGACGCGGCGCTGGTGACCGAGTTGCCGAACGGATCGGAGACCCGCACCCGGTAGGACACCGTGGAACCCGCGGGGACCGTATCGGTGATCCGCTGGATCGGCCGGTTCCACCAGGCGGACCCGGTGGTCACGGTGTGCACGGGGGTGCTCCCGCCGTCCCGGAACAGCTCGTAGGTGAGGAACTCGTCGTCCATGTCGTAGGACGACGGCCACGTGACGGTCACCGTGCCGGCCGTGGTCGACGTAGCGGTCGGTGCCATCTGGGCGGCCGACACCTCCGGGCCACGGTCGTTGGGCGCCGCCGAGGGCTTCGCGAAACGGGTGAGGCCGAGCTGCCGCTGGCCGTTGACCGAGGTGAATTCGCCGCCGTAGGCGACATAGTCACCGGCACCGGTCACCGACCACGGCCCCTGGAACTGGCCGGTCCAGCTGCCGGCGTTCAGGGTCGGCCAGAAGTGCAGGATCGACGGGCTCGGGCGCCCCTCCCAGCTGGTGTAACGGGGCACGTCGGTCGTGGCGGTGAGGGTGCCGGTCGCGGCGACCGTCATGGCGCTGGCCCGCTGCCACGTGCGAGGGCTGGGGTCGGGGAAGCTGCCGGCGGTCTCGCAGTCGTGCACGTGGTTGGCGTTGTACGCGACCGTGCCGTCGGACCAGGTGTCGTACGGGTCGCCGTGGCAGTCGTTCATCCAGACCAGGTCGAAGGTGGTCGGGTTGAAGGCGACGACGCCCTCCACGTTGCCGACCTGGTAGGCGTAGACCGACGCGTAGGCGATGCCGTCGTACATCTTCAGGCTCCAGGCACCGGCCGGGTCGCCGTGGTTGTCGATCCCCCATGGCTGTGACCGGGCGTCGCCGCCGGCGGTGTCCACCGAGGCGAGTGAGTAGGCGGTGATGCCGTTGACCTCGGAGAACTGGCCGCCGAGGACGACGCGGGTGCCCGTGGGGTCGACCACGATGCCGCGCACCGTGTTGTTCGCGGTCGGCGCCCACGGGGTGAGCGCGCCGGTCGCCGTCGAGAAGGCAGCGAGCCGGGTGCGGGGCTGCCCTTCGGCTGCGGTGAAGTCACCGCCGACGTAGACCGTGGACCCGGTGTCGGCGATCGAGAGGACCGGCCGGTTGAGCGACGGGGCGAAGTCGGCGATCAGCTCGCCGGTGGCGACGTCGAACGCCGCGACGTGGTCGCGGGCGATGCCGTCGACGGTGGTGAAGTCGCCACCGACGTAGACGCGGGATCCGTCCGGCGAGGCGACGACGATGCGACCCTGGCCGTTGAGCGCGTGGGCGAAGCCGGGGACCAGGTCACCGGTGCGGATGTCGAAGGCCAGCAGGTTCCCCCGCGGGACGCCGGCCCCTCCGCCGGGCGGAGTGGCCGTGGCGAAGCTGCCGGTCGCGTACACCGTGGTCCCCACGGTGACCATCGACCAGACGACACCGTCGGTCTGCACGGTCGGCAGCGCGTCGGCGGAGACGGTGTCCGGCAGGGGCGGGGGCGTGTCGTCGACGGCCGCTGCCGTTGCGGGGATCGCCACCCCGAGCAGGACCAGGGTCGCGGTCAGCGCGCCCGACACCAGGGTGGCGAGCACCCTCCGGCCGGCGCCCGCCTGATCGACGACGTCTCGCTGCATGCCTGTCTCCCCGTGAGGTGGTGCGCGACCGGCTCCCGACTCCGGGAGCGGCTCCGACTCGTCGTCGGTCCCCCGGGCCGGTGGCAGGGGGCGGTGGTGCCCGATGATGGCGGGCGGCCGGGCGCGCCCAGATGCGGGCGCGCCGGGTTCAGGAGGTCCGTGCGCGGGCGGTTCGGCCCACCGGGTCCTCGGCGTCGATGGCGGCCAGCGCCCGGCGCAGGGCCGTGCTGGAGGTGTGCATGGTGTAGGGGAAGTAGTGCACCCTGACCCCCACGTCGGCGAAGTCGCGCTCGAGCCGGTCGCCCTTGGGGGTGCCCCGCCAGTCGTCGCCCTTGAAGATGACGTCGAAGCGGACGTCCCGCCAGGTGTCGATCTTGTCCGGTACGACCTCGGCGTGGACGTCGTCGACGAACCGGAGGCTGCGCACGATCTCCATCCGCTCCGCCAGCGGGATGACCGGGGCGCGACCCTTGGTGAGCAGGAGCATCTCGTCGGAGACGACGCCGGCGATCAGGTGGTCGCAGTGGTCCGCAGCGTGCCGCAGGATGTTCAGGTGCCCGACGTGGAACAGGTCGTAGGCCCCCGGCGCATAGCCGACGACCGGCGCCCTCCCCGACTCTGAGTTCACCATGCTGCCATCCCCCCGGATCCTTACGCTGGGTCACCGGCTCCAGGTCTGAGCCCGCCCGCCCAGCGGTCGAATCGGAAACATAGTGAGAACCGATCACCCGCAGTGAGATTCGGCCGCAAGTTCACCCCCTCGGGGAAGGCGCGCCCCGGCGGTGCGGACGGCGACCGCCCCGACGGCCCTGCCCCAAGGGGTGAGCCCCGCCCTCCGACCGGGCCGATCCGGTCGTCCGGCGCCTTAACCTCGGCTCCACGATCCGTCGCGCGGTCGATCCGCGCACGGAAGGACGACACCCGCCGGAGCTCCGACCGGCGTGGACGAGGAGCAGGCGGCATGGAACTGCGGGACTACCTGGCGGCACTGCGCAGGTACTGGACGACGTGGGTCGGCGTGACCCTCGTCGCGCTCTCCGTGGCGCTCCTCGCGGTGCTGGTCACCACGCCCACCTACGAGGCGCGCGCGACCGTCTTCGTCGCCGCCGCCGGTGAGGGCAGCAGCGGCGCCCAGTTCATCAAGCAACGGGTGACGAGCTACCCGGACGTGGCCCGCAGCGAGGCGGTCCTCGGCCCCGTCATCTCGGCCACGGGGCTCACCGCCTCCGTCGCCGAGCTGCGCGCCCGGGTGTCCGCCGTCAGCCCCCTGGACAGCTCGCAGATCGACATCACGGTCGTGGACACCGATCCGGTCCGGGCCGCCTCGACCACGAATGCCATCGCGGAGGAGTTCCGCCGGACGGTCGAGCAGCTCGAGCAGCCGGACGAGGGCGCGACCCCGGTCAGCCTCACCGTGACCGACCCGGCGAACGTGCCCTCTGCACCCGTCGCACCGCAGCCCACGCTGCTCCTGGGACTCGGGCTGGTGGTGGGCCTGGCGCTGGGCGCTGCGGTGGCGGTGCTCCGGGGCCGGACCGACACCCGGGTGCACACCGAGTCGGACGTGCGGGAGGCCTGGGGAACCGGCGGAGAGGACCTGGCGGTCTTCGCCGCCGCGCGAGGCAACCGGCGGGCCACCTCCCTCAGCGGCCGACCGGCGTCCCTGGTCGCCCGCCGGCTCGCCGCGCCGGCCGCCGACCAGGCGGTGCACGCCCTCGTCCTGGGCGCCACCCCGGACGACGACCGCCCGGCCCGCCTCTTCGCCGAGGACGTCGCCACCGAGCTGATCGACGGCGGGGTGCCTGCGCAGGTCACCAGCACCGTGGGCGTCCCGGGAACGGCCGGCCCGCGAGGGGTGCAGCTGTCGCCCGCGACACCCACCGTCCCGCTGGCCGACTGGCGCCGCATCGCCCAGGAGTACGCGGGGGTCGTCGTGGTCGCCGAGGCGGGCCTCGTGGACCGGGCCGATCTGCACGAGATCCGCGCGATCCTCACGACCGCCGGGATCCGGCCGCTCGCCGTGGTCCTGCTGCCGCGGCGCGGCGGCCGCACGGGCGCCGGCCGGACCGACCGGGTGACCGACCGGCAGGTCCTGACCGGCCGGAACCTGCTCCGTGTCCGCAAGGGCGCCGTCCTGACCGAGCACTGAACCTGACCGAGCACTGATTACCCCCGCCCCCGGGGGCCGGAGATGGTCAGCGGCCGGACCGGCCGCCGTCGGACCGGGAACCCGTCCCCGGCTCGGGGTGATCGCTGCTCCCCGTCGGGATTCCCCGGTACGCCTCCCCCCTGGCACCGGGACCGGCCGCGGGAGGTGCTCGACGCCGTCCGCCGGGCACTCGGCGGCCGACCTTCGGCGGTCCCGTGCCCGCTTCCGGTCGGACGGCCACGAGACCGCAGGAGTGATCGCGCGAAGGACGCCGCCCTCGTCGCCCACCCGGCCGACGCCGGCTTCCCCGGCCGCAGCCGGGTGCACGGCAGGGATCAGCGCACAGCCGGGTGCGGCGCCCCGGCGGACTCCTCGTCGGCCAGGCGCCCGCGGGTGCCGCCCTCGGCGAGCAGCGAGACGGCGACGAGGACCAGCAGCGCCGGCGTCGCGTCGAACAGACCGCTCTCCAGCAGGCTGCGCCCGACGACGAAGATCAGCAGCCCCAGCGACAGGATCCGGTGCGACCGCGGCGCACGGCGGGTGCCACGCACCACCCAGAGCACCCACGCGACGGCCGCGACCAGCCCGACGACGCCCGTCTGCACGAGCAGGGAGACCCAGCTGCTGTCCAGGGGCTGGGTGTCCCAGAACTGGCCCTTCACGCGGATGATCTTGACCGACAGTCCGCCGCCGAAGAGCTGCTGCCAGCTCGAGTCGGCCCACGTGAGCGACGCGCGCCATGCGACGAACCTCGAGTCGAGGGTGCTCGAGCCGTCACCGCCCCGGGCCGCGAACCCCGTGACCACCCCGGTGACGGTCACCGCCACCACCGCTGCGGCAGCGAGGACCAGCCCGCTCACCACGAGCCCCACGCGCGGCCTGCGGATGTAGGCGGCCATCACGGCGATGGCGAGCACGAGCACGAGCAGGCCGGTGCGTGAACCTGTCGCCCACACGACCCAGAGGAAGAAGACGGTACCGATCACCGCCGGCGCGCTGAGCTGGTCCAGCACCAGCCGCCAGGTCAGCACGACCACGGCCACGCCGGCGAGCAGGGCGAGGTCGTTGGGGTCGATCGCCGGGACGCCGCCGGCGAGACGGCCGTCAGCCACGAAGCTGGGCGCGCCGGTGAGCGCGGCGACCGCGGCGGTCAGCCCGCAGGCCCAGGCGACGGCCGTCAGCACCTGGGTCGCGGGCGCGGCGCGGAGGAGCAGGAAGACGGTGGCCGCGAGCAGCGCGACCCGCACGGCCACCACGCTGCCCGCCACGGCGTTGCCGGCGGTCACGGCGCCCAGCACCGAGCTGCCCAGCACCACGCCGAGCCACCACAAGGTGCCGGTACCCAGGGGGCGGCGAGGCCCGCGCTGGGCCAGGAGCAGTGCGAGCGCGAGCGCGACGACGCTGACGAGCGCCTTGGCGACGACGACGGGATCCAGCGAGCCCGAGAAGTACTCGCCGCGACGCCAGCTCACCGCGCCGACCACGACCAGCAGGGCGACGAGCCGCACCGGACGCGGCGCCGGCGTCCACCCCGACGTCCGGGCGGCCGCCCGCGTCGCGGGTCGCACGGGCGCGTCGACGGCGAAGGCCCGCGACAGCTCCTGACCGAGGGTCCGGACGACGTCGGGACGAGGGGCACGGTCGGTCATGTCAGGCTCCCACCGGGATCGGCGCGGCCGGCGCGTCCCGCTCCGGCGCGAGCACCATCCGGCGCACGGCGACGGCTGTCAGCGCCGGGCCCAGGGCGAGGGCCGAGGGGGTCCACACCGCAGCGTCCCCGCCCATCGACACCAGGAGCACGAGCACCCCGAGCAGCGACGCGAACTCGAGGCAGCGGAACGCCAGGACCCGCCGCTGCCGGCCGTGCACGGATGCCAGGGCGGAGTAGGGCAGCAGCGTGGCGCTCGCGGCCGCGTAGAGGGACCAGCCGGCGACGGCGGCCGCCGGTACGGCGTAGCTCCCGTCGGTCAGCAACGGCCCCAGCCACGGCAGTGCGGCGAGTGCGGCCAGGCCGATCGCCCCGACCCCCAGCGTCAGGCCCAGCGCCGCCCGATCGGCGGCCCGCAGCCCGGCAGCCGAGCCCTGCGGCCGGAGCGCGACGAAGTGCGGGAGGAGGAAGGAGCCCATCCCGGCGACCAGGACCAGAGTGGGCGCGGTGTAGACCCGGGCGACCTCGAGCGGCCCGTACGCGGCGGCACCCGCCGCTCCGATGACCACGAGCCGCACCAGGGTCAGCATGGCGGGCCGGATGGTCTGCGCGAGCGCCCGCCACGCGCCGAAGGCGGCGACCTCCGAGAGCGCCGGCCGGCGCCACGGACCGTGCGGTCGCTCGTCCGCCGGGATCAGCGCCCAGGCCACGACGGCGGCCGCCGTCTGCCCGACCAGCACGGCCACGACGAACGACGTCAGCGTGAGGGGCCCGGTGGTGGCCAGGATCCCGACGCAGCCCAGCGCGAACACCCCGCTGGTGCCGTCGACGAGGGGCAGCGACCAGAACCGGCCGGTGGCCATGAGCAGCCGGCGCAGGGTGTCCTCGACGATGAACGTCGCCGTCGCGAGCCCGAGCACCGGCGCAGCCCAGGAGGGCACCACGTCGGTGACGGCGGCGAGCACCGCCCCCAGGAGCGCTGCGATCGACGACACCAGGACGGCGCTGACGTGCAGCCCGGCGCGGAGCCCGGGGTGGCGGCGGTCGAGCACCGTCAGCGAGTCACCGACGAGCCCGCTGCAGATCGCAGTGGCCAGGACGAGGGCCCCGTAGATCACGGAGAAGGTGGCCAGGCCGGCCGCGCCGAGCTCCCGGGCGGCGACGACCTGGAGCGCGAGACCGGCGATCGCCTGCCCGGCCTGGCCGGCGAGCGCGCCCGTCGCCGGGCGCCGCAGCAGACGCAGCACGGCCTTCACCGGCCCATCCTCCCCGTCGAGGCGCCCCGATCGGCCGCGCCGGGCCGGGCCCTCACCCGATGGAGGCAGGACGGACGACCGACGGCCACCCGCCCCGGACGAGATCCGGGAGGGGTGGCCGTCGGCCGACTGCGTGATCAGGCGACGGGCGTGACCCGCACCTCGGTGAACCGGACGTCCACCGGCGAGGTGGCGCTGCCCGACAGGTAACCGCCCAGGCTGATCCCGCCGGCCGCCTGCAGCTCCGCCGTGCCGTCCGTGCGCACCAGCATCGGGGTGGTGGGCTCGGGGGTGCCCGTCGCCCACACGCTCAGCGCCAGGTCGGTCGTCCCGGTGCCCGACGCCTGCACCCGCACGTTCAGCTCCGTGCCGGCCGTGTAGGTGAGGCCGCGCACCAGGACCTCCGTACCGACCAGCGCCTCAGCGGTGGTGCCGGTCAGCTTCACCAGCGCGACCCGCACGCTTCCGTCGGCCAGCACCCGGACCCGCGCCTTGTACCCGAGGTAGGTGTCCACCTGCCGGACGCCGACGTACACCATGCCGCCGCCCCCGGTCGGCACCGACGACAGGGAGAAGGCGGTGCGCACGTCCGCGTCCGTGCGGCCCACCGCCAGCAGCGACCCGGTGTTGGTGCCCTTGGTCATCGCCAGCACCGCGGCACCGTCCTCGACCGCCTGCCGCACCGCGCCGGCCCACGCCTTCCACTGACCACCGAGGTCGGCGGTACCCAGACCACCGGTCACCGACCGGTCGAAGGCGTCGGCGGCGACCGTTTCCGGCTGCTCCGGCTGCTCCGGAGTTTCCGGCTGCTCCGGCTGCTCCGGCGTTTCCGGCTGCTCCGGCTGCTCGGGCTCCACCGGCGGCTCCTCGGCGGCGGTCACGGTGACCGAGCGCTGCGTCGTGCCGGTGGCGCCGTCGTCGTCGGTGACGGTCAGCCGGACGGTGTACGTGCCGGCCGCCGCGTACGGGTGGGTGGCGGTGACCCCGGCGCCGGTGCTGCCGTCACCGAAGTCCCACGCGTAGGAGGCGATGGTCCCGTCGGCGTCCTTCGACGCAGAGGCGTCGACCGACACGGCCAGGTCCGCGACCGAGGAGGCGAACTCCGCGGTGGGCGCGGTGTTGGCCGCCGGCGGATCCACCGGGAGGGCGCCCACCGGCATGGCCGTGATCCCGGGGAAGCGGACCTCGACCGGCGAGGTCGCGCTGCCCGAGAGGTAGCCGCCGACGCTGATCCCACCGGGGGCCTGCAGCGCCGCCGTGGTGTCGGTGCGCACGAGCGTCGGGGTGGAGGGCTCGGCAGTGCCGGCCGCCCACACGCTGAGCGCCAGGTCCGTCGTCCCCGTGCCCGACGCCTGCACCCGCAGGTTCAGCTCCGTCCCCGCCGTGTACGCGCCGGGCAGGAGCACCTCGGCGCCGATCAGCGCCTCGTCGGTGGTGCCGGTGAGCTTGACCAGCCCGGCGCGGACGCTGCCGTCGGCCAGCACCCGGACGCGGCCCTTGTACCCGACGTAGGTCTCCACCTGCCGGGCACCGACGTACACCATCGCACCGCCGCCGGTCGGCACCGACGACAGCGTGAAGGAGGTGCGCACGTCCGCGTCCGTCTGACCGATCGTGCTCAGGACCGAACCGGTGTTGGTGCCCTTGGTCATCGACAGCACCGCGGCGCCGTCCTTGACCGACTGCCGCACCGCACCGGCCCATGCGGTCCACGGACCGCCGGCGTCGGCCGTGCCCAGACCGCCGGTCACCGACCGGTCGAAGGCGTCGGCGGCGAGCATCGAGCCGGTGACCGTGAGCGCCCGCTCCACGGTCGCCGACGCGCCGTCGTCGTCGGTGACGGTGAGCCGCACGGTGTACGTCCCGTCGCGGTCGTACTCGTGCGTGGCGCGGACACCGGTGGCGGTCTCGCCGTCGCCGAAGTCCCACGCGTAGGAGGCCACGGTGCCGTCGGTGTCCGAGGACGCCGAGGCGTCGAAGGTCCCGGTGCGCCCGGAGCCGGCGACGCTGAAGTCGGCCGTGGGGGCCTCGTTGGGCGGGGGCGCCGTGACCGTGACGGTCGCGGTGGCGCGAGCCGTGGCGCCGCGGTCGTCGGTGACCATCAGCTGCACCGGGTAGGTGCCGGCCGCCGTGTAGGTCTTCACCGGGCGGATGCCCGTCCCGGTGGTCCCGTCACCGAAGTCCCAGTCGTAGGAGGCGATGGTGCCGTCGGTGTCGGTGGAGCCGGCCGCGTCGAAGGTCGCGTCCAGGAAGGACGTTCGCGAGGTGAAGGCCGCAGTGGGGGCGACGTTCGCCGCGGCGCCGGTGCGGCCCACCTCGAAGTGACCGGCGACCTGCTCGGCCGACAGAGCCGTGGGGTAGACCGCGACCTCGTCGATCGAGCCGGTGAAGGTCCTGGAGCCGGACCAGACGCTGTCCGCACCGATCCGCCAGTAGCCGTTGAAGGCCTGGGCCGTCGTGGTGTCGGTGCGCGCGCCCACCCGCTTGCCGTCGACGTACAGGGCCATGCCCTGGGCACCGAGCGAGCCGACGACGTGGTGCCAGCGGCCGTCGTTGTACGTCGCCGTGCTCGCGACCAGCCGGTCGACGTTCGGGTAGACCCCGAAGTTCACCCGGCCCGCGGCGTCCAGGAAGACGATCCGGTCGTAGTTGGAGCTCGTCCCCGTCGCGGAGTTGGCGAAGCCGACGATCCGGCCCCCGCTGCGCGAGGTCGTCTTGAACCACGCCTCGACGGTGAACGTCTGCGGCCCCGCGATGGCGGTGCGGGTCGAGGCGAAGGACGAGTTGCTGTTGCGGAAGGCGTATGCGGTGTCGGCGTCCCCGGTGAGCGCTCCTGCCGCGCCACGGGTGACCGCGCTACCCGAGGTCATCTCCATCGCACGACCCAGGTTGACGGCGGTGTTCCCGGAGGACTCACCCAGCGACCAGTGGTCGGTGGCGCCGTCGGCACGCACGACGTCGGCGTAGGGCCGGGCCGCGCCGCCGGTGGCGACGTCGACCGTCGTCCACCCCGAGGTCGCCACGTTGCCCATGGGGTCGGTGGCGGTGATGCGGTAGCGGTGCGAGCCGGCGGACAGGCCCGTGTCACCGACGGTCAGCGTCGGCAGCTGCCACCAGCTCGAGGCCTGACGGACGGTGTGCACGGGCGCGACGACGTCGTCCCGGTAGACCCGGTAGGTCAGGTGCTCGTTGTCCATGTCGCTGGTCGTCTTCCACGACACGCGGACGGTGCCGGCACCGATCGGCGTCACCGTCGGCTCCATGCCGGAGGCGGCCGGCCCGGACTCGTTCGGCGCGATGGACGGCAGGGCGAAGCGGACGAGGCCCTGCTGGGCGACGCCGTTCACCCGCGGGAACTCGCCGCCGTAGGCCACGTACTGCTCGGTGCCCTCGACGGTCCACCCGGCCTGGTACTGACCGGTGACGGTGCCCTGCGAGAACGACGGGTGCCAGTGGAGCATCGACGGCGCCGGCTTGCCGTCGAACCTGGCGTTGTTGAACCACCCCTTCACGGTGGTGGTCGGCGTGAGGCCGAAGGCGTTGCCGTGCTTCCAGATCTCCGCCGGGGCCGAGTCCGGGTAGCCGCCGATGTAGTCGCACCTGTGCATGTGCGAGGCGATGTACAGGACCTGGGACGTGGCGAAGTTGTCGTAGTTGTCGCCGCGGCAGTAGGCCACGAACCGGAGCTCGCCGCCGTCAGCGGCTGCGGCGAAGGTGCCCTCGAGGTTGCCGGGGCCGCCGAAGTCGTAGCCGCTGCCGTAGACGGTGTCACCCGAGGCCGACAGACCCCAGATGGCCGCCTCCGTGCCCTGGTTGGTGACCAGCTTGTTGACGGCGAACGGGCGCGTCGCCCCGGACACCGGGTCCAGGGCACCGACGCCCGGGCCCGCGATCCCGTTGAGGCCGGCGAAGCGGCCGCCGACCACGACCTGGTCGCCGCCGCCGGTGACGACCAGCGCCAGCACCTCGTTGCTGCCGTTGGTGGCCGCAGCGTCGGGCACCGGAGCCCACGGGAGCAGCGCACCGTCGGACGCGGACACCGCGGCGAGCCGGGTCCGGCTCACCGAGCCGACGGCGGACAGGCTGCCGCCCACGTACACCGTCGAGTTCGTCGCGGCGATCGCCCTGATCTGCCCGCTGACACTGGGCCGGAAGTCGGGCACCAGCTGGCCGGTCGCGGTGTCGTAGGCGGCGATCCGGTTGCGGACCTCACCGTTGGCGCGGTTGAAGTCGCCGCCGACGAAGATGCGCCGGCCGTCCGGGCTCGCGGCGATGGCCAGCGCCTGGCCGTTGAGGTCCGGAGTGAAGGAGGTGATCAGCTCACCGGTGCGGATGTCGTAGGCGAGCATGTTGTTGCGCACCGTCTCGGCCGTTCCGGCACGCGCACCGGCCGGGCGGGCCTTGGCGAACCGGCCGGCCACGTAGACGGTGTTGCCGACGACGACCTGCGCCCAGACGACGCCGTCGATCTGGACGGTCGGCAGCGGGTCGGCGGTCACGGTGACCGGCGTGGCCGGGTCGGCGGGATCGAGGGGCGCGGAGTCCGCCGAGGCCGCCGGGGCCATCAGCCCGAGCGCTCCACCCATGAGCAGGAGGCTGAGCCCACCTGCGATCCACCGCCGGGTCGCCCCGGTAGCTCGTGCGGTCACGTTTCCCCCACTGCTCAGCCGTGAGGACCCCCGTGATCCCCCCGGACGGGCAGACACTAAGCGTGACGATCACGGCCCCACCAGGGCTGCGCCGTCACCCGATCCGGTACATCGGCGCTGGTCACCGCGATGCAGCCCGCTGCGTCATAGTTACTTGGCGTAGTCATACAAGAGCGAGTCGCGACGTCGTCCGGAGTGTCGGTCCCGTTTCGGCCGTGCACGGCCGCCCTGCCCCCGACGTGCCGACGGCCCGCGCCGGCCCTGGCAGGGCGTCGGCGCGGGCCGTCGTGCCGGTCCGCCTCACCCCGAGGGGTGAGGTGGGTGGATCACGCGGGAGCGAGAACCGCGGCGACCACGTCCTCCCCGATCTTCCGCGCGTACTCCGCGGTCATGTGCAGCCCGTCGGCGAAGACCGGGGTGTCGCCCACGACGGCGGGGCAGAGCCCGCCGGCGCAGAACCAGCGCTCGGGGTCGACGTGCGCGGCCCCGGTGCTCCGGGCGACGTCCGCCTCCAGCGCCACCTGCGTCCGGAACCGGCCCGGCGGGCTCTCCAGGCAGTCGGCCGGACCGTTCAGGGCGGTCGCGCAGGTCTGCAGGTTGGCCCCGGACGGCGGCGCCGTCAGCAGCACCACCCGCGCGCCGGACGCCTGCAGCCGCTGGACGACCCTGGTCAGCCCGGCGCGCCACACCTCCTCCTTGTCCGCCGAGGCATCGGCGAGCTCGGTGTCGTAGGTGTCGCTGAGGATCACGAGGTCGGGCCGGGTGGCGGCGATGAGCTCCAGCGCCCACTCCCGGTGCTCAGCGCACTCGGTGAACGGCCGCTTGCGGTAGAGGGTGGGTGCGTCGATGTTCGGGCACTGCCCCATCGTCAGCGTCTGCACCGACCACCCCTGCGGCTCCAGGCCGGCACGCAGGCCCGGCAGCCAGGCGCCGGCGATGGAGTCACCCAGCACCACCGCGCGTCTGGGTGCCTCCACGGCGCCGAACCGGCACTGCTCGACGTTCCACTCCCCCACGTCGAAGCACCCGTCGCTCCACTGCTCCTCCAGGTAGGCGGGCAGCTCGTCGAGGCCCGGCTGGAGCTGCTCCGGCCACGACAACAGCGAGGCGGCGGTCGCGATCTCCCGGGCGAAGGGATCGGCGCCGTCCACGCCCCCCTGGGGCTGGTCCGCGGCCTGGAGCACGGCGTCGGCCGCGGCCACGGTGCGCGCGTCCAGCTGCCCGGGCGGGAAGGCGACGGTCAGCGCTGCGGCGGCGAGCACCGTCGCGGCCGCGGCCGCCGCCGCCACCGTCCGGCCGCGGCGCAGGGTCTCCGCCGCACCCGGCCGCAGGGGTGAGCGCCGACCACCGACCAGCCACCGCGACTCGAGCACCGGCTGCTCGATCGCGTAGTAGGAGACGGTGGCCAGCGCCAGGGACAGGGCGAGGGCCACCGGTGCCGTGACCGCGGCCTCGGTTCCCAGGACGCTCCAGCACACGACCGCCACCGGCCAGTGCCAGAGGTACAGGGAGTAGGAGATCCGGCCGAGGAAACGGGCAGGTGGGCTACCCAGCGCCCACCGCGTCCCCGGACCACCCGGTGCAGCCCCGAAGGCGACGACCAGCACCGCCGACAGCACCGGAAGTGCCGCGAGGGAGCCCGGGAAGGGGTCGGCGGAGGTGATCAGGAAGGCAGAGCCGAGGACGCCGGTGAGCCCCGCCCAGCCGAGGGCGGCCCGGAGGCGGGGGGGCACCCGGTCCAGCCGGGCCAGCGAGACGGCGACCAGAGCACCGAGCCCCAGCTCCCACGCCCGGGTGAAGGTGGAGAAGTAGGCCGTGGACGGCGACTCCGCGGTGGCGTGCAGCGACCAGAGGAAGGACGCGGTGCTCACGGCCAGCACGACGAGTCCGAGCCGCACCGTGCGCCGCCCCAGGACGCCCCGGCCCGCCGGGATCGCGAAGACGAGCAGGATCAGCACCGGCCACAGCAGGTAGAACTGCTCCTCCACGGCGAGGGACCAGAAGTGCTGGACCGGGGAGGGCGCCGCCGTCTGCTGGAAGTAGTCCGTGCCCAGCTGGGCGAAGTGGATGTTGGCGCTGAAGAACAGCGCCCACAGGACGTCGGTCACCGTGTCCCAGAACCGGCCGCCGACGAAGAGCAGCCAGGCCGCGAGCGTGGTCGCCGCCAAGGTGGCCACGGCGGCGGGCAGCAGCCGGCGCGCGCGGCGGACGTAGAAGGCCCGGAAGGAGATCCGGCCCGTCCGCTCGCGCTCGCGCACCAGCAGCCCCGTGATGAGGAAGCCGGAGATGACGAAGAAGACGTCTACCCCGATGAAGCCGCCGCCAGGCCAGCCGAGGACGTGGTCGGCCAGGACCAGGCCGACCGCCACCGCGCGCAGTCCCTCGATGTCCACGCGGAAGCGGTGCGGTCTTCCGGGGAGCGCACCGTGCGCCGGCGGCAGCTGCGGCCGGCTCGGGGCGGCGACGCCGCTCATCGGCTCGCCGCGCGTCCACCCGTGCCGGCCACCGTCGCGCGACGGCGCGATCGGAGCCGGTGACGCACCATGCGCGCCGCCACGTGCACGGTCGTGTCGACGGGGCTGACGTAGCAACGCGGCAGGGTGAACCGGTCGCCCGGGTCGTAGTCCCCGGTGACGCACGCGTGGTCGTAGCCCGCCGCCCGGACGGCCTCGGCCGCGGCGTCGTCGAAGTCCCCGTAGGGGTAGCAGAAACCCGGGACCTCCGACTGCAGCACGTCTTCGAGGACCCGCCGGCTCTGCCCCACCTCGGCGGCGAGGGCCGCGGGGTCGGCACCGGCCAGACGCGGGTGGGTCATCGTGTGGCTGCCCACCTCGTGCCCGGCCGCTGCGACCGCCCGTACCTGATCGGCGTCCACGAGCGGCAGCCGCGGTCCGTCGTCCCAGTCGTTGGCGCCGCCGAGGCACCCGGCGACGACGTAGAGGGTGCCGGTCATGCCGTACCGCTCGAGCGCCGGGACGGCGTGGTCCAGGAAGTCGGTGTAGCCGTCGTCGAAGGTCAGGCCGACCAGTCCGCCGGCCCTCCCCTGCTCGCGGGCGCGGAGGAGCTCACCGAGGGAGACCCCGCGGAGCCCCAGCCGGGCCAGGAGGCGCAGGTGCCGGTCCAGCCTCTCCGGGTGCACGCGCAGGCGGTGCGGATCGGGCGCGTCCGAGGGGCTGATCGAGTGGTACATGAACACCGGCGGGGTGGCGGTCCGCCCCCGCCCCTCGGGGTCGGCCTCTGCCTGTCCGAACACGGTCGTCCTCCTGGATGTCGACGATCTCGCCGTCCGCGCGGGCGTGCGGCGTCTGCGATGGCTCAGCGGGTCGGCGCCGGCTCGACCGGCGCCCGAGAGGGCACCGGGCCGCGGAGCGCCTCGACCTCTCGGACCAGCTCGTCGCGGTAGCGCGCCGGGGCGTGCCGCCGGAGGGCCTCCCCCGCGTCCTCGATCGCCGCCTGCCGGAACGTCTCCCACTCGCCGACGACCCGTTCCACGGCATCGGCCCACCGCGGCACCTCACCGGGCGGCAGCGCCTGCACCGAGGCGTAGCCGGCCGCGGCCTCGCGCAGCCCGCTGGTGTCGCTGACGACCAGCGGGCGGGCGGCGAGCACGGCCTCGACGGTGGTCAGCCCGAAGGACTCCTCGGCCACCGACGGCACGAGCACCACGTCGGCGTCGCGGAGGTGCGGCCACACGTCGGCGCTGAAGCCGGCGAAGTGCACCCGGTCGGCCAGGCCCGCCGCCGCGACCGTGTCCCGGAGCTCGGCCTCGAACCACTCGTAGCCCTCGAACACCGATCCGACCAGGTCCAGCCGGGCGTCGACCCCACGACGCAGCAGCTCCTGCAGGACGGCGACCGCCACCTGCGGCCCCTTCCGGGGAGAGAGCCGGCCGACCACGAGCAGCCGGACCGGGCCCTCGAGCCGCGCCCGGGCCGGGCGCACGTGACCGGGCGCCGGCACGGAGTTGTAGACGACGGCGGTCCGCCGCCGCAGCCCCGGCGCGACGTCGCAGAGCACGTCGAGGGTGAACCGGCTGTTCGCCACCGCACGGTCGGCCAGCACCGGCGCCAGCACCATGCCCCGGCGGAGCAGGCGAGGTGCCGACGCCTCCGCCTCGTGCACGTGGCACAGGGAGGGACTGCCGGCCAGTCGGGCGAGCAGCGGCCAGGACGGCAGGGTGAGGGTGTTGACGTAGACGCCTGCCCGACCGTGCCGCCGGATCAACCGGACCGCGGGGAGCAGACCCCGGACCGCGTCGGCCAGCAGCCGCAACGCACCTCGCGGCCTCATCGCCGAGTTGCGCAGCACGGGCATCCGGCAGATGACCACGTGCAGTCCCCGGGCCTGCAGCTCACCCACGAGCGGCCCGTTCCCGGGCAGCGCGACGGTGACCTCGAACCGGGTGGCCAGGGCCGCCGCCGACTCCAGCAGGACGCGGTCGGCGCCGTAGAGCTCGGCCCCGGGGTGCACGACCAGCACCCCCCGGTCGGCGTCACGCGGTCGGGACGGACGCACGGTCAGTCCGCCGAGCCGGTGAAGACCAGGAAGGGAGCTCCGGCCTGGTAGCCCACCGTCAGGCTCACCAGGTCGCGGTCGCCGGCCGGCACGGAGAAGACGTAGACCCCGACCGCGTCCGCGGACGGCTGCGCCGTGCCGGCGAACGGTGCCGCCGACGGGTCGTCCAGCGGGGACGCGGGGATCAGCTCGGTGCCATGCGCGAGGTCGACGGCGACCCCGTCCAGGGAGACCGGCGCCTCGGTCCCGTTGGTGAGGCGGATGGTCGCGCGCAGCGCGGGCCCGGCGATGTTGCCCGGCCCCGTGCCCGTCCCCTCGATGGCCTCGAGGGACAGGACCTGGGCGGTGATCCCGTTGCCCACGGCGGCCTGCTCGTCCAAGCCCACCGGCGGAAGGCTCGGGGGCAGCTGCGTGACGTCCTCGGTCGGCCCGGCGGCCTCCGGGGTCACCGGTGCGGGAGCGAGCTCCAGAGGTGGCGCACTGGTCGTAGCGGGCGCGGAGCTCGCCGCTGCGGGTGTGTCCGCCGTGGACCTGCCATCGCCCACGACCAGCGACAGGACGACGATGCCGACGAGGACCAGGGCCGACCCCACGGCGAGCAGGCGCGCGCCCCGGTTCGCGGTCAGGCGGGACAGCACGCTCATCGGGGCAACCTCGACATCTCGGTGAACCACTTGACGGAGGCGAGGGCGAGGAACCCGGCCGCCGCCGCGAACAGCACGGTGTAGGCGGGGACGAACAACCCCGGCACGCCGTAGAGCACGAACAGGCAGGCCAGCAGCCCGTAGTCGGTAGGCAGCGTGAGGAGCGAACGCGCCACGCCGGCGCGCTGCGCCGTCGGCTGGGCGCGGGTGGCCACGCCGTGCTGCGCGCGGAGCGCCTCGTTCAGCATGGTGGCGAAGTAGGTCACCGCGTCCACCAGGCAGTAGCCCAGAGGCACGAGCAGCCACACCGGCTCCACCACGTCGAAGCGGTAGAGGCCGATGAGCAGCGCCAGGTGCAGGCCGGACGCCTTCACCGCGTCGACCATGTGGTCGAGCCACTCCCCTGCCGGGGAGCCGCCGCCCCGGAGCCGGGCCAGCTGCCCGTCCGCGGCGTCGAACGCGTAGCCCAGGACCAGGCACGCGGCCACCGTGAGCCCGACGGCCCACGAGGGCTCGGCCACGACCAGCAGCACGAGCGCCGTGGCGGTGAAGACGGCGCTGATCCCGGTCACCGCGTTGGGGGTCAGGCGGGCGTGGAAGGCGACCGCGGCAAGCAGGCGGCCGAGCTTGCGGTTGACGAACCGCGAGTACGCGGGAGCCCCCACCGCACCCTTCTGGGCGCCGGCCAGCCGATCGAGGGTCCCCCGCAGCGTCTCGTCGACCCGGGGGGTCGCAGCGGTCACTGCTGCGCTCCGGGGAACCGGATGATCGAGGAGTCGGTGATCTCGACCGCCGGCTCGGGGCGGGGCTCCGGGATGCGGAGGGCCACGGGTGTCGCCGGGTGCATCCGGTGGCCGCTGGGGCGCCGGCTCGGGAAGTCGCGGCGGGCGAGTGCCTGCGCCAGCTTCTCGTACCCGGTGGCCACGTGGTCCCAGTCGTAGCCGGCGGCCAGCTCGCGGGCCCGCTTCCCGGCCGTCCGGATCCGCCGCGGCTCCGCCTCGGCGGCGTCGACGAGGGCGGCCACGTCGGCAGGGCTGCCGAAGTAGCGCCCGGCCTCGGCGGTGACCTCGCGGTTGAAGTCGCAGTCGAAGGCCAGCACCGCCGCGCCGGCGCCGATGGCGCGCAGCAGGGAGGGGTTGGTGCCCCCGACCGAGTGACCGTGCAGGTAGGTGTAGGAGTTCGCGTACAGCTGGTCGAGCTGCACCTGGTCCCACACCCCGCCGAGGAAGCGCACGCGGTCGTCGGCCGCGGCGTGCACGCGGGCGGTGTAGTCGTCGGAGTAGGGCGCGGAGCCGACCACGACCAGCGGTTTGGTGGCCTTGCTGCGGGTGTACCCGTCGACGATGAGCTCGACGTGGTTCTCCGGCTCGAAGCGGGCGACCACCAGGTGGTACTCCCCCGGCTCGAGGCCCAGCTCGGCGAGCCGGCCGGAACCGGGCTCGATCAAGGGGGCGCCGTAGGTCAGCAGCGTCGTCGGCGCCCCGAACTCGTGCCGGTAGTAGTCGGCGATGCCGACGGCGTCGGCGATGAGCGCATCCGACCAGCGCACGGCCAGGGACTCGGCGGCGCGGTAGTACCGCTGACCGACCGGGCCCCACTTGGCGCGCTTCCACTCCAGCCCGTCGACGTGCGTGGCGACGGGGATGCGGGCGGCGCGGAGCATCGGCAGCAGCGGCGCGTTCGCGGCGTTGAACACGAAGGCGGCGTCGGTGCGGTGGCCGAGCAGGTGGCCGACCGAGAGCGCCGAGTGGCTGAGCGTCTCCAGGGACCGCTTGCGCGCGGCGGGCAGGTGGACGAGCTCCATGCCCAGGTGCCGGGCGGGCCGGTCGGAGTTCCCGGGCTCGGTGCGGCAGTAGACGACGACGCGGTGCCCACGGTCGGCCAGTCGCTGCCCGACCTCCTCGACCGCGGTCTCGAAGCCGCCGTACCGGGCCGGGACGCCTCGCGTCCCCAGCATGGCGATGCGCATCGTCGATCCGTTCGTTCGCTGGTCAGCGACCAGGAAGGGCCGCGTCGGCACGTGACACGCACCGCGGATCAAGGATCGGGGGCGGGGCGCCCGGCGGAGCCGTTCCGCCGGACGCCGTCCCCCCTCCGGATGACCTCCGAAAGGGGTGGGTCAGTACGCCCCGGAGGAGCTGAGAACGGCTCGGGCGGTCTTCCACAGGATGAGGAAGTCCAGGGCGAGCGACCAGTTCTCGACGTACCGGAGGTCCAGGCGGACGGCCTCCTCCCAGGGCAGGTCGCTCCGCCCCGAGATCTGCCACAGGCCCGTCAGGCCCGGCTTCACCAGCAGCCGTCGACTGACGGATGCGTCGTACCGGGCGACCTCGCTGGGCAGCGGCGGGCGCGGGCCCACGAGTGCCATGGAGCCGTTCAGGACGTTGAACAGCTGGGGCAGCTCGTCGAGCGAGAGCCGGCGCAGCCAGCGACCGATCGGGGTGACGCGGGGGTCCTCGCGCATCTTGAACAGCAGGCCGTCGGAGATGTTGTCGGCCCGGATGGCGTCGAGGCGCTGGTCGGCGTCGACGACCATGCTGCGGAACTTCAGCATGGTGAAGGACCGACCGTTGATCCCGACCCGCTCCTGCCGGTACAGGGCCGGGCCGGAGCTGGTCAGCCGCACGGCGAGCGCGATGCCCAGGAGGACGGGCGAGAGCACCAGCAGTGCCAGCGCGGCGGCGCACCGGTCGACGGCGCCCTTGACCATGCGGTGCCAGCCCTCGAAGCGGGGCTGCTCGACCGAGAGGAGCGGCAGCCCCTCGAAGGGCCGGATGTGCAGGCGCGGGCCGGCCACCTCGATGAGCCCGGGGGCGACGAGCAGCTCCACGCCGCTGCCCTCCAGGTTCCAGGAGAGCTGGCGCAGGTACTGGGCCGCGGTCTCGCTGGCGGAGGTGACGGCGATGGTGTCGGCGTCCAGCCGGGCGGCCATCGACACCACGTCGTCCAGCCCCTCGACCGGCACGTCGGCCAGACCGGCCACCCGGCCGCGGTCGGCGGGGGTCACGCAGAAACCGACGACGTCCAGGCCGGCATAGTTCTCCCGGCGCAGGCGGTCGGCCAGTTCCAGGACCGCGCCCCCGCGGCCGACGACGACCACGCGCTTGGTGCACCGGCCGCGGGCCCGCAGCCGGCGGAGCCGGGACCGGGCGGCGTACCGCCACACCAGCGTGGTGACGGCGAGGGCCGGGATGCCGACGACGACGAGCGCCCGGCTGAGCTCGAGGTCGGCGGCGTAGGAGACGAACCCGGCGACCGCCAGCAGGACGAGCCCGGCCCGCCCCACGGTGCGGTACTCGTCGCTGCCGGTCCCGAACAACGGCTCGGCGTACGCGCCGCAGGCCCACAGCAGGAGCGGCCACGCGACCACCAGGGCGACGGAGGCCCAGAGGAGCGAGGGCACCGGCGGCAGGCCCTCGGGCCGGGTGACGACGACGCAGGCCCCGATGACCGCTGCCGCGAACGCCTCGACGGACGCGAGCGCGAGCGCATAGGTGCGCACCCAGGAGGCGGTGGGGCGGCGCTCGAGGGACCGGTCGGCCACGGGGGCGCGCTCGCTGCGGGGAACCGGGATCCGGTCCAGCCCGTCGCTCAGTGCCGCCTTGTCCACCAACATGGTCACTCCCCCGTTACGTACCGTGATCGAGCCGATACGGGGAATGGAGCCGAGTGGCCTCCGAACAGGACGTTCTCCCCCGAGTGCGGCCCTGACGCAGGAGCCACACTCACAGTCCGTGACCGCCAGGGTCAACACGGAGAGCGACCGTTCACCCTTTCGGGAGGCGCGGCGCCACGATCGCGCACCGCGACGGTCAGCTGCGGGGGTGGACGTCGTTCTGCGCGGCTTCGAGACCACGGGCGAGCAGCAGCTCCGTGGCGTCGGCGGCCACGACCAGCAGCAGGTCCAGTTCCTTGCGCTCGGTCGAGGAGAAGTCCTTGAGCACGTAGTCGGCGGGGTCCTGGCGGCCCGGCGGGCGGCCGATCCCCACGCGCACCCGCAGGTAGTCCTTGGTGCCGGTGGAGCGGGTGATCGAGCGCAGGCCGTTGTGCCCGCCCTCGCCGCCGCCGCGCTTGAGCCGCAGCACCGCGAAGTCGATGTCGAGCTCGTCGTGCACGACGACGAGGTCGGTGGCCGGCAGCTTGTGGTAGTCCAGCAGGCTCCGGACCGGGCCTCCGGACTCGTTCATGTAGGTCAGCGGCCGGGCGAGGACCACCCGGCGGCCGGCCAGCCGGCCCTCCCCGCTCAGCGCGCGCGAGCGGGCACCCTTGCCGGGCGAGAGCCGGATGCCGGCCCGGTCGGCGAGCACGTCGAGCACCATGGCGCCGACGTTGTGCCGGTTGCCGGCGTACCCGGGCCCGGGGTTGCCGAGCCCGACGACGAGGAACGGCCCGTCGCCGGGAGCGGACGCCGCAGGGGGGGGGGGGGGGGGGGGGGGGGCGGGGGGGGGGGGGGGGGGGGGGGGGGGGGGGGCTGGGGTCGTGGGGGGTTTGGGCGGCACGACAGCTAATAGAGA
>NZ_JBJHAO010000028.1:0-16603 GCF_054051075.1 Blastococcus sp. SYSU DS0617
CCGGTGTGGCCGGGCGGAGGTATCGGCTGGGGTTGTGGGGGGGGGGGGGGGGGGGTGGGGGGGGGTGGGGGGGGGGGTGTGGGGGGCTGGGGGGGGGGGGGGGGGGGCCCCCCCCCCGACGATGGGAGACGCGATGCCGAACAGGCCAGGCGGTCGAGGGAAGTGGCACCTCTCGTTTCACCGCCATGTGCGCCGCCGGCCGGCGTCATTGACGCCGGCCGCACTCCCTCGGTCGGCGTCGTCTGGGACTCGTGCGCGAGTGCCCTGGTCGGACACCCGGCGCAAGTACAACGCCGATCGCTCTGCGGTCACGGGGCGACCGACCGCTGGGACCGGGCGTCCATCGAGCAGGCGATTGTCGGGTGCGGCATTGCTCAGCCGCTCAGCCGGGGTTGATATAGGCAGTCTTCACCGTGGTGTAGAACTCCCGGGAGTAGCGCCCCTGCTCGCGCGGTCCGTAACTGGAACCCTTGCTACCGCCGAAAGCGACGTGGTAGTCGACGCCTGCCGTCGGGGCGTTGACCATCACCATCCCCGCCTGGGCGTGCCTCTTGAAGTGCGCGACGTGCTTGAGCGACCGGGAACAGATACCGGTCGAGAGGCCGTACTCGATGTCGTTCGCGACGGCGAGCGCCTCGTCGTAGTCCGCCACTCGGATGACCGAGGCCACTGGACCGAAGACCTCTTCGTGGTTGATCCGCATGTCTCTGGTGGTCTCGGTGATCAGCGCAGGCGCGAGGTAGAAACCCTCGGTGCGGCAGGTCACCCGCTCGCCACCGTGCACCACTCCGCCGTCGGCCCCCGCGGACCGGATGTAGTCGAGGTCCTGGTCCAGCTGACGCTGGTCGACCACCGGGCCGATGACCGTGTCCGGGTCGAGGGCATGGCCGACCCGCAGATCCCGCATGCGGCGCGTCATGGCATCGACGAACCGATCATGGATGCCGGCGGTGACGATCAGCCGGGAGGAGGCCGTGCAGCGCTGCCCGGTGGAGAAGTATGCGCCATTGATGCTGGCTTCCACCGCGACGTCCAAGTCGGCATCGTCGAGGACGACCATCGGGTTCTTGCCACCCATCTCGGCCTGCACACGTTTGCCGTTCGCCGCGCACGCTGCCACGAGCTGCCTTCCCACGGGCACCGAGCCGGTGAAGCTGACCGCGGCGACGTCAGTGGACGAGACGAGCGCCTCGCCGACCACCGACCCCCGCCCCATCACCAGGTTCAGCACGCCGGCGGGCAGGCCGCTGTCGGCCAGGATCTTCACCAGCTCCCAGGTGCAGCCGGGAACGAGCTCAGCTGGCTTGATGACAACGGTGTTCCCGAATGCCAGCGCGGGAGCCATCTTCCAGGCCGGAATGGCGATGGGGAAGTTCCACGGTGTGATCAGGCCGACCACGCCGACCGGCTCACGAGTCATCTCTACGGTCATCCCCGGACGCACGGAGGGCAGCAGCTCACCGGAGTTCCGCAGCGCCTCGCCGGCGAAGAACTTGAAGATCTGGCCGGCCCGGTTGACCTCCGCGCTGGCTTCGGCGATGGGCTTGCCCTCCTCCCTGGCCAGCAGCTCGCCGAGCTCCGATCGTCGGGCGAGAATTTGGCTGCCTGCGGCGTCCAGGACGTCGAAGCGCTGCTGCGGGGACGACAGCGACCAGGTGTTGTAGGCATCCTTGGCCGCGGCGACCGCGGCGGTGACCGCGGCGGCGTCCCCTTGGGCGTACTGGCCGACCGTATCGGTGACGTCCGAGGGGTTGATGTTCGCGGACGCTTCCGTGCCCTCCGACCAGGTGCCGTTGATGTAATTGCCGTGGATCACGCTGCTCCTCCTGTGGGGGTTGCCGGCGGCACTTCCAGAGGAAGCCCGACCACCTCGGCCGATCCGTCCCGGTGGCCCAGGACCACCTCGTCGGTGATGCCGACGAAGAGGCCGTTCTCCACCACGCCGGGGATCTGGTTCAGCGCCACGGCCAGCGCCGCGGCGTCGTGCACGGCGCCCAGACGGGCGTCGAGGATGTAGTTGCCGCTGTCGGTGACAACCAGCTCGCCGCCCTTGGTGCGTCGAGTGATCGGGACGTCGGCATAGCCGGCGTCAGCCAGCAGGGCCCGAATGAGGAGTTCGCTGCTCACCCATCCGAAGGGCAGCACTTCGATCGGCAGGGGGAACGCGCCGAGCCGGGCCACCACCTTGCTGTCATCAGCCACGATCACCCGGTGGTGCGACGCCCGGGCGACGACCTTCTCCCACAGCAGACAGGCGCCGCCACCCTTGATCATGCTGCCGTCGGCGTCGATCTCGTCGGGGCCGTCGATACACACGTCGAGCTCAGGCAGGTCGTTCAGGTCGGCCAGCGGTACGCCGAGTTCCAGGGCCAGGTCGCGGGTGGCCGTTGAGGTGGGGACGCCGACGACGTCGAGCCCGTCCCGGACGCGCTCGGCGAGCGCCCGGACGAACCAGTGAGACGTCGTGCCGGACCCCAAGCCGAGCTTGGCGCCGTCCTTGCCGTAGACCTCGGCCGCTCGTCGGCCGGCGGCCAGCTTCGCGACGTCCTGGGGGGTCTGGGGTTGCACGGTGGACTCCTTCATGGGTGCGTGGCGCCCGGTCGGCCGGGGCGCACGTTGGGGGACGTGCGGGCGTCCAGCAGGTCGCCGAGTTCGGCGAACCGGCGGATCCGTCGGGCGGCCTGTGGCTCCACCCGGGCGGGCGCCCAATCCACCAGGACGAGGGGGACCCCCGCCCGGCGGGCGCATTCGACGTCCACGTCGGTGTCCCCGACGAACAACGCCTGGTCCATCGGCGTGCCCATCTGCTCGAGTGCGGTGAGCAGGTGCTCGGGTGCCGGCTTGGACGCCGCCACCGCGTCTGCGCCCACGACGGCGGCGAACAAGTCACGGAGGCCGAGACCGGTGAGGACCGCCTCTGCCATGTGCTGGGTCTTGTTCGTGCAGACCCCGAGCGCGACACCGCGCTGGGCGAGCGCGGTGAGCCCGGCGCGGGCGTCGGCGTACAGCGTCGAGTGCACGACCGGGTTTTCGGCATAGCTCTGCAGGTACGTCCGGGTGTCCTCGTCGAGGCGCTCGCCGGACACCTCGATTCCCATCCCGCGGTAGACGCCGGCGACCAGGTTGCGGGTGCCCTCGCCGATGAACTGCTCGACGTAGCCGACCGGCTGGGCCTGGATCCCGTGGGTGGCGAGCATGGCGTTGATGGCCCCGGCGATGTCGGCCCCGCTGTTGACCAGCGTGCCGTCCAGGTCGAACGCGATGCCGGTGACCGGACCCGCCGTCATGCGCTGTCCCGAAGGTTCACGGCCGCCAGCGACGCGAAGGCCGGCCGAAGAGCCTCGTACAGCGTGCGGTGGACGTCGTGCAGGTCCGCGTATACGTCGGCCACGGCGGGATCGGGGGCGGTCGTCCCGGTGACGTGGACGACGTCGGCGACGGACTCGATGGAGGGCCAGTGCCCAGTGCCGACCCCAGCCAGGAATGCGGCGCCGAAGGCGCCTCCGTGCACGGCGCCGGTCACGGTGGCCACCTCGGTCTGCAGCACGTCCGCCAACAGCCGTGTCCACAACGGTTCGCTGGTGGCGCCCCCGGACGCCCGGACCTGGGCCGCCCGGCGGCCGCCGACGGCGGCCTGGATGTCGAAGACCTCGCGGAGGTTCAGGAGCACCCCCTCCATGACGCTGCGGCTCAGGTGGGCGGCGGTGTGGGCGTGGGTGAGCCCGACCCAGGAACCCCGTGCTTCGGGGGCCAGGTGCGGGCAGCGCTCGCCGAGCAGGTAGGGAAGGAAGAGCAGTCCCTGGGCGCCGGGCGGAGCCTGTTGAGCCAGTTCCACCAGCCGCCCGTAGTCCAGCCCCGCCGCGGGCGTCAGCGGCTGCAGGGCGTCGCGCAGCCATTGCAGGGCGCCGCCGCTGTTGAGCGCCACGCCCATCACATGCCACCGGTCCGGGGCGTTGCCGCAGGAGATCTGCAGCCGGCCGTCGGGTGCTGGTGGGCAGCTCGTCATGGCTCCGCCCACCACTCCTGCGGTCCCGAGAGTGACGCCCAGGACGCCTTCCTCGACCACCCCCATGGAGGTGGTCTGCAGGACCGCGTCCCCGCCGCCGCCGACGACCGGGGTGCCGGTCGCCACGCCCCACCGCTGGGCGATCTCGGCGGTCAGTCCGCCGGTCACGTCGGTGGACTCGGCGACCCGGGGCAGCAGGTCCTCGGGCAGGTCCAGCAGCTCCAGCAACCGGGTGGACCACCGTCGTGCGCGGACGTCGAAGAGGCCGGTTCCGGAGGCGTCGCTGACGTCGGTGACCAGTTCCCCGGTCATCCGGAGCCGGACGTAGTCCTTCGGGTTGAGCACGTGCCGCATCCGCGCGTAGGTCTGCGGCTCGTTCTCGCGCAACCAGAGGATCTTGCCGGCGGTAAAGCCCGGGATCATCCGGTTCTGCACCAGCTCCAGGAGCCCGGGCAGCCCCCCGGCCCGTTCGGTGATCTCCTCGCACTGCGGCGCAGCGCGCTGGTCGTTCCAGAGGATGACCGGTCGCAGCACCTCGTGTTCGGCGCCGAGGGCCGTGAGCCCGTGCATCTGACCACAGAGCCCGAACCCCTGCACCGTGAATCGTCCGCCGAGGGAGCCGAGTACCTCCCGGACGCACTCGTCGGTGGCCTCCCACCAGTCGTTCGGCTCCTGCTCGGCCCATCCAGGCCGTGGGGTGTTCAGGGGGTACCGCCGGGTGGCGGTGGTCAGTACCTCACCGGAGGCGCCCAGGGCCAGGACCTTGCATGCGGAGGTCCCGAGGTCGATGCCGATCCACACGTCGGACATGGCGGCCCTCAGGCTCCGTGCCGGATGCGGACGTGCTTGAGCTGCAGGTAGGAGTCCAGCCCCTCGCGCCCGTGCTCGTAGCCGTACCCGCTGCCCTTGCGGCCGCCGTAGGGGGCGTTGATGATCCCCGCGTCGACGTTGTTGACCGCCACGCTCCCGAAGTCGAGCCGACGGCCCAGCGCGAACACCTCGCCGACGTCGCGGCTGTAGACATAGGCCGCCAACCCGGCCGGGGTGCTGTTGGCCAGCCCGATGACGTCGTCGAGTTCCCGGTAGGGCGCGACGCCGACGACGGGCCCGAAGGTCTCCTCGTGCATCACGAGCATTGCCTGGTCGCAATCAGCCAGGACGGTCGGGGCGTAGAAGTAGCCCCGTTCCATGCCGGCGACTCGTTGGCCGCCGGCCACGACCCGCGCCCCGCGCCCCCGGGCGTCGACGACGTGCCGCTCCACCTTGGCCAGTACCTCGGTGTTGGTCACCGGCCCCATCGCGGCGTTCTCGGAGAACCCGTCGGCGACGACCAGCGCGGCGGCGGCCTGCCCGAGCCGCTCCACGAACTCGGCATAGAGGTCCTGGTGCACGTAGATCCGGTTGACGGCGATGCAGATCTGTCCGGCGTTCCGGAACCCCCGGCGCAGCGCACCGGCCACGGCGGCCTCGATGTCGGCCTGTGCGGTGACGATCATCGGACAGTTGCCGCCCAGTTCCATCGACATCGGCTTGACCCCGTGCACCGAGCGCTGGATCAGCGCGCCGGTCTCCCCGGAGCCGGTGAACGCCACCTTGTTGATGTCGGGATGGGCGATGAGCGCGCCCCCTGCCCGGCCCGTGCCGTGCACGAGATTGGCCACCCCGGCCGGCACCCCGGCGGCCTCGATGCAGCGGAACAGCTCGATCGCCGAGGTCGGCGTGTACTCCGAGGGCTTGACGACGATGGTGCATCCCGCCCCCAAGGCTGCGGCCAGCTTCCAGCCGATGAGCTCCACCGGGTAGTTCCAGGGGGCGATCGCGCCGACGACGCCGATCGGCTCCCGCTCGACGAGGCTCGTGTAGCCGTCCTCCTCGTTGGGGATCACGGCGCCGGTGCTGCGTGTCGTCTCCTCCGCATAGAAGTGGAACGTCTTGGCCAGCTTGGCGACCTCGCCGCGGGCCTCGTCGAACGGCTTGCCCATCTCGCGCGTGATCGTCTCGCCCACCCGCTCCTCCGCCGCGGCGATCCGGTCCCCGACGGCGTGCAGGTACCCGGCCCGCACCGAGGGGTTGAGCCACCGCCACTCGCCGAAGGCGCGGCAGGCGGCGGCGACTGCACGGTCCACGTCGGTGCCCGCCGACTCCGGAACCTCGGCCACCACCTCCTCGGTGGCGGGGTTGACGACGGTGACCGCAGCTCCGCTGTCGGTGTCCAGCCACTGTCCGTCGATGTGGTTGAGGCCGCGTTGGATGTCGCTCATGCCCGCAGAGCTCCCGTCAGGTCGGTGGTGCCGTGGATCATTGCGTCGTCCGGAACAGGCTGATCGATCACGCGACCCGGCACCGGAGGGGCTCACCCGCCAGGGCGCGGGCGGCCTCCTCACAGGCCAGCCGCTGTAGGGCGGCGACCGAGTCGTCGGAGAAGAACGCCGCGTGCGGCGTGAGGAGCACCTGGGGGAGAGCGCGGAGCCGGGAGGTGGGGGACAGCGGTTCCGGCTCGAAGACGTCGAGCGCCGCAGCGCTGAGATGCCCGCTCTGCAGCGCGTCTGCCAGGGCGTCGCTGTCGACCAGCCCACCGCGCGACGTGTTGACCAGGATCCCGCCGCGGGGCATCCGGGCCAATGCCTCGGCGTCGATCAGGTTCGTGGTGGCCGGGGTGAGAGGGGCGTGCAACGAGACGGCATGCGAGCGGCTGAACAGCTCGGGTACGTCGACCAGCTCGATGCCCGCGTCCTGCAGACCGGCGGCATCGGCGTACGGATCAGCGGCCAGTACCCGGAACCCGAACGGGCGCAGCCGATCTGCGACGGCGAGCCCGATCCGGCCGGTGCCGATCAGCCCGACGGTCGTCGAGGCGAAGCCGGGCAGAGATCCCAGGCTCCCCGGCGGGCACCAGCCGTGCTCACGCACGGATCGGTCGTAGGCCGGCAGCTTGCGCAGCAGTGTGAGCAGGCTGGCCACGGTGTGGTCGGCCACCGTGTCGCTGCCGTAGTCGGGAACGTTCGCGACCGAGATGCCGAGCCGTCCGGCCGCGGCGCAATCGACGTTGTCGTAGCCGATCCCATACCGGATCACCGTTGCACCGGGCGCCATCGCGCTCAGCACCTTCTCGGTGATCGGCGCGAAATTGACCAGGACGACGTCTGCGCCCGTCACCGCCGCGATGGTCTCGGCCTCGCTCGTACAGGCGTACTCCGCGAACTCGGCGCCGAAGCGCCGGGCGGTCGCCGCCTCCTGGTCCACCCCGCCGAACGCCTGGTCGGTCACCACCATCCGGCTCATGCCGGTGCACCCGCCGGCGCCTGCGCTGGCCGAGCGGCCTCGCTGCGCAGGAGCCCTCGACCGGAGAGGTTGCGCATCAGGTCACGGATGCCGAACGTCCAGTCCGGAGCTTCCTCGGCGCTGGTGACCAGGTTGACCAGGGTCCCGAGCTTCGGCGAGGAGATGCTGACCACGTCGCCGGTTCGGTGGGTGAAGCCCTGGCCCGGGGTTCCCCGGTCCTCGGTCGGTGCGAACATCGTGCCCGTGAACAGCACGAAGCCGTCGGGGTACTGGTGGTGGGCGCCATGGGCGTGTGCCACCAGCTCCCGGGGATGCCGGCTGATCTCACTGACCGGGTTGACGCCTTCGAGCACGTAACCCTCCGGCCCGCTGATGCGCAGGGCCACGTCCACGGACGCGGCGTCGTCGAGGGAGAAGCCCTCGTCGAAGAGGCGGAGGAAGGGACCCAGGGCGCACGAGGCGTTGTTGTCCTTGGCCTCGGTGAGCAGCAGGGCGCTGCGGCCCTCGAAGTCGCGCAGGTTCACATCGTTGCCCAGGGTGGCCGCCACGGGCATGCCCGTAGAGGTCACCGCCAGCACCATCTCCGGTTCCGGGTTGTTCCAGGATGACCGGGCGAGCACGCCGATCTGGGCGCCGGTGCCGACGGCCGAGAGCACCGGTGCCTTGGTGAAGATTTCCGGATCCGGCCCGATGCCGACCTCGAGGTACTGCGACCACAGCCCCTCCGCCAGGAGCACCTGCTTGACCCGCTCGGCCTCCGGTGAGCCGGGTCGGATCTGGGAGATGGCGCCGCCGACCACATCACCCAGCCTCGCGCGGACCTCCTGAGCGCGGGCCGGGTCGCCGGCGGCCCGTTCCTCGATCACCCGCTCGAGCATGCTGCGCACGAAGGTCACCCCGGCAGCCTTGAGCACCTGCAGGTCCACCGGGGCGAGCAGGTGCGGCCTCGTGCGGTCGCCTGTGAGCGTGGCAGCCAGGACCTCGGCCAGGGGCCAGCTGCGACCTGACGTGCTCCGGACGACGTCGACGGCGTCCGGGCGCTCCAGCAGGTCGGCCACGGTCGGTTCAACCGAGGTCAGGTCCACCAGCGTGGAGCCGCGAACCGTGACGACGCACGGACCCTCGGACTCGGGGTCGAACAAGCGTCCGACCAGGGTCGCCCGGTCGGCGTCCTCGGGGAGAACGAGGTCTGCATAGGCACTGAGGTCCACGGGGTTCTGGCCTTCCTGGAGGGGTGGGAGTCGACGGCAGCTGCGTGGGCTCGCTCGGACATCGAGATGCCGGGGGGAGGTCAGCGAGCACTCGACGCGCGTGTGAGCGACGTCTCAGTAGATGTCCTATCATATGACCGCTGAGCCGCCAAGCCGCGCGAAAGCCACAAGGCCCCGCCTCGTCGCCGACCTCGTTCGCAGGCACAAACCCGCAGCACGGCGCCGTGCCAAGCCTCAAAACGCGCCGACGAGGACTGTGTCGTGTGGCCTTGACCACATCATCATCTTGTCCTACGTTTCCGGCCATGCCAGATCATCTCGGGTCTCGTCAGCGACTGCCGGAGGCGCTCGCGGATGCCCTCCAGCAGGAAATCCTGGGTGCCAGCCTGATCCCGGGGGACCGGTTGCCGAGCGAGGCCGAACTAGCCAACCGTTTCAACGTCAGCCGGACGGTGGTGCGCGAGGCTGCCCGCTTGCTGGTGCAGCGCGGCCTGGTGACGGTCAGGCCGGGCCGCGGCATGACCGTCGCCGACTTCGACGGACGGTTCATCGCCGAGCAGTACGGCTTGCTGCTCCGACTGAGCGACGGGACCTTCGACCAGTTGCTCGAGCTGCGACTGGTTCTGGAGGTCGAGATGGCCGCGCTGGCGGCCGCCCGCCGGTCCCCGGAGCATCTGGCCGAGCTGCGCCGGTGCAACGAGCAGTTGAGCCGGTCCACCCAGTCCCGGCCCGAGTTCCTGGCGGCGGACCTCGACTTCCACGAGGTCATGGCCGAGGCGAGCGGGAATCCGTTTTTCCGCCTGGTGGTGGGCCCGATCAACGGGTTCCTCCGCGACACCTACAGCAACGGCCCCGGATACCCCTCGGAGGCCCACAACACGATCGAGGAGCACGCGGAGATAGAGCAGGCGATCTCGTCCGGCGATCCCGCACGAGCCCGCTACGCCACGGAGCGTCATCTGCGCCGAGTGTTCGCGAGCAGGAACCGGCTGCTGGCCGCTCGCGAAGAGGCAAAGGGCGCCGAGAGCACCCAGAGCTCCCAGGAGTCCCGCCCCGGCACCGGGTGAGGGCCCGGCTCGGGGATGACTGCGCCGGGTGCCCGTCGCTCGTGCGGGCGAGGACACAACTCGAAGGTGACCAGTCCTGAGTGCGCGTCAGCCGACAACGCCGCAGCTTCTGACCCGCGGACGGCCGCCAGCCGCCCGCTCACCCCATCGCCGGTCACGAACACACGCCCGGGTCGCGGCCCGGGCGCCCGAGCCATGCCGCGGACGTCCGTTCGGTCGTCCGCGGCCGGCCCGACCAACACCACCCGCCCGCTGCCATCCGGACAGCGGCCTACCGAAAGCAGGAGAGACGTGAGAAGCATCGGACAGAGGTCCCTCGTGCGCAGGATCGCGGCGGGCGCCGTCGCCGCCGCGGTGCTGAGCATCCCGGCCTGCGGCGGCGGTGGCTCGGACGCCGCATCGGACGTCAGCCAGGCCGATCGAGACGCCGCCGTGGAGAAGGCCTGCGACGGCGCCTCCGAGCTGCTGGACGCGGCCAAGAACGAGAACGGTTGGACCGGGCCGGAGGAGAGCCCGGCGCCGCAGCAGGGACTGGACGTCGTCGTCATCCCGGAGCAGATGGCGTCCACCGGCGCAGCCCGGCCCGCCGAGGCGATCGCTGCGGCGGGTGAGCAGCTCGGCTGGAACACCAAGATCAGCGATGGTCAGGGCAAGCCGGAGGTCCAGCTGAACGCCCTCAACTCCGCCATCGACGAGGGTGCTGATGCGGTGGCGCTGGTGTTCGTGGACACCACCCGGGTGCAGTCCGGCATCCAGCGCGCCATCGAGGCCGGCATCCCGGTGATCACGCTGGGGTCGCTGAAGAACACTCCGGAAACGGTTCCGGACGTCTCCTTCGACTGGGTGCGCAGCGGCGAGGCGATCGCGCAGTACATGGTCTGCGAGAGCGAGGCCGAGCTGAACCTGCTGCAGATGAAGAACACGGACCTCTACATCACCGTGAACGGCCAGTACAAGGGCAGCCAGGAGTACCTCGAGCAGGAAGAGAACTGCCCGGGTTGCGAGATCACGACCAAGGAGTGGAGCCTCTCCAACTTCGACAACCCGACCACCGGTCCGGCCGCCCAGGCGACGGCGACGATCCAGGGTGACCCCGACATCAACTGGGTGTCCTGCTTCGACTCCTGCTTGTTCCGGGTGATCAACAGCCTCGACCGCGCCGGCCTCGCCGACACCGTCTCCGGCGCCGGGTTCGACTGCAACCCCGAGAACATCGCGATCATCCGCGCCGGTGGCAGTCAGAGGGTCTGCTTCGCCGACCCGCGCGAGTGGCTCGCCTACTCCGTCGTGGACAACATCAACAGGATCAGCAATGGGGAGGAGCCGGTCGACTGGACCTCGATCATCCCCGTGGCGATGTTCGATCAGGAGGTCCTCGACGCGCTGACCCCCGAGCAGGTGGCCGAGCTGGAGAACGAGGGTTGGCAGGGGAACTTCGACTTCCGGGCGAAGTTCGAGGAACTGTGGGGTCTGCGGTGACAAGCCGCCTCTACCTCGAGGGACCGCGGTGACCCCCGTCGGGGGCGCGGGGACCGAGCCAGCGGCTCCCAGCGTCGCGGTCCGTGGTCTGACCAAGGATTTCGGCCAGAACCGGGTCCTCGACCACGTCGACATCTCCTTCCACGCCGGCTCCATCCACGCTCTGCTGGGCGCCAACGGATCCGGCAAGTCCACGCTGATCAAGATCCTGGCCGGATACCACGAGGCCACCGCGGGGAAGGTGCTCCTGCACGGCGAGGAGTTGCACTCTCCGATCACACCGGCCGCCGTCCACGCGGCTGGGGTGCGCTTCGTCCACCAGGACCTCGGCCTCGTGGAGTCGATGTCGGTCCAGGACAATCTCGCGCTTGCCCTGGGCTTCGAGTCAGGACCGGCCGGGACGATCCGGTGGCGGGCTCAGCGCGCCGCCACGCGCAGCGACCTGGAGGCGGTGGGGCTGGATATCGACCCCCGCACGCCGGTCGGTGAGCTGGGGCCGGTGCAGAAGACGCTGGTCGCGATGGCCCGCGCGCTGCGGGGTCTCGAACCGGGCCGCGGCGTGCTCGTACTCGACGAGCCGACCGCGCGCCTGCCCCATGCGCAGGTCGATGAGCTGCTGCAGCGTTGCCGGGCACTGCGCGATGCCGACGTAGCCCTGATCTACGTGTCGCACCGGCTGGACGAAGTGTTCGCGATGGCCGACCAGGTCACCGTGCTCCGCGACGGCAGGGTGGTCTTCGACGACTCGGTGACGGCAACCGACGAGGCCCGGCTCACGGCGACCATCACCGGGCGCAGCGCGGACCGGACCCCGGTGGTCGCCGGCCGGTCGGGCCGGGTCAGCCGGCCTGCGGACGACCGGGGGCTCGTCCTGCGGAACGTCACCGGGGCGCGGGTACGGGACGTGTCCCTGGAGGTCCGGCCTGGCGAACTGGTCGCGGTGACCGGGCTGATCGGTTCCGGGCGCAGCGAACTGGGCCGGTTGGTGTTCGGTGCCCAGGCGCGCCGTTCGGGCACCATCGAGCTGGACGGCGAGGTGATCGACCGGCCCACACCCCGGGGCTCGGTCGACCGCGGCGTGGGTTACGTCCCTCAGGACCGCAGTCAGGCGGCGGTCCGGACGTTCAGCGTGGCCGAGAACGTGTCCCTCACCGACCTGCCGCGCCTGTTGCGGCGCGGTGTGCTGTCCGGTGCCCGACGCAGGACGGTCGCATGGAAGGCGATCCAGGACCTGGACGTCCGGCCGGCTGATCCGGAGAAGGCGCTGGGGGAGCTGTCGGGCGGAAACCAGCAGAAGGTGATCCTGGCGAAATGGCTGCAGCTGGACCTCAAGCTGTTGCTGTTGGACGAGCCCACGTACGGCGTCGACGTGGGTGCGCGGGAAGCCATCATGAGCACGGTTGTCGACCGGGTGCGCAATGACGGGCTCGCTGTCCTGCTGCTCGACTCCGACATCGAGTTGATCGCCGCATACGCCGACCGGGTGCTGGTGATGCGCCGCGGCAGCCTCGTCGCCGAGCTCAGCGGCGAGGAGATCACCCACGAGCGCATCAGCGCAGCGGCCTATGCGGTGGACACCTCCGTGGGCCCGACCCCGCACTCGCCCTCGACCATCCAGGAGGCATCGTGACGACCACTGCCCACGACTCATCCGCGGCCACCGAATCCGCGTCCCCCCCGCCGGCGGCCGAGAACCGTTCGCTGGCCCGGCTGCCGGGCCACCTGGTGCGCAACTACGCCATCGTCGTGGGCCTCGTGGTGGTGGTCGGCCTGTTCTCCGCACTGCGTCCGGAGACCTACGCGACGATCGGCAACCTGGGCTCGGTGCTGCAGGCGAACTCGGCGCTGGCCCTTGTCGCGTTCGGGCTCATGCTTCCACTCATCGTCGGTCACTTCGACCTGTCCGTGGGGGCGATCGCCGCCTTCAGCGGCATGCTCGTCGCCGGGCTCATGTCCCGGGGGACTGTCGACGGCTGGGTGCCCGCTGTCCTGATCGTGGTCGCCATGTCCGTCATCGTGGGTCTGGCCAACGGATTGCTCGTGGCCTACGCCGACCTGAATTCACTCGTGGTGACCTTGGCGACGTCCTCGGTGCTGTTCGGGTTGCTGCTGTACTACTCCGAGGGAGGGGTGATCTACCAGGGCATCCCGGAGTCGTTCACCTCGCTGGGACAGAACCGGCCGTTCGGCATTCCTCTGCCGTTCATGTACGTGCTGGTCGCGGCTGTGGTGCTCTGGTACCTGCTGTACTTCCGGCCGCTCGGCCGACGGTTGTACGCCATCGGTGGCAGTGAGGACGCAGCCCGGCTGACCGGCATCCGGGTGCGGCCGCTGGTCGTCGGTGCCTTCGTCGTCGGCGCGGTGCTCTGCGGGATCGGCGGCGTGGTGCAGGTGGCCCAGGTCGGTTCGGCCGCCCCCACCACCGGCTCGGAGTTCCTGCTCCCGGCCTTCGCCGCCTGTTTCCTGGGGGAGACGTCGGTGCGGCGCGGCTACTACAACGTGTGGGGCACGCTCACCGCGGTCTTCCTCATCGCGGCGGGCACCACCGGTCTGTTCATGCTCGGGGCCGAGGCATACGTGCAGCCGCTGTTCAGCGGGCTCGTGCTCATCGGTGCGGTGGCGCTCGCGCGGTTCACCGTCCTGCGCCGGCGAGCGGCGGCGTGAGCCCGTCGCCGGCCGAGAGTGGTGCGGCCAGGACGGGCACCGGTGGTGTGCTGGACAGCTTCCGGCTGGACGGCCGCGTCGCCGTGGTGACCGGCGGCAGCAGGGGCGTGGGGCGGGCCGTCGCGCAGGCACTCGCCGAGGCCGGCGCCGACGTGGCCGTGCTCGCCCGGGACGGGGAGGGGTGCCGTCGCGCCGCGGAAGAACTGGCCGGAACCGGGCGGCGAACCGCGTCGGCGGTGGTGGACGTGGCCGATCCGGCCAGCGTGGAGGCGGCTGTCGCCGCCGTGGAAGCCGAGCTGGGGCCGGTGGACGTCTGGGTGAACAACGCGGGCGTCACGCACTGGAGCCCGACGCTGGACACCGATGATCACGACGGCTGGCAGCGGGTGCTGGACGGGAACCTCGGCGGGGTGTGGAACTGCTGTCGCAGCGTCGGGCGGCGCATGGTCGAGCGCGGCTCGGGCACGATCGTCAACGTCGGGTCCATCTCGGCGTTCGCGGTCAACCGCCCGCAGTGGCAGCCGGCCTACAACGCCTCCAAGGCGGCCATTCACCAGCTGTCCCGATCGCTGGCGGGGGAGTGGGCGCCGCACGGAGTGCGGGTCAACGTGCTGGCTCCCGGTTTCGTCCGGACCGACATGGTCGCCCCGCGCCTGGACGACCCGGCGTACCGCCCGTACTGGGTGGAGAACGCCGCTCAGCAACGCGCCGCCGACCCCGCGGAGCTGGGGCCACCGGCGGTCTTCCTGGCGAGCGATGCATCCAGCTACATGACCGGTGCGGTCCTCGTCGTGGACGGCGGCTACACGATCTGGTGAGGGCGTCCGACGGAGAGTTGTCCGGCGGAGGAGCGGGGAGAGGGAGATGACCGACACCGCGAACACCACAGTGGTCCTCCAGGAGGTGGGCCGGCTGGTGCTGGAGCAGCGGGCGATGCCCATGCCAGGCGCCGGCGAGGTGCAGGTCCGCGTCGAGGTGGTGACCATCTGCGGATCCGACGTGCACTACTACGAGCGGGGCCGCATCGCGGACTTCGAGGTCACGGGGCCGCTCGTGCTCGGCCACGAGACCTCAGGGGTGGTGAGCGCGGTCGGCGCCGGTGTGGCACCTGACCTTGTCGGTGTACGGGTCGCGCTCGAGCCGGGGGTCTTCTGCGGGCACTGCGTGCAGTGCACGAGCGGTCACTACAACCTGTGCCCGGACATGGCGTTCTACGCCACCCCGCCCCATGACGGGGCGCTGCAGCAGTACGTGACTCTGCCCGCTCACCTGGCGCACCCCATCCCCGATGAGCTGTCCTTCGAGCACGCCGCCTTGATCGAGCCGTTGGCGGTGGCCGTGATGGCCTGCCGGCGTGCGAGGTTGCAGGGCGGGGAGCGGGTCCTGGTCACCGGCGCGGGAGCGATCGGCGTGCTGTGCGCCCAGGTCGCCAGGGTGCTCGGGGCCGGGACGGTCTGGCTCAGCGACGTGGACCCGGCGCGACTCCAGCAGGCCCGGGCCTTCGGCGTTCCGGAGTCCCAGCTGGTCACTGATGCATCCGACGTGGTGGCCGACGTGCTCGTGGAGTGCAGTGGCGCACCGAGTGCCCTGCGCGGCGGTATCGCCGCTCTTCGCCCTGGCGGTCTCGCCGTCGCCGTTGGCTTCGGGCCGGATCCGGACGTGTCGCTGCCGCTGGGTGTCATGCAGATCCGGGAGGTCACGTTGACCAGCACGTTCCGGTACGCCAACGCCTATCCCGCAGCGATCGCGTTCGCAGCGGACGGGCGCGTGCAGTTGGACGGGCTCATCGGGGCGTCGTTCCCGCTCGCCCGCGCCGAAGCAGCGATGCGGATCTCCCGGGACCGTCCCGAGGTGCTCCGGGCCGCTGTCTACGCCCAGCGGTAAGCGGGACCGTCAAGAGCGATGCGGGGAGGAGTGGTCATGAAGGGCCTAGCGGGGAGCACGGTGGCGGTCACCGGCGCTGCGGGGGGGATCGGTGCCGCCATCTGCCAGCGGTTGATCGAGGAGGGGGCGCACCCGATCGCCCTGGACCGGCGCCCGTTGAACGGCGTGCCGTCGGTGACGGTCGATGTGACCGACCCGGCCTCGGTGTCAGCGGCTGCTGCGGCCGTGCTGGCTGAGACGGGGCGCATCGACGGGCTCGTCGCCGCCGCTGGGGTGGTCGAGGACGACGTCCCGGCCGAGGAGATGACGCCGGAGCAGTTCGACCGCACCCTGTCGGTGAACCTGCGCGGGGTCTTCCTGACCTGCCAGGCCTTCGGGCGGGTGATGCTGACGCAAGGGAGCGGGAGCATCGTCACCATTTCGTCGATGAGTGGGAACCACGTGGTCAACAGCCCACAGGCGCAGTGCGCCTACAACGCCTCCAAGGCCGGGGTCACCGCGCTGACTCGGTCGCTGGCCGCTGAGTGGGGCGGCCGTGGTGTCCGGGTCAATGCGGTCGCACCGGGCTACGTGGCGACGCCGTTGCTGGACGCCAAGCGGCACCAGTTCGACCAGTGGCTGCAGGCCACCGTCGTGGGCCGGATGGCCAACCCCGACGAGATCGCCGCCACGGTCGCCTTCCTGCTCAGCTCGGAGGCCGGGTTCTACTGCGGCAGTGAACTGCTGGTCGACGGCGGCTACACGCTGCGTTGACCGACCCGCGCACCACCCGCGCCGGACGCAGGCTCCAGGGGCTGTCGGGACTCAGGAGGTAAGCACTGTGCCCGGCGTACATCGACCGATTCATCGGTCGGTTCCTCTGGTCACCCGCTTGGCGCGGCTGGGCTGCACGCGCATCGGCTCACCCGGCATCTTCGGGTAGTCCGGCGGATAGGGCAGATCGCCCATCCCGTCGTCCGTGGCCTGGCGCTCGGCGAGCTCCAGCAGCGGCTCGATGCCGAAGGCGTGCT
>NZ_JBJHAO010000029.1:0-7851 GCF_054051075.1 Blastococcus sp. SYSU DS0617
GGTCAGTCACCGTGTCGGGCGCTTCATATCCCAGGAGTCCCGGACGCCCCGGGGGCAACGGCAGGGCCGTCGGACGTGGCGCGGGGGGGGGGGCCCCCGCGGGGCGCCCCCCCCCCCCCCCCCCCGCCGAGGTCCCCACGAGCCTGGTCCGCCGGGCCGGGATCGCCGTCGCTGCCGGCTCCGCGGCCTGGGCCGCCGGGATCCTCGCCTTCGGCCTGGACCCCGCGGAAGGCTGGAAGGGCACCGTCTACGACTCGTCGTCCCTCGCCTTCCAGCTGGGTCTGGTCGCGCTGGTCGTGGTCCAGAAGCGCACCCGGGCCACGGGCACCGGCCACCTCGCGCGGTTCTTCCTCCACCTCGAGCACGTGCTGCTCGGTCTGGCGATCGTCTCCACGCTGGCCTGGATGCTCTTCCGGGAGCACGACCAGGAGGCCTGGTTCCTCGCCCTCGACGCTTTCTGGCCGCTGTCCATGCTGGGCATGGCCGGCATCGGCATCCGCATCGCGATCGCCGGTCGCTGGGCGGGGCTGGCCCGCTTCTGGCCCCTCGGTGCCGAGAGCTGGGCGCCGGTGGTCGTCCCGATCGCCGCGCTGGCCGCCGGGGTGGCTCCCTACGTCGCCGCCGGACACCTGCTCGTCGGATACGTGATGCTGGGGGTCGTGCTCGCCACCCGCCCGGAGCTGACCGGCGCCCGCGACTGACCGACGGCACAGCCCCTCGCGCCTGCGGCGCCCCGCCTCCTCCGGAGGCGGGGCGCCGCCGGGCATGCCCGGACGCGGCAGACTGGTCCGGTGACCTCCCCGCCGGCCCCCCTGCCCGACACCTGGTTCACCCGCGACCTGCCCGTGCTGCGGGCCATCGCCCGGCTGGTGGACGCCCCCGAGCACGGCGGTTCGCCCTACCTGCTCGGCGCGGTGGTCCCGGCGAGCGGGCTCCCCAAGGCCGAGGTGGTCGTGGCGGCGAAGGCCCTGGCGTCCGCCGGCTACATCGAGCCGCTGACCAACCACGCGGGCGACATCGTGCGCATCACCGCGATCTCGGCGGAGGCCCGACGGCTGGCGGGGCTCTGGCCGACGCCGCAGGGGGAGTGGGACCGGCTGCTCGAGCAGCTGGCCGCACGGGCCGAGCGGGCCCCGACCGAGGTGGAGCGGCAGCGCTGGCGGGCGTTCTCCGACGCCGCGGCCGCCGTCGGCCCGCACGACGGGGCGCTGCTGATGTCGGCGCTCATCGGCGGGTACGTGCCCCGCGCGCGCTGACCTGCCCCCCTCGCGAACGACAGCGCCCCCGCCCGGTGAACCGGGCGGGGGCGCTGCACGTGCTGATCAGATGATCAGATGATCAGAGCGGGGTGACGTTCGCAGCCTGCGGGCCCTTCTGGCCCTGCTCGATGTCGAACGCGATCCGCTGGCCTTCATCGAGCGAGCGGTACCCGCTGGACTGGATGGCGGAGTAGTGGACGAACACATCAGGTCCGCCGCCATCGGGGGTGGCGAAGCCGAACCCCTTCTCGGCGTTGAACCACTTGACAGTTCCTTCGGGCATTGCTCGCTCCTAGCTGAGGTGGTGCATCGGGGTCCTGCCATAGCGCAGGGCCTTCCCGACGTGAGAAGCCTAGCGGCTCGACGGCCCGTGCGACCAGGGATGCGTCGTCCCGGGCCGCTGGTGATCACATCCGGCGGCCGGGGCGTTCCGGGAACGGTGGCGTCGGCCGGACGTCGTCGCCGTAGGACGGGCCGACGTAGGTGAAGCCGGCAGGTGCCGGCTGCGCCGTGGCCGGCGCCGGGCCGATCTCCGCCGGCGGTTCCGGTGTACCGGTGCGCCAGGAGGTGACGCCGACGACCTCGGCGTCCGCCCAGTCCAGGTGCTCGGCGAGAGCCCGCTGCCGGCGCCATCTCGCCATCGAACGCGCCCAGCGCTCCAGGCCGAGGCGCCCGGCCAGCAGCAGGCCGGCGGCGACGGCCAGGACGAGCAGGGAGTCGACCAGCGCCGCGGTGACCTCCAGCGCGCCCAGGTCCCGCCAGCCGGCGGCCTCGAACTCGCGGGTCAGCATGATCAGGACGACGAGGGCGACCCCGTACGCCACCAGTGCACGTCTCATCCCCGCCTCCTCCGCTGGTCCGACGTCCGTCACCGACGTCCTGCCTTCGACCAGCGTTGCCCGTTGTGCAGCGGGACAGGCGGCTCCGGGGCCCGCCCTCACTCCGAGGGGGGACGGATCGGCCCGTCGGACCGGTCTTGCGGTTTTCCTGCGGCTCCGTGGGGACTGGCTCGCGGTGCGGGACGGACTGTCGATCTGCCGGTGAACCGGCACGCCCCCACGTCTGGAAGAGCCCCCCATGCGCCCCCTCGCCGCAACTCCCGCCTCCGCCGCCGACGACCGCGCACCCGTGCCGCTGTGGACCATCGACGACCTGCAGGACGCCGACCTCGACCTGGTCCTGGCCGACCGGCTCGCCGAGTCCGCCGTCGCCCTGCGCGCGGCCGCGGCCACGGCCGAGCGGTCGCTGCGCGGAGCGCCCGGACACCTCCTGGCCGGCTGACCGGGGCGGTCCCGCGTCAGGCCGTCGCGCAGAGGCGCGACGCCGAACCTGAGTGGCACGTCACAGTTGCGGTTCCAGCTCGTTCCTCAAGTTCCCGCAGATCCGGCCGATGGGACGGTCGGCGACACGAATGTGGTCGCTACACGTTCGTATCGACGCGGAGGCGCACCATGACGGATCAGGATGCCGGCAGGCCCGAGGAGAGTTCGCGCGCTGACGTCACGCTGGTCGCCCGGGGTGTCACGGTGACCGCGTGCGTCGACGTCTCGACCGAGTTCACCATCGTGGTGCGCCCCGACGGTGAGGGCGTGGGCTGGAAGACCGCCGTCAAGGACGGCGACCCGGTGGCGCTGTACTGGATCGGGGAGAACGAGGAGCGCACGCTGCCCGCGAAGATCGTCGAGGTGGAGGCCGGTGAGGAGCCGCGCTGGCACCTGGCGGCCACCGGGCCGGCCGAGCGCAGCCAGCGGCGGAAGGCCGTGCGTGGCCGGGTCGCCCTGCCGGTGTACCTGCCCTGGGCCGACGGCCAGCTGGTCGGCGAGACCATCGACCTCAGCGAGGCCGGCGTGCGCGTGCTGGTGGACGGATGGGGCCTGCCGCCGGAGCCCGGAGCCCACCTCGAGGTGAGCATCGCGCTCGAGGACGAGGTCCTGCACCTGAAGGGTGAGGTCGTGCGCCAGCAGAGCCATGGCCCCCGGTGGCTGCTGTCGATGAGCTTCCAGGACGTCGCCGACCGGGACGCCAACCAGCTGCGCCGGCGCGTCTTCCAGGCTCTCCGGGAGGAGCGCGCCCTGGCCTAGTGACCGGTCAGCCGTCCACGGGATCGGCCCTGCGCGCCCGGCTGGGCTGCACGCGTATCGGCTCGTCCGGCATCTTCGGGGTGCAGACCCGGGAACCGGTGTGCTGACCTGCAAAGATGCAGGTGGTCGGTGAGCGAGAGTCGGCAGGTTGTCGGGCGAACGCCTTGGGGCATTCACGCCGATCGTTGCTGTGACGAATTCACGAGGCCATCGTCCATGGTCGCTTACCGCGCTCGCTGGGTTGAGTACCCACCGGGCCCACCGCCCGCCGTTCGGGGCGCCACGACTGAGCCGTGCCTGCGTGCGGGGCAGCGCCGGACGGTCACAGCGGCCCCACGCCGACCGGCGTCCCGTACGGTCACTGCGGCCGCAGCGGCGTCGTCGCCTCACGGGTAACGGCTATTCCAGGACAACCCACACCTCGGCCGTTCCCTGAGTGGTGTCCTGGACCCGCACGGGCTCGAACCGTTCGTAGACGCCGAACCAGCGAGGGCCGTCGTAGACGAGTAGCGCCGACATCAGCAACTCGGCCGGCACCTCGTCGACCTCGCCGTGCCGTGGACCACCCCAGTGATAGACCAGCGACATGCCTTGGACGGCGGCGCCACTCGACCGCGGCAGGGCCTTCCGCCCGGCGCCACCCTGGGTGGTCAGCACAGCAGTTGCTCCGCGTCGGCCCACGACTCGACGACCGCGGCCACCCCGGCCTCGCGCAGGGCCGCGGTGCGTTCCTGCTGGTCGGACTCGGGCACGAACTGCAGGATGCCGATCGTCGGGTGACCGGCGGCCACCGCCGAGAGGGCGCCGTTCACCGAGTCCTCGACGGCGACCGCCTCGGCAGGGCTCACCCCGAGCGTGGCCCCGGCGTGCAGGTAGACCGCCGGGGCGGGCTTGCTGGTCGGTTCGGGCAGCGAGTCCTCGGCGCTGAACCTGCGATCGGCGTCGAAGAGTGCGGCGAGGCCGGTCACCTCGAGACAGGCGGCCAGGCGGGACAAGGCGCTCGAGGTGACCGCCGCGAGGGCGAACCGGTCGGACAGGCGCTCCAGCGGCCCGCGCACCGCGGCGTCGGGGCGCAGGACCGTGCGGAGGTGGGCGGTGACGACGTCCTTCTCCTGGGTCACCCAGCCGTCCAGATCGGCGCGGGTGAGCTCCCGGCCGTAGCCGGTGGCGAGTTGTGCGGCGGCCGCTCGGAAGTTCTTGCCGTTGGTCATCCGCTGTAGCTCCTCCGGGGCGAAGGCCCGCTCCGCCCCCAGGCCAGCGAGGAACCGGTTGGTGACGTCGGCGGACGCTGCGTACGCCGGCTCCTCGGAGGGGAACAGCGTGCCGTCGGCGTCGCAGAGCAGAGTGGTCGCCGCGGTCAGGTTTAGGGGGAGGAACTGCTCGGCGGTCATGCGTCCCCACCCGAGGCGAGGAACTCCTCGATGACCTCGCGCGGCCCCTGCCGGTCGAGCGCGGACAGCGCCGCCTGGACGCAACCGGCGAACTGGGGGTCCTGGCCGATGGAGTCGAAGATCGACCACTCGGACAGCATCGGCGCTGCGTCCCCGCCCGCCTCCTGTGCGATGGGGACCAGGTCGAGGCGGGGCCCCTGGACCGGCACCTCATCCCCGGCGTAGTCGGCACCGCGCAGGAACCTGAGCCAACCAGCCACCGCAAGGCACAGCAGGTCGTGCGGGCGGCCGTCGTCGATCGCCGCCCGCACCGAGGGCAGGATGTAGTTGGGGATCTTGCTCGAGCCGCGCCGACCGAGGCGCGCGAGCTGATCGGCCATGCGGGGGTTGGCCAGCCGGTCGAGCAGTGCGGCCTGGTACTCGGCGAGGTCGACGCCCGGCGGCTCCGGAAGGGACGGCGCGATCTCGTCGGCCATCAGCCGGGTGAGGTACCTGCGGAAGACCGGATCTGCCATGACGTCGGCCGTGGTGCGGTGCCCGGCGAGGTAGCCCAGGTAGGCGATCGCGCAGTGGCCGGCGTTGAGCAGCCGGGTCTTCACGGTCTCGTACGGGGACACGTCGTCGACGAACTGGACGCCGACCTCCTCCAGCGGGGGACGTCCGTTGGAGAAGGAGTCCTCCACGACCCACTGCCGGAACGGCTCGGCGACCACGGGCCACCTGTCGGCGACGCCGGTCGCGGCGACGACCGCGTCCCGGTCCTCGGGCGAGGTGCTGGGCGTGATCCGGTCGACCATGCTGCTGGGGAAGGCGACGTGCTGCTCGATCCACGCGGCCAGGTCACTGTCCCGCAGCCTCGCGAACGTCACCACCGCTGTGCGGGCCGCCGTCCCGTTGGACGGCATGTTGTCGCAGGAGAGGACGGTGAAGGGCGGCAGGCCGGCCTTCCGCCGACGGTCCAGCGCCTCGACCAGGTAGCCGAACACCGTCTCCGGCGAGCCGGGGTCCTCGAGATCCCGGACGACGTGCGGGTCCTCGGCGTCGAACTCACCGGTGTGCGCATCGATGCGGTACCCGGTGCTGGTGATGGTGAGCGTGACCACGCGTGTGCGCTCGTCGGTCAGCGCCGTCAGCACCGCTTGGGGGTCGTCGGGGGCGTAGAGGTAGGCGGTCAGCACACCGACGACGGTGGCGCGGTCGCCGTCGGCCGCCCGCTCGATCACCGTGTAGAGCCGGTCCTGGCCTTCGAGGACCTCGCCGATGGCACGGCTGTGCAAGCCAACGCCGAGCACGCCCCAGTCGATCGACCCTCGACGGGCCAGCTCGTCGAGGTAGACCGCCTGGTGGGCGCGGTGGAAGCCGCCGACGCCGATGTGCACGATGCCGGGGCGCAACGCGGCGCGGTCGTAGGTAGGACCGGAGACCCCGGGCGGCAGGTCGCTGAGGGTGTGGTCGGACAAAGGGACGGCAGGAGCCGCCACCCGGGGCAGGGCAGACGTCATGAGGAGCTCTCGACAGGAGGGGGCGGGACGGGGTGGCTGTTCACCCGCGGCCGCCTCTGGCCTATGCCCACGGAGCCGCCGTGTCAATCCGCGCGCAGAGGTCGGGCATCCGCAGGCGAACGAGCCACTGTCCGCGGTGACAGGCCACCGACCCAGCGGACTGAAAGCTGGTGGGTCCCGTCACAGTGGAACCGCATCGGGTCGTCGTGGTGCTGCTCGGCGTTAGGCCGCCCGATCCAACGCCTTGGCCGACGGTCAATGCGGCCGCCTGATCGAACCGGTCGGGCACCGCGTGGGTCGGTGACCAAGGCACGCGAGGGCCGGGCGGTCGAGCACCTGCGGCTACCGAGCCGCTGCCGGCGCGGTGATGACCGTGTCGACTGGCTGCCCCGTCCCCTCGCCCCGCTAACCCGACGTGACGCAGCTGTTCGAATTCTGCAGCCGAGGCGGTCGATCTGGCGGTGATGGTGCGCAGGCGTGCCGGCGGACGGCAGCGGCAGGCTTCACCCGGTGGCGTCTTCGTCGAGCGGGAAGCCGCTGTCGGCCGCGCTCGTCGACCGTGTCGGAGTGACCTCCGGGTCAGGGTCTTGAGCACTCACGGCAGGCCTCCCGGATCGTACAGCGAGGGATGGTGACGGTGGCCCCCGACCGAGGACGGCTGTCCCGGTCGCGAGCCATGAGGAGGGGCCGGTTGGCGCGCGCCGTCCCGGGTGCGGTGCGGTGCGGTGCTACAGCGCCAGGCCGCGAGGTGCGCTCACTGTCGCCGTGCTGTGGACGGTCGGGTCCGGGCTCCTTGCCAAGGAGCCGGAGGGCGACCCGGAGCACGACCGCGTACACACCGACCGGGATGCCGGCGACCGGGCAGGACCCGGCACCGTCTGATCCACGGACGTGGTGAGCGCCGCTGCCTCCTCTCGGGGCAGCGGCGCTCGCTCGGCACGGGGCGTGGGTCGGGTCCAGGCATCGGGGGACGGGCGTCCGCGCAGGCGCGGCGGGCGGCTGCCGGACGCGGCCGAGATCGTTGGAGCTGGTCGCCGAGGGGCAGTCGGCGGTGAGCCTCGTGCGCTCGTTCAACTGCGGTCGAGGCGGCATAGCAGGACAGCACCTCGTTGCTGCGCCAGCCGGCCAGCATCATCAGGTCCCGATCCTGCCCGCCGCCGACGAGCCACCGGTGTGCGACGTGCGCCGGAACCGGTGCGGATGCATCCCCTCGACCCCCGCCTGCCCGCGCACAGCCCTCGACAGCCTGTCCCGTCTTGGCGCCGAGCGGCACCGCGCGCGGCCGGACCCCTTACCGACGACATAGGCGACCTCGCGGTCCAGGTCGACGTCCTCGAGCGTGAGCCTGCACCGTTCGGACACCCGGACCCGCCGGTGTCCAACAGCAGCCGCAAGTTCACCCCGTCGCATCGGCCGAGGAAGATCGGGCGGCCAGCGGTCGCGACGCGTCAGCCAGCGGAGTCCTCGCTGGTCACCCGCTTGGCGCGGCTCGGCTGCACGCGCATCGGCTCACCCGGCATCTTCGGGTAGTCCGGCGGATAGGGCAGATCGCCCATCCCGTCGTCCGTGGCCTGGCGCTCGGCGAGCTCCAGCAGCGGCTCGATGCCGAAGGCGTGCT
>NZ_JBJHAO010000030.1:0-4933 GCF_054051075.1 Blastococcus sp. SYSU DS0617
CGGCCGCCCCCGCGCCCCCCCCCCCCCCGCCCCCCCCCCCCCCCCCCCCCCCCCCCCCCCCGCCCCCGGCCCGCGCCCCCCCCCCCCGCGACTCGGTCGGTGAGCGCGTTCCGGCGGCTGGTGGTCAGCGGGGCCGGACGAGCTGCCCGACGTCTCGCCACGGCCCGCTGGGCGACTCGCGCCCAGACCGTCGTCAGGCGGTCTGCGCCGCGCGGCGGGGGAGCACCCAGTCCGGCCGCACGTAGTGGCACGTGTACCCGAAGGGGATCCTCTGCAGGTAGTCCTGGTGCTCCGGCTCGGCCTCCCAGAACGGGCCGGCAGGCGTCACCTCGGTGACGACCTTGCCGGGCCACAGCCCGGAGGCGTCGACGTCGGCGATCGTGTCCTCGGCGACGCGCTTCTGCTCGTCGCTGAGGTAGAAGATCGCCGAGCGGTAGCTGCGCCCCACGTCGTTGCCCTGCCGGTCCTTCGTCGACGGGTCGTGGATCTGGAAGAAGAACTCGAGCAACTCGCGGAACGAGATCACGTCGGGGTCGAAGACGATCTCGACCGCCTCCGCGTGGTCCCCGTGGTTCCGGTAGGTGGCATTCGGGGTGTCGCCCCCGGAGTAGCCGACGCGGGTGCTGATCACCCCGGGGCGCTTGCGCAGCAGATCCTGGGCACCCCAGAAGCAGCCGCCGGCCAGGATTGCGGTCTCAGTGGTCATGGTTCGCCTTCCCTCGCGATGGACGCCTCCGGTGAACACCGCGACGGGCCTGTGTGTTTCCGGACCACGCGGACACCGACGAGCTCGTCCCGCCCCGTCGAGCCGAGCCGCGCCACAGGGTCGCCCGGAGCGGCCGCTGGTACCTCGTCGCCTTCGACCTCGACCGGTCCGACTGGCGGACCTCTGGTCGCCGGCCGCGTTGCCTGCCACCACTCCGTAGCCTGGCGTCGTGTCCTCCACCAGCCGGGACCGCAGCTGGCGGTTGACGCGCCTGCCGGACCGCGCACGGAAGGCCATCGCCGGCTCCGGTCCGCCGACGGCGCCGTTCGCGCTGCGTGCCCAGCCCAGCCGGGTCGACGCCGGCACCGCGCGCTCGGCGCTCGGGCTGGCCCTCCGCATCGGGGAGTCGATGATGGCGTTCGGGGCGTCGGCGGCCGACGTGACCGCCATGGTGCTCCGGGTGGCATCGGCCTACGGACTGACCTCCTGCCAGGTCGACGCCACCTTCACGTCGCTCACCATCAGTTACGACCCGGACGACGTGCCCCCGCTCGTGCTGATGCGCATCGTGCGCCCCCGGGGACTGGACTACACCCGGCTGCAGGGCATCACCGACCTGGCGGGGACGGTGATGGCCGCGGAACTGGACCTGAAGGACGCCCACCGCCGGTTGGACGACGTCCTGTCCGCGCCGCACCCCTACCGTCGGCCGATCCACGCTCTCGGGTGGTCGGGCGTGGCGGGGTGCGTCGCCTTCCTGCTCGGCGGTGGCTGGCTGGTGGCCCTGGTCGCGGCGGTCACCACGGCCGCCATCGAGCAGATGATCCGCTCGCTCGACCGGCGTGGCCTCCCGATGTTCTTCCAGCAGGTCGCCGGCGCTGCGGTGGCCACGGGGGCGGCCGTCCTCCTCGTCGTCCTGGAGGTGGACGTCCGCACCTCGCTGGTCGTCGCCGCGGGGATCGTGGTGCTGCTGGCAGGGCTCTCCTTCGTGGGCGCCGCCGAGGACGCCATCAGCGGCTTCCCGGTCACCGCCGCGGCGCGGGCCTTCGAGGTCCTGACGTTGACGACGGGCATCGTCGTCGGCATCGCCGCGGTCCTGGACCTGGCGCGGCGGGCGCAGGTTCCGCTCCGCGTGCTCGACCCGTCGACGTTCACCGTGCCGTTCGCCGTGTCGCTGGCGGCCGCAGCCGGGATGGCCGGGTTCTGGGCGGTGGCGTCGTATGCCCGCCTGGTCGCCGTCGGAGTGGCGACGGTGGCCGGCGCGCTGGCGTGGACGACGTGGTCCGCGGCTGCCGCGTTCGGTGCCGGCGCAGCGGTGGCGAGTGCGGCGGCGGCCGTGGTCGTCGGCTTCGGCGGTGAGGCGCTGACCGATCGGCTGCGGATCCCGCCCCTGCTCGTAGCGGTCTGCGGCATCGTCCCGCTGCTGCCCGGGCTCGCGATCTACCGGGGGCTCTTCGCCGTCGTCGTGGAGGCCGACGTGTCGGCCGGGGTGAACGCACTCGTGGGGGCCGCGGCGATCGGGCTGGCCCTCGCCGCCGGCATCGTGCTGGGCAGGTACCTCGGCCGCCCGCTGGGCGGCGGCCAGGACCGCTTCGATCGCCGGGTGCGGCGCCGGGGGACCAGCACGTCCTGAGGCCGCAGGAACGGCTTGTCCGCGTCGGACACGGGGCGGACGCCGATCCGGGTCAGTCGAGCAGCCGGACCAGCTCCTCGGCGACCCGTTCCATGCCGAGGGCGTTCGGGTGGAACGACGCCGCGCTCGACGCGGGATCGGTCAGCAGCCCCCTGACCCAGGGCTCGGCGGAGTCCAGGCCGTGGTCGCGGCTGAGGTCCGACATCCGGAGGAGCTCGGCGCCGGACTGCTCGGCAGCGCGAACGTAGGCGCCCTCCAGCGCCGTCCTCATCAGGAGGAACAGGTCGCGTTCCGCGTCGTCGAACCACGCTCCGCCGCTCGCGCCTCCGCCGATGACCGTCAGGTAGTCCACGAGCACGATGCGCGCGTTCTCGGTACGGGCGGACACGCCCTCCACGATGCGGACCAGCCCCGACTCCGCCGTCTCGATCAGCTCGGCCGAGGGTTCCCGCAGCCCGTCGGGGAACCGCGGCGCGAGGAACCGGTGCACCGGGTGCGCGGGATCGAGTCTCCGGAAAGCGGCGAACAGCATGGAGCCCGTGTAGTTCAGGTCGTTGCCGCCTGCGGTGATCGTCACGACGTCGGCGTTCCGCGGCACGCTCTCGATCTGCGGTCGGTACACCTTTCCGCCCATCGTCGTCTGCGGCTCGTCGAGGATCGTGGCGGTCGTGGCGCCGGACACGGTGAGGTCGACGAGCTCGGCGCCGAGACCCGCGGCCAGCAGGGCGGGATAGTTGCGACCCGACCGTCCGGCGTCGGCGTCGACGACCGGCGGGATGAGGGGGCCCGCGGCGAACGAGCTGCCGAGGGAGACCACGGTGAGCGCCATGGGGGGCAGCCTCGCACCGCGCGGCCGAGTCGGTCCGTTGTCCCCGCTCCGCGGAGCCCGCCGGATGCACGCGGCGAGCTCGCTCCCCTCCCGACGGGGAGCCGCTCAGCTCCGGGGAACCGCGTGCGGAGCGACGAGAGCGATGAAGGTGCTCGCCAGTCGGCGGCTCAGCTCGTCGTCGACCGGTGACCCGGTGAGGGCGACGCGGGCCAGCAGGGGCGAGAGGAGCAGCTCGACCAGCATGCCGACGTCGGTGTCCGGCGGCAGCTCGCCGCGCGCGATAGCCCGCTCGAACGGCAGTCGCATGAAGGCGGTGTCCTGCCGGGCCAGCTCGTGCAGCCCGGCGCGCAGCTCCGGGTCGTCGGCGGTGGCGCGCGTCTGGACGAACGCGACGGTGGTCGGACTCCGGAACAGCCGGGTCAGGCCGTGGACCAGCGCCTCGACGTCGGCGGCCAGGCTGCCCTCGTCGACCCTCGGATAGTGCTCGAGCTCCCCGGCGACGAGCACGTCGCGCACGAGCTGGGCCTTGGTGGCCCACTGGCGGTAGAGCGTGGACTTGTGGACGCCGGCAGCGGCCGCGACGTCCTCGAGGCGCATCGCGGCGTACCCCTCGGCGACCAGCAGGCGCCGGACGGCGGCGTGGACGTCCTCGCGGACGCGGTCGCTGAGTCCCCTCGGCCGCCCGCGGTTGCTCGCCTCGCTCACCTGGGCAGCGTCGCACGCGCACGACGGCGTTCCATCTTTTCCGCGACGGATCGTTGCAAAAAATGCATCCCGCTGGCTAGCGTCACGGTGCGCGAGGCGCCGGGGCACCCTGCGAGCACGCCGGTCCGCGCCGCCGCCCGCCGCGACCGTCGTCGTCCGAAACAGGGAGTACCCGTGCAGCTCGAGAATGTGTCCGCGATCGTCACCGGAGGCGCGTCCGGACTGGGGGCGGCCACCGCTCGCGCCCTCGCCGCCCGGGGCGCCAAGGTCGTCGTCGCCGACATCGCCGACGACAAGGGCAATGCGCTCGCCACCGAGATCGACGGCGCGTTCGCCCACGTCGACGTCACCAAGACCGACGACATCATCGCGGCCACGGAGCTGGCCAAGACGATCGGCCCGCTGCGGGTGCTCGTGAACTGCGCCGGCATCGGCTCGGCGAGCCGGACCGTCGGCCGCGGCGGCTACGAGACGGCGTTCGACCTGAACACCTTCCGCCGGGTCCTCGAGATCAACACCATCGGCACCTTCGACTGCATCCGCATCGTCGGCACGGCCATGGCGCAGGAGGAGCCGCTGGAGGACGGCGAGCGGGGCTCGATCCTCAACACCGCCTCCGTCGCCGCGCTCGACGGCCAGATCGGGCAGGCGGCCTACTCCGCGTCGAAGGGCGCCGTCGTCTCCATGACCCTGCCGATCGCCCGCGACCTCTCGGCCATCGGCGTGCGCGTCAACACCATCGCCCCCGGCCTCATCGACACCCCGATCTACGGCTCCGGCGAGGCCTCCGAGGCGTTCAAGGACAAGCTCAAGCGCGACGTGCTCTTCCCCAAGCGCCTGGGCTACTCCGAGGAGTTCGCCACCCTCGCCGTCGAGGTGCTCGCCAACAGCTACATGAACGCCGAGCTGATCCGTCTCGACGGCGGCGCCCGCCTCCAGCCGAAGTGATCCCGGGCCGGGGGGGGGGGGGGGGGGGGGGGGGGGGGGGGGGGGGGGGGGGGGCGGGGGGGGGCGCCGGGCGCCCCGCCGCCCCCCCCACCCCCGCCCACCCCCCACGCGC
>NZ_JBJHAO010000031.1:0-2067 GCF_054051075.1 Blastococcus sp. SYSU DS0617
AATAGTTGTCCGGCGGCGTCCTACTCTCCCACCCCGTCTCCAGGGCAGTACCATCGGCGCTGAGAGGCTTAGCTTCCGGGTTCGGAATGAGACCGGGCGTTTCCCTCTCGCCATGACCGCCGTAACTCTGTGAACTTGTTCGAACCAGCGGTCTGGTTCGTGCGTTCAGAACCGCACAGTGGACGCGACAATCTTGTCTTCGACTCTCGACCTGCACGACACTCTGGGTAGGTGTTGTGTGGTCAAGCCCTCGGCCTATTAGTACCGGTCAGCTCCACACCTTGCGGTGCTTCCACTTCCGGCCTATCAACCCGCTGGTCTGGGCGGGGGCCTTACCCGGTTAACCCGGTGAGAGACCTCATCTTGAAGCGAGCTTCCCGCTTAGATGCTTTCAGCGGTTATCCCTGCCGAACGTAGCTAACCAGCAGTGCACCTGGCGGTACAACTGGCACACCAGAGGTTCGTCCGTCCCGGTCCTCTCGTACTAGGGACAGCTCTTCTCAAGTCTCTTACGCGCACGGCGGATAGGGACCGAACTGTCTCACGACGTTCTAAACCCAGCTCGCGTACCGCTTTAATGGGCGAACAGCCCAACCCTTGGGACCTACTCCAGCCCCAGGATGCGACGAGCCGACATCGAGGTGCCAAACCATCCCGTCGATATGGACTCTTGGGGAAGATCAGCCTGTTATCCCCGGGGTACCTTTTATCCGTTGAGCGACACCGCTTCCACATGCCGGTGCCGGGTCACTAGTCCCAGCTTTCGCTCCTGCTCGACCCGTCGGTCTCACAGTCAAGCTCCCTTGTGCACTTGCACTCGACACCTGATTGCCAACCAGGCTGAGGGAACCTTTGGGCGCCTCCGTTACATTTTGGGAGGCAACCGCCCCAGTTAAACTACCCACCTGACACTGTCCCTGATCCGGATCACGGACCGAAGTTAGACATCCAATTCGACCAGAGTGGTATTTCAACGATGACTCCACGAACACTGGCGTGCCCGCTTCACAGTCTCCCACCTATCCTACACAAGCCGAACCGAACACCAATATCAAGCTATAGTAAAGGTCCCGGGGTCTTTCCGTCCTGCCGCGCGTAACGAGCATCTTTACTCGTAGTGCAATTTCGCCGAGCCTGTGGTTGAGACAGCTGAGAAGTCGTTACGCCATTCGTGCAGGTCGGAACTTACCCGACAAGGAATTTCGCTACCTTAGGATGGTTATAGTTACCACCGCCGTTTACTGGCGCTTGAGTTCTGAGCTTCGCCCCGAAGGACTAACCCGTCCCCTTAACGTTCCAGCACCGGGCAGGCGTCAGTCCGTATACATCGTCTTACGACTTCGCACGGACCTGTGTTTTTAGTAAACAGTCGCTTCTCACTGGTCTCTGCGGCCACCCACCGCTGCCCCGCGCAAGGCGGTTCACAGTAGATGGCCCCCCTTCTCCCGAAGTTACGGGGGCATTTTGCCGAGTTCCTTAACCACAGTTCGCTCGATCGCCTTGGTATTCTCTACCTGACCACCTGAGTTGGTTTGGGGTACGGGCCGCTCGGAACTCGCTAGAGGCTTTTCTCGGCAGCATAGGATCATCCAATTCGCCTCATTCGGCTATGCGTCAGGTCTCACCCTGTATGCGGGACGGATTTACCTACCCCGCGGGCCACACCCTTGCACCGGTACTACCACTCACCGGTAGGACTACCTTCCTGCGTCACCCCATCGCTTGCCTACTACCAGTCCGGGTCCCAGCCTCCACGCACTCGGCCTCCTAAGAGGCACCGGCGCTTCGGGTGGTTAGCATCGCTGGGTTCAGCATGGGCGTTCCTTCGCGGGTACGGGAATATCAACCCGTTGTCCATCGACTACGCCTGTCGGCCTCGCCTTAGGTCCCGACTCACCCTGGGCGGATTAGCCTGGCCCAGGAACCCTTGGTCTTCCGGCGGGGGAGTTTCTCACTCCCCTCTCGCTACTCATGCCTGCATTCTCACTCGCGTGGCGTCCACGGCTGGATCACTCCGCCGCTTCGACCGCCACACGACGCTCCCCTACCCATCCACACACCTGGCCG
>NZ_JBJHAO010000032.1:0-1720 GCF_054051075.1 Blastococcus sp. SYSU DS0617
CGGCTCAAGGCCAACGACGGGTTAATGTATGAATGCCACGGCTTCGGCGGTGTGCTTGAGCCCCGCTACATTGTCGGCGCGGAATCACTTGACCAGTGAGCTATTACGCACTCTTTCAAGGGTGGCTGCTTCTAAGCCAACCTCCTGGTTGTCTCTGCGACTCCACATCCTTTTCCACTTAGCACACGCTTAGGGGCCTTAGCCGATGATCTGGGCTGTTTCCCTCTCGACTACGAACCTTATCGCCCGCAGTCTCACTGCCACGCTCTCACTTACCGGCATTCGGAGTTTGGTTGACGTCAGTAACCTTGTGGGGCCCATCGGCCATCCAGTGCTCTACCTCCGGCAAGAAACACGTGACGCTGCACCTAAATGCATTTCGGGGAGAACCAGCTATCACCGAGTTTGATTGGCCTTTCACCCCTACCCACAGCTCATCCCCTCAGTTTTCAACCTAAGTGGGTTCGGTCCTCCACGCGGTCTTACCCGCGCTTCAACCTGGCCATGGGTAGATCACTCGGCTTCGGGTCTAGAGCACGCGACTCATTCGCCCTATTCGGACTCGCTTTCGCTACGGCTACCCCCCACGGGTTAACCTCGCCACGTACCACTAACTCGCAGGCTCATTCTTCAAAAGGCACGCAATCACCCCGCCCCGAAGGACTAAGGCTCTCACGGCTTGTAGGCACACGGTTTCAGGTACTATTTCACTCCCCTCCCGGGGTACTTTTCACCTTTCCCTCACGGTACTTGTCCGCTATCGGTCACCAGGGAGTATTCAGGCTTAGCGGGTGGTCCCGCCAGATTCACACCGAATTTCACGGGCTCGGTGCTACTTGGGAAACACGTCCGGGAGATGCAGCGTTTTCGTGTACGGGGCTCTCACCCTCTACGGCGACCCCTTCCAGAGGCCTTCCACTAACACATGCATTTTCTTACTCCCCGTACCCTCGGCAGAAGGTACTGGACGGTCCCACGACCCCGACCACACAACGCCTGCCGGCTATCACATGCGATCGGTTTAGCCTCATCCGCTTTCGCTCGCCACTACTCACGGAATCACGGTTGTTTTCTCTTCCTGTGGGTACTGAGATGTTTCACTTCCCCACGTTCCCTCCACACGCCCTATGTGTTCAGGCGCGGGTCACACCACATGACTGGTGCGGGGTTCCCCCATTCGGAAATCCTCGGATCAACGCTCGGTTGACAGCTCCCCGAGGCTTATCGCAGCCTCCTACGTCCTTCATCGGCTCCTGGTGCCCAGGCATCCACCGTGTGCCCTTAACAACTTGGCCACACAAAAAACACCGCACACCGTCCCCGGAAGGAAACGCTGTGCGGGCCTACAAGAACTCTCGACAAAACAAGAGTCAAAAAGATGCTCGCGTCCACTGTGCAGTTCTCAACGTACGACCAGACACCCCCCACACAACCCCGCCGACCCAGACACCCCGCAAGGGCTGGTGGTACGAGATCAGGAAGGCCCTGACACAAGAGCAACGTCCACGACCCAAGGCGTTCCCACCCCGGCCGAGCCCGCTCTCTCAGGACCCAACAGCGTGCCTACGACCGGCCACCCACCACCACCCCGTTCCACACGCCACACGTGACGCCGTACTAGGGGCAGCCGCAGCTGCCGGCCGAACTGGTCAGCGTTCCACCCTCGAGCACCACCCCACACGCTGCGCCGGCACCCCCAGACGGGGCACCGATCATGGTG
>NZ_JBJHAO010000033.1:0-824 GCF_054051075.1 Blastococcus sp. SYSU DS0617
CTTGTGGGTTTTAAATGGTGGTGCCACACACCGCTGGGCGGGTTGGGGTGTGGGAACGGGCGTCCCACGGGGGGGGGCGGCCCCCCCCCCCCCCCCCTGACGATGCGGCGATCAGGCCCCACAGGACCGGGAACGTCCCCAGCGGCCGCTCACGACGTGCCGCTGCAGATCCCTCGGCCCTGCAACAGGGGCTGATCCACAGCGGTCCGGCGCCCGACGTCGACATCTTCTGCGTTACGAGGGGGTCTCGCTCATGCTCATCGTGCTCGCCGGCTTGCTTCTCATGCTGGCGGCCCGCCCGTTTTCCCGGTGGGCCGCCGAGACCCACGATGCGGAGGCCGACCCCGACACGGTGGCGAGCGCAGCTCCCGCGTGGTTGTGGGGCTACCGGACCGCCGGAGCGATCGTCGTCCTCATCGGCATCGCGGCCCACTGCTTCCCGATCACAGCGGGCCCGTGACACGCCGCGCGCGGCGCGCCCTGGTGACGTGGTTCCGCGCCTGGACAGTCCGATGACGTTGCAGCCGACGAGATCGCGCCGGACTCGGTGGCCGTCGTCGCGTGGTGCGCCAACCTGGGCACGCTCACCTTCCACCCCTGGCCGGTGGACAAGGCAGACGTCGAGTCGCCGAACCAGATCCGCATCGACCTCGACCCGCAGCCGGGCACCGACTTCTCCGACGCCGTGTGGGTGGCGCCGCACGTGCGCGAGCTGCTGCACGAGTTCGGCATGGAGGGCTGGCCGAAGACCTCCGGGGGCCGCGGCGTGCACATCTACGTGCCCATCCAGCCCCGGTGGACCTTCACCGACGTGCGCCGGGCGG
>NZ_JBJHAO010000034.1:0-533 GCF_054051075.1 Blastococcus sp. SYSU DS0617
GGCTGCACGCGCATCGGCTCACCCGGCATCTTCGGGTAGTCCGGCGGATAGGGCAGATCGCCCATCCCGTCGTCCGTGGCCTGGCGCTCGGCGAGCTCCAGCAGCGGCTCGATGCCGAAGGCGTGCTCGGCCAGCCCGGCGTGCCTGTCGCCGACGTCGCGGAACCGGCCGGGCATGGTCAGCACGTCGAAGTCGAACGGGGAGACGTCGGGGAGCTCGTCCCAGTCGACCGGCGCCGAGACGGGGGCGTGCGGCTTGGGCCGGATGGAGTAGGCCGAGGCGATCGTGCGGTCCCGGGCCATCTGGTTGTAGTCGATGAAGATCTTCTCGCCGCGCTCCTCCTTCCACCACGACATCGTCACGCGGTCGGGGAGGCGGCGTTCCAGCTCGCGGCCGAAGGCGATGACCGCCCGGCGCACGTCGGTGAAGGTCCACCGGGGCTGGATGGGCACGTAGATGTGCACGCCGCGGCCCCCGGAGGTCTTCGGCCAGCCCTCCATGCCGAACTCGTGCAGCAGCTCGCGCACGTGCGG